>JBBSME010000013.1:0-37352 GCA_038233335.1 Acidimicrobiales bacterium | reverse complement strand
CGGGCGCCCCCCCCGGGGCGGGGGCCCCCCCGGGGGCCCCCCCCCGGGCGGCGGCCCCCCCGGGGGCGCCCCCCCGGGCGGCGTCTCCTCCGGCGGCGCGCCACCGGGCGGCGTCTCCTCCGGCGGCGGCGTCACCGACATCCGGGCCTCGCGGTCGTAGACGAAGGCCGACGAGATGGTGCCGTCGGGCACGGTGGCGTCGCTGACCACCTTGTACTCGGCCCGCATGGCGTCGGCGGTGAGGTCGACCACCGTGTAGCCGCGCTGGCGGACGTTGGCGTACTCGATGTAGTCGAGCCCCTCGATGATGGCCTGGGCCGCGTCGATGATGGCGGGGTCGTCCAGGAACGAGGACGACACCGACGTGCCCACCAGCTCGGTGCCGACCTGCTCGGTGCCGGCGTCACCCAGGGTCTGGTTCAGCTGGGCCACGCCGGCCGCGTGGATGTCGCCGGTGCAGACCACCGGGTTGGGGCGGCGCTGGAGGATGTCCCACACCCGCTGACGATCCTGCGGGTAGCCGTCCCACTGGTCGACGTTGTAGCCACCAGCGATCGGGAGGGGGGCGAAGACGGTCTGCTGGCCGACGACGTCCCACACCGCACCGGACCCGTCGATGCCGTCGGACAGCCACTGGCGCTGCTCCGCGCCCAGCATGGTCCGGTCCTCGCCGAGCCGGGCCGGGCAGTCGACCACCAGGCCGCTCTCGTCGGCGCAGGGCTGCGGGTCGCGGTACTGGCGGCCGTCGAGCATGTGGAACGTGGCCAGGTCGCCCCAGGCGAAGCGCCGGTAGATGGTGAGGTCCGGCCCGGTGGGGGCGGGCAGGCGGACGGGGAGGTGCTCGAACCAGGCCCGGTAGCCGGCGGTGCGGCGGGCGATGATCTGCGCGGGTCCGCCCACCCCGTCGGTGCCCGCGTAGTTGTTGTCGACCTCGTGGTCGTCCCAGACGGGGATGACCGGGGCCGCCTGATGAGCGGCCCGGAGGTCGAGGTCGCTCTTGTACAGGCCGTAGCGGTTGCGGTAGTCGGCCAGGGTGAAGATCTCATCCGGGCCCTCGGAGCGGACCGGACCGGTGGCGCCGTTCTCGTAGATGTAGTCACCGAGGTGGAGCCAGAGGTCGCAGCCCTCCCCGGCCAGGCCGCGGAGAGCGGTGTAGTACCCGCTGGCGTACTTCTGGCACGACACGAACCCGAACCGGAGCGCCGCGGTGCCCGACGCGGGGAGGGTGCGGGCCCGACCGACGGGGCTGTCGAAGCCGTCGGCGGTGAAGCGCACCCACCACTCGCCGTCGGGGTCGAGGCCGTCGACGTCGACGTGGACCGAGTGGGCCAGCTCGGCGATGGCGGTGACCTGGCCGGACTGCACCACCTGGCCGAAGCCAGCGTCGGACGCGACCTCCCAGCTGACCGCGACCGGATCGGGTCCGACCCCGCCGCCGTTGGTGGGGTCCGGGGCCAGCCGGGTCCAGGCCACGAACCCCGTCGAGGTCGGATCGCCGCTGGCCACGCCGAGGGCGAAGGGATCATCGACCAGCCGAGCCTGACGGCGCGGTGACGGGAGGGGCAGGCCTGCGGCCCGCAGCTGTAGCGCGCCGACGGCGGCGGCCGCCCCGACGATGAGCGAACGACGACCGATCGGTTCCATGGCCCCCATCGTGGCACGCTTCGGGGATGCGCAGGCCGACACGTGAGGAGCTGCGCCGGCGACGCGGCCTCCTGGTGGCGGTGACGGCGGTCGTGGCCCTGCTCGGGGTCGGGACCCGCGCCGGGCACCACCCCACGCCCGCGGTCACCGACGGGCCCGGGACGGCAGAGGCCACCACCCCCACCACGGGGGACCCGGCCCCGTCCGCCCCTCGCCCCGTCCCCACGACCACCACCCCCACCACGGGGGACCCGGCCCCGTCCGCCCCTCGCCCCGTCCCCACGACCACCACCCCCACGGGCCGGTTCGTCGCCTCGCTGCACACCGGGCAGCCGGTGGGCGACGGACCGCTGCGCACCTACCGGGTCGAGGTGGAGGAGGGCACGGGGGTCGACCCGGATCTCTTCGCCGACGAGGTCGAGGTCATCTTGTCCAACCCCCGAGGCTGGACCACGGTGGACGGCATCTCCCTCCAACGGGTGGCCGCCGATGCCGACATCTTGGTCACCCTGGCCACCGCGGCCACCGTCGACCTGCTCTGCCACCCGCTCGACACCGAGGGAGAGACCTCCTGCGCCCAGCCCCAGCGGGCGATCATCAACCTCGACCGCTGGCTGCTCGGCGCCGAGCCCTCCGGGCTGGACGTCCCCGCGTACCGGAGCTACGTGATCAGCCACGAGGTCGGCCACACGCTGGGCCACGACCACGTCGACTGCCCCGCGGCGGGCGCACCGGCGCCGGTGATGATGCAGCAGACCTACTCCATCGGGGACTGCGCCCCCAACGCCTGGCCCGTGCCCCCGGAGACGGCCGGCGGCTGACCCGGGCCGCGGTGCCCGGCAACGACGGGCGCCGCCGACCTTCCCGGTGGGGCCCGGAACGAGAACGCGTTCTACCATTGGGACGTGGACCTCACTCTGACCGACGAGCAGGAGATGATCCGCGACGGAGCGGCCCGCCTGCTGGGCAAGCTCTCCGGACCGGAGGAGGTACGGGCCGCCGAGGCCACCGGCTTCGACCCCGCCCTCTGGGATGCCCTGGTGGCCATGGGGATCCCGGCCATGACCCTCCCCGAGTCGGTGGGAGGCGGCGGCTCGACCCTGGCCGACCTGGGCGTGGCCGTGGAGGAGTGCGGGGCCGCCCTCGCCGCAGCACCCGTCGTCGAGGTCGCGGTGGCCGGCCGGGCCATGGCCCGGCTCGGACTCGACGAACGGGCGGCGGCCATCGCCGAGGGCGCGGTGGCGACCACCTCCCCGCGACCTGCCGTGGGCGACACCGCCACCCTCGTCCCGGGCGCGGGACAGGCGGCCCACGTCCTGGCCCTCCGGGGCGACGACCTGGTGTGGGCCTCGGGCGGGGCCACCGCCCCCGTCGCCCTGAGCTCCCTCGCCGCGGCCGACGTGGACCTGGCCGAGGCCGAGGTCCTGGCCTCCGGCGACGAGGCCGGCGCCGCCCACGCTCGGGCCGCCGACGAGTGGCGGGCCCTGACCGCGTCGTGGCTGGTCGGGCTGGCCCAGCGGGCCCTGGACCTGGGGGTCGGCTACGCGACCGAGCGGTACCAGTTTGGCGTTCCCATCGGCTCGTTCCAGAGCCTCCAACACCGGCTGGCCGACCTGGCCACCGAGGTGGAAGGCGCTCGACTGGTGGCCCGCAAGGCGCTGTGGGCCCTCGATGGCGACGAACCCGAAGCCACCGCCTACCCGGTCATGGCCTTCGCCCTCGCTGCGGATGTGGCTCAGCGCACCGCATCGGCCTCGCTCCACGTGCACGGTGGCTACGGGTTCATGGAGGAGTACGACATCCAGCTGTACTTCCGCCGGGCCAAGGCCACCGGGCTCATGGCTGGCGACCCTCGCGACGAGCTCCACGCGGTGGCCGACCGCTGCTTCGGACCGGTCGGCCACCAGTTGGCCGATGATCAGTCCGTGGTCCTGGGCCCGGTCGCACCGGAGCGGCGGCCGGACCGCCCCCGTCGCGAGGGGCTCGAGTTCCGGCTCCCCGAACCGGTCGAGTCGTTCCGGGCCGAAGCCCGCGAGTTCCTGAGCCGTCACGTCACCGACGAGGTCATCGAGGCCGCGCACCACACCGGCACCATCCACGACTGGGGCCTGCACCGGGCCATGGCCGCCGAGGGCTGGATCTCGGCCGGGTGGCCGGCGGAGTGGGGCGGCCAGGGCCGTTCGATGCTGGAGATGAACGCCCTCACCGAGGAGATGTACCTGTCCGGCGCGCCCGTCGACGGCCTGGGCGTGGCCACCCTGGTCGCCCACACCCTCCTGCACGAGGGCACCGACTGGCAGAAGGGGGAGATCATCCCCAAGGTGCTGACCGGCGAGATCATGATCTGCCTGGGCTACAGCGAACCCGACGCCGGCAGCGACGTGGCCGCCTGTGCGACCAAGGCAGTCTGGCACGGTGAGCTGGACGGGGATCGGGGAGGTGGGTGGGTGGTCAACGGCCAGAAGATGTTCACGACCCTGGCCCACGAGAGCCAGTACGTCTTCCTCCTGGCCCGCACCAACACCGAGGTGGCCAAGCACAAGGGCCTGACCATGTTCGTGGTGCCCATGGACCAGGCCGGCATCAGCATCACCCGGGTCCACACCATGGGCGGCGAGCGCACGAACATCACCTGGTACGACGACGTGCGGGTTCCCGACCGCTACCGCGTGGGCGAGGTCGACGGCGGGTGGAAGGTGATGATGACGGCGCTGGTGTTCGAGCGGAACTCGGCCTGGTACGGCGAGGCCGTCCGCCTCCTCGACCACGGGCTCACCTGGGCCCGGGCCAGCGGTCGCATCGACGAGCCCTCGGTCCGCGAGCGCCTTGCTCGAGCCGCCATCGGCAACGAGGTGGCCAACCTCCTCGGGTGGAAGGCGGCCTGGCTGGCCTCCTCCGGCGCCCTGCCCGGTGTGGAAGGGACCATGGCCAAGCTCTACACGACCGAGCACTACCAGCGGGCGGCCGCCGACATGATCGACATCCTCGGGGCGGAGGGCCTTCGTCGCCACGGCACGGACGACGCGCCGGCCGACGGGTGGATCGAAGCCACCTACCGGCACTGCCAGGTGACCACCATCTACGGCGGCACCTCCGAGGTCCTGCGGGGCATCATCGCCGAGCGCGGCCTGGGCCTCCCCCGAGGCCGAGCCTAGGTGCAGCCGCCACGGGTGGCGTGGCCCGGCGGAGCCCGGTTCGCCTTCACCGTGTTCGACGACACCGACGGCATGGACCTGGTGAACGGCCCACCCGTCTACCGCCTCCTCTCCGAGCTCGGCTGCCGGATCACCAAGTCCGTGTGGCCCGTCGCCCCCTCGCGACCGACGGTGCCCGGGGGCTTGACCTGCGACGACCCCGGCTACCTCCGCTGGGTGCGCGACCTCGCCGAGGAGGGCCACGAGGTCGGGCTGCACGGTGCCACCAGCGAGCCCTCGCCCCGAGCTCGCACGCGACGGGCCCTCGACCGCTTCACCGAGCTGTTCGGCCACCACCCGAGGATCGGCGCCGACCACGGCGGCAACCGGGAGGCCCTCTACTGGGGGCCGGCCCGCCTCAGCGGCGCCCGTGGTCGGCTGTACCGCAGGGCCACGCAGCTGACCCGACCCGAGCGGGTCGCCTTCGAGGGCCACCTGCCCCGCAGTCCCTACTTCTGGGGTGACCTGTGCCGCCAGCGGATCGACTACTGGCGCAACTTCAGCTTCACCGCGGCGAACCTGCTCCGCCCGTGCCCCGTCCTGCCCTACCACGACCCGGCCCGGCCCTACGTCAACTGGTGGTTTGCCTCCACCCACGCACCCACCATCGAGCCGTTCCTCGACCTGGTGCGGCCCGAGCGCCTCGACCGGCTGGAGGAGGAGGGCGGGGTCTGCATCGTCTACACCCACTTCGGCACCGACTTCGCTCCCGCTGGGCGGCTCGACCCCCGCTTCGTGGGCGCGCTGCGGGACCTGACCGAGCGAGACGCCTGGTTCGCGCCCGCCTCAGAGGTGCTCGACCACCTGCGCAGCCAGCAGGCCACCTCGCTGCTGACCGACCGCGACCGCGGCCGGCTCGAGCGTCGGTGGATCGCCGACCACCTGCGCACCCGGGGCGGGACCGAGCTCCGGCGGCTCCGGCGGCCGGCATGACGCCTCGCGGCGAGGTCCGCTTCGAGCGCATCCCGACCCCTGAGGTCCCCTGGGCCGACCTCGACCGCCGGGAGGACCGGACCGCCTACCAGACCCTCCCCTGGCTCGACGTTCTGGCCGCGACCCAGGGAGCCGAGCCGCTCGTCGCCCGCGTGCACCACGGCGGGGAGCCCGCGGGATGGTTCACCGGCGCCGTCGGCCGCACCCGAGGGCTCCGGGTGCTCGGCGCCCCCCTGCGGGGCTGGACGACCGGGGCCATGGGGTTCAACCTGGATCGGCCGGTCCCGCCGGCGGCCCTGATGACCGAGCTGCGGCGCTACGCGTTCGGATCGCTCCGCTGCCACCACCTCGAGGTCATGAGCCGCCGCGGGCTCACGGAGGACGCCCCGCGGTTCCACGCCGACCAGCTCCCCGGGTTCGGCATCGACCTGCAGAGGCCCGAGGACGAGCTCTTCGCGGCCATGAGCACGATGGCCCGACGGAACGTGCGGAGGGCGAGCAGGGACGGGGTCACGGTCGAGGAGATCGGCCCCGAGCACACCGCGTCCGTCGCCGCCGAGCTGCACCACCACCTCCGACTGACCTTCGCCCTGCACGGCTCGCAGGTGCGCTTCGGATTCGAGCGGATCGACACCGTCCTGCGCCTGACCCACCGACCAGGGACGCTGCTCGTCCTCCGAGCCGTGGCCCCCGACGGGCGGACGGCGGCGTCGGGGCTGTTCCCGGGCGTTCCCGGCGGGGTCGCAGGGATGTGGATGGCGGCCGGGGACCCCGAGCTCCGGAACCTGCGTCCGAACGAGGCCCTGATGTGGGCCGCGATCACGGGGTGGCGGCGGCGGGGCGCCCGCTGGTTCGAGCTCGGTGGTGGCGGTGACTACAAGGCCAAGTTCGGCGGTCACCCCGATCCGGTCCCGTGGCCCCGCACCTCCCGCTGGCCCGGCACCGAGGTCGCCCGCCGGCTCGTGCTGCGCCACGCCCGGAGGTGACCCCCTGTCGTGGGAGGATCGTCGGGTGGGCGCGATGACCGACGCGGACCGGTTCCGGGCCGTCGACCGCGCGTCGGTCCTCGAGCTGTTGGACCGATGCGGGGCGGAGGGCCCTCTCGCCGCCTGGCTGGAGCTGGGCTGTCGGACCGGCGAGGTCCTGGTCGTACGGGAGGGGGGCCGGGCCGTCGGCGTCGTCGCCGTCACCCGCACCTCGGCGTGGCGTCGGCGGGACCCCGACGCCCGGCGTCGCGGCGGACGCAATGTCCGCGCCGCAGTCACCGGCGCAACCGTCCCCTCGTCGCCGGCGGGGGGACGGGGCTGGGACCGCCGGTCAGCCGACCTCGCCGCTCGTCGGCGAGCGCTCGACACCGACCCCCACCTCGGGCGGCTCATCGGCCTGGCGGTGGATCCGGACCATCGCGGCCGGGGGTGCGGACGAGCCCTGCTCGAGGGCGCGGCGGCCGCCGCCGACCGCCTCGACATCCGCCGGCTCGACGCGCGGGTCGCCCCCCACGACCCGCGGGCCGGCTTCCTCGTCGCCGCGGGGTGGATGGCCGGCGTGGCCGGAGAGCGGGTCACCTGCTCCCTGCTCGTCGACCTGCCGTGGCGGCGCGGCCCGGCTCGGCGGACGAGCAGATCCAGGCTCGTGCGCGCCGCCGCGACGGTGCGCCCCGGCCGCGTGCCCGGAGTGGCCGCCATGGCCGCGGAGGAGGCGTGGGGGACGGCGCGCTTCGGACCCGGGACAGCGCGACGCGCACAGGGAGCGGCCGATCGGGACCGGGGCCGGCACACCTACGAGGCGGCGCGCTTCCGGACGCTGAGGCGGACGCTGGCGCTGATCCCCCCCGCCCTCCGGCGCACGGCCTTCGTCGACCTCGGCTGCGGCCGCGGCCGGGTCCTGCAGCAGGCGTCGCGCCTGCCGTTCTCCCGGATCCTCGGGGTGGAACTTGCTCCCAGCCTGGTCGAGGATGCCCGCCGGCTGTTGCGCGACCCCCGCGTCGAGGTGGTAGAGGCCGACGGTTCCACCTGGCCCCTGCCCGACGACGTGGGCGTCGTCCACCTGTTCAACCCCTTCGCAGGCACCGGGCTCGAGTCGGTGGCGGCCGAGGTCGAGGCGACCCTCCTCCGACGACCGCGGCCCCTCCTGCTCCTGCTGGCCAACCCTCGCGACCTGCGGCCCTTCCTCCACGTCGGCTTCGAGGTCGTCCACGCCGATCCCCTCACCGCCGTCCTGGCCCTGGACCCACATCGCAGGCGGGGGGACTCCGGGAGACCGACGGACGCCACCGAGTGACCGGGGCCCCGCCCGGTGGTCCACCCGGCGTGGCCTCAGACGCGACGATGACGCCATGACCCCGACGCCGCGCCAGGTCCTGTTCCTGGGCCACGGCGCGGAACGGACCGGTCCGCCGCTCCACCTGGCCCACCTCCTCGGCTGGCTGGCCCGCGAGCGGGCCGTCGACGCCCACGTCGTCGTGGCGCGAGGCGGCGACCTCGTCGATGACTACCGCCGCCTTGGCGCGCAGGTGACCGTCGCGGCGCGGGGTCGCGAGCCGCTGGACCCGCTTCCGGCCGCCATCCGTCGGGTGGCGGGCCCGGAGTCAGCCCGCGCCGCGACCTCGATCCTGCGGCGCGCCCGCCTCGTGCGCACCCGGCCCGGGGATCTGATCTACCTCAACGCGGTCTCGCTCCCCACGCTGGCCCTCCTCGACGCGATCCCCCGACGGGGGGCGCGCCTGCTGGTGCACGTGCACGAGCTGGGGATCGGGCTCGGGTCGGTGCCGGCCGACGACCTCTCCCGGCTCCTCGGGACGGCCGACGCCCTCGTGGCCGCCTCCCACGCGGTGGCTGACGAGCTCGAAACGGTCTGGTCGGTCGACCCGAGGCGCCTCACCGTCGCCCACGAGCTGGTGGACGTCGGGGGGGTGCCGCGCGCCGCCCAGGCCACCGGCCGGGCCGAGGCCCGACGCCGGCTCGGGGCCGGTCCCGCCACCGTCCTGCTCGGCTCGGTCGGACTGCCCGACTGGCGCAAGGCGCCCGAGCACCTCCTCGGTGCGCTGTGGCGGCTGCGCCGGGACCGCCCCGACCTCGACCTGCGGGTGGCGTGGATCGGGGGCGACCGGAGGTCGGTGGATGGCCGGCGGCTGGCCGACGAGGCCCGCCGACTCGGGCTCGCGGATCGCGTCCGCCACGTCGACCACGTCGAGGACCCTGCCGCCCTCCTGGGCGGACTGGACGTGTTCGTGCTCCCGAGCCGCGAGGATGCCTTCCCCTTGGCCGTCCTCGAAGCGGCGGCCGCCGGCCTCCCCGTGGTGAGCTTCGCCAGCGGGGGCGTTCCGGAGCTGGTCGACTCCTCACTGGGACGGATCGTCCCCTACCCGGACGTCGTCGCCCTGGCGGCGGCGATCGGGGAGCTGGCCGACGATCCCGCCCTCCGCCAGCAGCTGGGCCGCGCCGGGGCGGCGCGGGTCGCCGAGCGCCACGACGTCGCCGTCGGCGCGCCCCGCACGTGGGCCGTGGCCGAGAGCCTGATGGAGGGCCGGGCGTGATCCGCACCGTCCTCGCGGTGGGACACGACGCCAGCCGCACCGGGGCCCCGGCGACCCTCCTCAGCCTCATGGGATGGGCCCACGCCGAGCGCGACGTGGCCATCGACACCGTCCTGCTCGGCGCCGGGCCCCTGGTCGAGGAGTTCCGGAAGCTGGGTCCGGTCCGAGCCCAGCCCCCCGCACTCACCTTCCTGCAGAGCGCCGTGGCCGCAACCGGCGCCGGTCGACCGGCTGCGATGGTCGAAGCGACCTGGTTGCGACGGGCCCTCCGGCCTGCGGTCGAGGCCGACGTCGTGTTCGTGAGCTCGGCCGCCGCCCTGCGCGCCGTGCCTCTCCTGCCCCGAGGCGGCCCGCCGGTCGTCGCCCACGTCCACGAGATGGACGGGGTGCTGTCGGCCCTCGGCGGCGTGGAGCACATGTCGGGTCTGCTCCTCGGCGCGGCCCTCGTCCTGGCCCCCTCACCCGAGGTGGCGGAGCTGTGCGCACGACCGGTGGTGGAGGGAGGCCTGGCCGTCCCGTCCGGCCGCATCCGCCACCACCCGGCACCGGTGACGCCTCCCGCGCGGCACCCCCGGCCCCCCGTCGACGACGCCGCCCTGGTCGTCGGGTGCGGGCGGGTCGGCTGGCGCAAGGGCACCGACCTCTTCGTGGCCCTGGCCGACGCGGTGGGACCGACCGTCGGCGGTCGTGCGGTGCACTGGCACTGGATCGGGGGGGACAGCGGCGACCGCTCGCGCGCGGATGTGCTCGATGAGATCCGCCTCCGCGGCCTGGAGGGCCGGGTGCGACTGGATGGCGAGAGCGAGGACGCCCCTGCCCGGCTCGCCGCCGCCGACCTCCTGGTCATCACGTCCCGCGAGGATCCCTACCCGCTGGTCGCGGCCGAGGCCGCGCTGACAGGCACCCCGGTGGTGGGGTTCCGTCCGGGCACGACGCTGCTCACAGAAGCGGGCCACCCGGAGCGACGGGTGGACCACCTCGACATCGACGCCCTGGCCCGCCAGGTCGTAGAGCTGCTCCAGCACCCCAGCCGCGGCCGCCTGCTCGCAAGCGAGCAGGCCCGAGCCGCCGCCACCGCCACCACCCCGCTCGTCGCCCCGGCCATCTGGGCCGACATCGAGACCGCCGTGCGCCAGGCAGCAGCAGGGTGACCGGGCGCTCGCTGCTCGCCCTCGGAGGTGGAGCGTCGCGCACGGGCGTCCCCCGACTCCTCGCCTCGCTCCTGCACGAGCTGACCTCGACCGGCGAGCTCGACCCGTCCCGCGTGCGGGTGCTGCTGCGGACCGGTGGCCCGCTGGAAGACGACCTCGGGCGGACAGCCTCGGTCCGCGTGCTCGGACCGACAGCGAGCCTGGCGGGACCCCTCGCCGCGCGGGTCCACCCCCGGGCTCGCCCGCTGGGCGACTGGGTGGGGCTCAACGCCGGGCTGGTGACCCGCCCCGCCCGGTCGGACCCAGGACCGCCCGACCTGGTGTGGGCCAACGGGGCCGACGCGGCCCGGATGGCGGCGGTCCTCCCCCGTGCGGCGCGACGGGCTCCTCTCGTCGTCCACGTCCACGAGCTGGCCATCGGCCTTCGCCGTTCGCTGGCCGGCTCCAGCCCCCATCACCTCCTCGACCGGGCGGACGTCGTCGTCGCCGTGTCCGACGCTGTCCGCGCCCACCTGGAGGACGACGTCGGCCTGTCGCCCGACCGGGTGGCGGTCCACCGCGGGTGGGTGCCCGGCCTCGGGCCCGCCCCGATCGAACGGGTGGATCCGCGGCGTCCGGCGCCGGTTCCGGCGGGGGCACTCCTCGTCGGGTCCTGCGGATCGATCGGTTGGAGGAAGGGGACCGACCTGTTCCTCGACCTGGCCCGCCACCTGCCCGAGTCCATCGACGGGCGCCCCGTCCACCTCGTGTGGGTGGGCGGACCGGCCCGGGCCGGCGATGACGGTCGCGCCGCCAGGGAGGTGGCCCTCAGGGGGCTCGACCACCGCGTCCACCTGGTCGGCGAGGTGCCCGACGCCGCGCCCTGGCTGGCGGGTCTGGACCTGCTGGTCCACCCCGCTCGTGAAGACCCCTTCCCCCTTGCGGTCCTGGAGGCAGGGGCGCGGGCGGTCCCGGTGGTGGGCTTCCGCAGTGGCGGGATCGTCGAGGCGCTGCCCGAGGCGGACCACGACGCGTGCCTGGCCGACCTGTTCGACGGGGACGGCCTGGCCGACCGGGTCCGAGCGCTGCTCGTCGACGCCACCGCCCGGAGCGCCATCGGCACCCGCCTCGCCCACCGGATCTCGGAGCACCACGCCGAGCGGCCCGCGGTCGCCGCCCTCTGGCGCGATGTCGGTGAGCGACTGGGATGGTCCTGACGACCAGAGCCGCACCTCAGCCGCTCGTGCGTTTCCCCAGATCCGGCGACACCGGCTAGACCGGGATCCAGTCCACGCCTCGCAGGAGACTCCCGTGCCCGAAGCCGTCATCGTCAGCACCGCCCGCACCCCGATCGGTCGGGCCATGAAGGGCTCGCTCAAGAACGAGCGTCCCGACGACCTCACCGCCTTCATCATCGACACGGCCCTCAACCAGGTGCCCGAGCTCGACCGCACGACCGTCGAGGACCTCCTCCTCGGCTGCGGCCAGCCGGCAGGTGAGTCCGGCTTCAACATGGCCCGCATCGCCGCCATCCAGGCCGGCATGCCCAACGTCCCCGGCGTCACCATCAACCGGTACTGCTCGTCATCGCTGCAGTCCATCCGCATGGCCACCCACGCCATCCGGTCCGGCGAGGGCGACGTCTTCGTGGCCGCCGGGGTCGAGACCGTGAGCCGCTTCCTCAACGGCATGGCCGACGTCGGCGGGGCCAAGAACCCCCGCTACGCCGACGCCGAGGCCCGCACCGCAGAGCGCTCCGCCGGCGGCGGAGACGACTGGACCGCCGATCCTGCTCACTTCCCCGACGTGTACATCGCCATGGGTGAGACGGCCGAGAACGTGGCCGAGTTCACCGGCACCGGCCGCGAGGAGATGGACGAGTACGCCGCCCTCTCCCAGCAGCGGGCCACCGCCTCGCTCGAGAACGGCTTCTGGGAGCACGAGATCACGCCGGTCACCACCACCGACGACGAGGGCAACGAGGTCACCGTCAGCACCGACGATGGCATCCGGGCCGGCACGACCGCCGAGGGGCTGGCCAAGCTCAAGCCCGTCTTCCGCCCCGACGGTCAGGTCACCGCCGGCAACGCCTGCCCGCTCAACGACGGCGCCGCCGCGGTCGTCGTCATGAGCGACACCCGCGCGGCCGAGCTGGGCCTGACCCCGCTGGCCCGGGTCGTGTCCTCCGGCGTGACCGGCCTCAACCCCGAGATCATGGGCCTCGGCCCCATCGAGGCCAGCAAGCAGGCCCTGGCCCGGGCGGGCATGACCATCGACGACATCGACCTGGTCGAGATCAACGAGGCCTTCGCGGCCCAGGTGATCCCCTCGGCCAAGGAGCTCGGCATCAGCTGGGACAAGCTGAACGTGAACGGCGGCGCCATCGCCGTCGGCCACCCCTTCGGCATGACCGGCGCCCGCATCGCCACCACCCTCATCCACGGCCTCCAGGACGCGGACAAGACCTTCGGCCTCGAGACCATGTGCGTCGGCGGTGGCCAGGGCATGGCCATGATCTTCGAGCGCCTCAGCTAGGTGAGCCCTCGGATCTTCGGATCGAGGGGCAGACTGTGGCCCTGCCGGGACGGGGGCGAGTGACCGACGTCAATCGGGGAGGAGGGCGTCGCGGTCGAGGTCGGCGACGTCGGTCGTGCCGGTGAGGCCCAGGGCCACGTCGATGTCGTCCCGCAGCCGGTCGAGCACACGGGTCACGCCCGCCTGTCCACCGCCGGCCACGGCCCAGGCCCAGGCCCGGCCCACGATCGCGGCCCTGGCTCCGAGGGCCAGCAGCTTCACCACGTCGAGGCCGCTGCGCACCCCGCCGTCGGCCAGCACCTCGGTCTGGTCACCAACCGCCTCGACCACCGCGGGCAGGGCCCGGGCCGTGGAGGACACCGCGTCCAGCTGACGTCCGCCGTGGTTCGACACGACCAGGCCGTCAACGCCCGCATCGACCGCCCGCCGGGCGTCCTCGGGGTCGAGCACCCCCTTGACCAGGAGCTTGCCGTCCCAGTGCTGGCGCACCCAGGCGATGTCGTCCCAGGTGACGCTGGGGTCGAACTGGGAGTCGACCCAGGTGCGGAAGTCGTCGGGCGTGGTCGCGCCGGGGACGGCCTTCTCGAGGTTGCCGAAGGTGAGGGGCTTGCCGCCGATGGCCACGTCCCGGAGCCAGCCGGGGTGCGACACCAGGTCGATGCCCCGACGGGCCTTGGCCCAGGCGCTCACCTCGCCGACCATGGCGTTGCGGGTGTCGCGGTGACGGGCGCCGACCACCGCCAGGTCGACGGTGAGGACCAGCACCGGGCTGCCGACCGCGGCGGTCCGGCCCATGAGGTCCTCGGCGTAGCTGCGGTCGCGCATGACGTAGAGCTGGAACCAGGGCGGACGGGTGGTGGCCTCGGCCACCTCCTCGATGCTGCAGATGGAGACGGTCGACTCCACGAAGGGCACACCGGCGGCCTCGGCCGCCCGTGCCGCGGCCACCTCGGCCCGCTGGGCGAACATCCCCCCGAGGCCGACCGGCCCGAGGATGACGGGCAGGGCGAGGGGCTGGCCCAGCACCTCGGTGGCCTGGGCCCGGTGGGAGACGTCGCGGAGCACGCGCTGGCGGAGCCGCACCGCTTCGAGGTCGGCCACGTTGGCGGCCATGGTCGACTCCTCGTAGGCCCCACCGTCGATGTAGTCGAACAGCTGTCGGGGCAGTCGCCGTCGGGCCAGCTCCCGGTGGTCGGAGATGGTCGCCGGGACGAGCCCCATGGGGCGATCAGAGGAGATCCGCATGGCCGCCGACCGTAGGCGCGACCCAGCCCCGGCGTCGCCGACGTCCCCCGGTTCCGGGTCGCCGCTCCCTCCCCGAACCAGGTACCAAACGCGCTGCCCCGACAACGCGAATGGTCCCCGCTTCACTCCTTGGCGGCTCGCCTCAGCGCAGGTGGGCGCTGCGGTTCGGGACGAGGTGCGCTACGAGGCGCCGAAGACGGGAGCGGGGTCGGGGCCCGAGGCGATCAGCTCGCGGACCGCGGCGCCCAGGTCGCCGGGGTGCCAGCGGGCCTCGTTGTCGATGACGGTGCCGTGCTGCCAGCCGTCGGCCACGCTGACCTTGCCGCCCTCGGCCTCGAACACTCGGCCGGTGACATCGGCACTGTCGGCCGACGCCAGCCACGCCACCAGGGGCGACACGTTGGCCGGGTCCATGGCGTCGAAGGCCTCGGGGTCGTCGGGTCGGGCCATCATCTCGGTGAAGACACCCTCGGTCATGCGGGTGCGGGCCGAGGGGGCCAGGGCGTTGGCGGTGATGCCGTAGCGGCCCAGCTCGGCCGCCTGCACCAAGGTGAGCGCGGCGATGCCGGCCGTGGCCGCGGAGTAGGCGGCCTGGCCGATGCTGCCCATGAGCCCGGCCCCCGAGGTGGTGTTGATGATGCGGGCGTCGACGGTCTCGCCCGCCTTGACCTGCGCCCTCCAGTGGCCGGCGGCGTGGCGGGCGGGCGCGAAGTGGCCCTTCATGTGGACCCGGACGACCAGGTCCCACTCGTCCTCGGTGGCGTTGGCGAACGTGCGGTCGCGCACGACGCCCGCATTGTTGACCACGGCGTGGAGGTCACCGAAGCCCTCCACCGCCTGGTTCACCAGGTTGGCGGCGCCGTCCCAGTCGGCCACGTCGTCGCCGTTGGCGACGGCTTCGCCGCCGAGGGCGGCGATCTCGGAGACGACCTCGTGGGCCGGGTTGTCGGCGCTGGGGGTGCCGTCGAGCTCCCGGCCGAAGTCGTTGACCACGACCCGGGCGCCCTGGCGGGCCAGCTCCAGCGCGTGGTCGCGCCCCAGCCCCCGGCCGGCGCCGGTCACGATGACGACCCGTCCCTCGCAGATGCCCTCGGTCATGTCGCTCCTGTCGTGGCTCTCGGCCTTTTCTGACGGCTCGTCAGGTTACAGGTGGGCGCAGGTAAGGTCCGATCCGTGGACGTCGGCGTCACCCTCTTCGCGACCGATCGCAGCTGGGCTCCGGGGGAGCTGGCGCCCGAGCTGGAGGCCCGGGGCTTCTCCTCGCTGTGGATCCCCGAGCACACCCACATCCCCGTCAGCCGTCGCACCCCGCCGCCCACCGGCGCCGACGAGCTGCCGGAGGAGTACGCCCGCACGCTCGACCCGTTCGTGGCCCTGACCTGGGCCGCCGCCGTCACCGACCGGCTGCGCCTCGGCACCGGCATCCTGCTGCCGGCCCAGCGCGAGCCCATCGTCACGGCCAAGGCGGTGGCGTCGCTGGACCACCTCTCCGGCGGGCGGCTGGAGCTGGGCGTCGGATTCGGCTGGAACGCGGACGAGCTGGAGGACCACGGCGTGGCCATGGGCGACCGGCGGGCCGTCGCCCGGGAGCGCATCGAGGCCATGCAGGCCCTGTGGGCCGACGACGTCGCGTCCTACGACGGCGAGCACGTGACCGTGTCGCCGTCGTGGGCCTGGCCCAAGCCGGTCCAGGAGGTGCTCCGACCCGACGGATCCGGTGGTCAGGTGGCCCGGACCGGCGTCCCGGTGCTGTTGGGCGGCATGGCCAGCCCCAAGGTGTTCGGCCACATCTCGTCCTGGGGCGACGGCTGGATCCCCATCGGCGGGGCCGGGCTCAGCGAGGCCGTGCCCCGGTTCCGGGCCGAGGTGGCCGATGCCGGCCGCGACCCGGATGCCATGCGGGTGCTCACCTTCGGCACCTTCCCCGACGAGGGGAAGATGGCCCACTACGCCGAGCTGGGCATCGACGAGTGCGTGCTCCGCCTCCCCAGCGCCGGCCGCGGCGAGGTCCTCCGCACCCTCGACTCCTACGCCCCCTTCCTGCCCGGCTGAGCGACGGGACGGAGGCGCAGCTCAGAAGGCTCCTCCGCGGCCCGAGAGCGAGCCGCGAGGCGAGACCGGGGCCCGGCCCGAGCGGCCCGCCGCCGACGCAGGAGGCGGCAAGAGCGGACAAGCACGGCGTCGTGGCCATGGCCGCAAGCGACACGCCGGCCACGACGCCGATCCGACGGGTCCGGCGTCGCAGCACCGCCACCTCGACGGCCAGGGCCGAGATCGGCTCGCTGCGTTCACGCAGACGGGCACCAGCACTGGCCAGCACCGGGTCGGCGTCGTCAGGGGGCTCAGGGTCGATGTGGCTGCTCATGGCAGGTCTTCCTTCATTCCGTGTACGACTGGATGACCGCACACACGCACGAGGCCCCCCGATGGTCGCGCACCGCCATCGGCGCTCGTCCTCGGCACCGGGCTGCCATCCTGTGCTCGTGGCGCCGATCCGGATCGAGGACCCCTCTGACCCGCGGCTCGACGACTACCGGGCGCTGACCGACCCGGCCCTGCGCAAGCGCTACGAGGCCGAGCGGGGGGTCTTCATCGTCGAGAGCCCGCTGGCGGTCGAGGCGCTGGTGGCCTCCCCCCACGCCGGAGCCACTCGGTCCCTGCTGGTGGGCGAGCGGCGGGTCGAGCGCATGGCGCCGGCCATCGAGGCCCTGACCGCCGCCGGGGCCGACGTCTACACGGCCTCCCGCCCGGTGCTGGAGGCGACGGCCGGGTTCGCCCTCCACCGGGGCGTGGTGGCGTCGGTGGCCCGGCCGGACCCGCTCGACGACGACGACCTGCTGGCCCGCGCCCGGGTGGCCCTGGCCATCGAGGGAGTCAACGACCACGAGAACCTCGGCGCCCTGTTCCGGGCGGCGGCCGCCTTCGGCGTCGACGCCGTCCTGCTCGACCCGTCCTGCGCCGATCCCTGGTACCGCCGCAGCGTGCGGGTGTCGATGGGCCACGTCCTCCGCATCCCCCACGCCCGCCCGACGGCCTGGCCCGCGGCGCTGGCCCGTGCCGCCACAGCCGGCTGGTCGGTGGTGGCCCTGACGCCCGGGGCGCCCACCCTGCTCCACACCCTGGCGCCGACCGGACCCGACGCCCGGACGCTGGTCGTCGTCGGCGCCGAGGGCCCCGGGCTCACCGACGCGGCCCTCGCCGCGGAGGGCGTCACCCCGGTCCGCATCGCCATGGCCCCCGGTGTCGACTCGCTCAACGTGGCCACCGCCGCCGCCGTGGCCCTCGCCCACCTGCGCAGCCCCTCTCTGGGCTGAGCGCACGCCCGGCGGGTTTGGGCCCGCAGTCCCCTGGGCAGGGGCGGATGCGGCCGGCAATCCACAGGGGGGCGCGAGCCGAACAACCCCTGTGCGCATTGCCATCATCGGCGGGGGCGTGACCGGCCTGGTCGCCGCTCACCACCTCAGTCGGCACCACCAGATCCGGCTCTTCGAAGCCGCCGATCGCCTGGGGGGCCACGCCCACACCGTCGACGTCGAGGTCGAGGGCACGACTTTCCCGGTCGACACCGGCTTCATCGTCTGCAACGACCGCACCTACCCCCGCCTCACCGCCCTGCTCGAGCGTCTCGGGGTGGCCACCGACCCCAGCGAGATGAGCCTGGCCATCAGCGACGAACGCTCCGGAGTGGAGTGGGGCACCGCCGTCGGCCGCCTCCGGGCCCGCCCCACCGGCACCCGGCGACCGAACCTGCGCACCCAGGCCGCCCACACCGCCCTCCTGGCCCGCATCCCTCGCTGGCACAAGGCCGGGGAGAAGCTCCTCGACCAGATCGACCGGGGTGAGGCCGACCCCGACGAGACCCTCCGCTCCTTCCTCGCCCGCGCCGGCCTGCCCGAGTCCTTCGGCGAGGGCTACGTCGTGCCCCTCACCGCCGCGGTCTGGTCGGCCGACCCCACCACCGTCCTCGACTTCCCGGCCGCCTCCATCTGCCGGTTCCTGCGCAACCACGGGATGCTGTCGCTGGGCAAGCGACCCCAGTGGCGCACCGTGGTCGGCGGGTCCCGCTCCTACGTCGATGCCATCAGCGAGCGCTTCACCGACCAGGTCCACCTCAAGGCGCCGGTCACCGAGGTGAAGCGCCGGGCCGACGACGGCGTGGACGTCAGGGTCGCGGGGGGCGAGCCCGAGCGGTTCGACGCGGTGGTGATGGCCGTCCACGCCCCCCTCGCCCTGGGGATGCTGCCCGATGCCGACATCGACGAGCGCCAGGTCCTCGGCGCGGTCCGCACCCAACCCAACCCCACCGTGCTCCACACCGACACCCGGGTCCTCCCCCGCAACCAGGCGGTGTGGTCCTCGTGGAACGTGCGGCTGCCCCGCGAGCCCCAGGACCAGGTGGCGGTGACGTACCTGATGAACCGGCTCCAGAACCTCCCGGTCTCGACACCCGTCTGCGTGAGCCTCAACGAGGACGACCACATCGACCCCGACACGATCCTGGGGTCCTACGACTACGCCCACCCGGTGCTCGACACCGAGGCCATCCGGGCCCAGCGCCGCCTCCCGAGGATGCAGGGGCGGGGCGGCGTCTACTGGGCCGGGGCCTGGGCCAGCTACGGGTTCCACGAGGACGGCACCCGGGCGGCCGAGCAGGTCTGCGAGCGCATCGATCCCGGGAGCACGCGGTGGTAGCCACCCGCTCCTCCCCCGAGGCCGTCCCCGACCAGCACAGCGTCATTGCCCTCCGAGGCGCAGCCGAGGAGAACACCGCACCACATGACCCCTCTGCTGAGGCCCGCAGCGCGCTCTACGAGGGCACGATCGGCCACCAGCGCCACATCGACGTGGGCCACGGCTTCAGCCAGCCCATCGTGATGGCCTACCTCGACCTCGACGAGGTCGGTCACGTCTTCGACACCCACCCGCTCTGGTCGTCCCACCGGCCCGCACCGGTCCGCTTCCGCCGAGAGGACATGCACGGCGACCCGGCGGTGCCCCTCGACGTGGCCATCCGGCGCACGGTGGCGGCGCAGCTCGATGCGTCTCCTGCCGGCCCCATCCGCGTCCTCACCCACCTCCGCCACTGGGGCTGGACGTTCAACCCCATCAGCCTCTACTTCTGCTTCGACCCCGCCGACACCCGGGTCGAGACGGTCGTGGCCGAGGTCACCAACACCCCCTGGGGCGAGCGCCACGCGTACGTCCTCCCGTTCCCCGAGCCGGCGCGGGCAGAAGACGAGGGCGTCCGGTTCGCCAAGGCCATGCACGTCTCGCCGTTCATGGACATGGAGCTGGACCACGTCCTGCGCTTCAGCCCGCCAGGGGCTGAGCACCTGACCGTCGAGATGGACGACCGCGCGCCTCGGCACCGTGCTGTTGCTGAGAGCCCTCGGGAGGGTACCGCGCAACCTCGACCTGTTGGTGCCGATCCGCTCGGTCTCTCAGGCGAGCTCGTCTTCTCCGCCCGCCTGTCCCTGGACCGCCTCCCGCTCGACCGCGACTCGATGTCCCACGTCCTGCGCCACCACGCGGTGCCCTCGCACCGGGTGTCGGCCGGGATCTACCGCCACGCCCTCCGCCTCTGGCGCCAGGGCGCCCCCTTCCGCCACCACCCCCAACGGAGCACGAAGTGACCGCGACCATCAACCACCCGGCTGAGACCCCCGCGTCCGCGGCCGGGGCGATCCGTCCCACTGAGGTCCGCCCGGCGCAGCGCACCGCGACCCTGGCCGACCGGGCCTCCCGGGCGGTCCTGCACCCGATGCTGAAGCGGCTCAAGGGCGGGCGCCTCACCCTCATCGAGGCCGACGGCTCAGTGCAGGCCTACGGCGAGCCCACCGACCTGGACGTGACCGTGCACCTCCGCACCCCGGCGGTCTGGCGGGAGGTCACCACCAAGGCCAGCACCGGCCTGGGCGGCAGCTACATCGACGGCTGGTGGGACACCGACGACCTGACCGGCCTGGTCCGCCTGGCCATCCGCAACCTCGACGTGCTGGACCGGATCCGCACCCGCTGGGACGCGGCCACCGGCCCCATCGCCGACCGGGTGCGCAAGCTCCGCCCCGAGAGCCCCGACCAGGACCGGCGCGACATCGAGGCCCACTACGACCTGGGCAACGACTTCTTCAGCCTCTTCCTCGACCCCGAGACCATGGCCTACAGCTGCGGCCTGTGGGACGGGGTGGACGACCTGGCCTCGGCCCAGCAGGCCAAGTTCGACCGCCTGCTGGACATGCTCGATCTGTCCCCCGGCGATCGGCTGGTGGAGATCGGCACCGGCTGGGGCGGCCTGGCCGAGCGCGCCGCCGGTCGGGGCCTGCGGGTCACCACCTGCACCATCTCCCGCGAGCAGCACGCCATGGCCACCGAGCGCATCGCCGCCGCCGGCCTCGCCCACCTGGTCGACGTCGAGCTCCTCGACTACCGCGACCTGCTGGCTCGCGAGGGCGACGGCACCTTCGACGGGCTGGTGTCGGTGGAGATGATCGAGGCCGTCGATTGGCGGGACCACCCGGCCTACTTCTCCACCTGCAGCCGTCTCCTCCGGCCCGGCGGGCGCATGGCCCTCCAGGCCATCACCGTCCCCGACCACCGCTACGAGCGGGCCAAGACCTCCAGCGACTTCGTGAAGCGCTACGTGTTCCCCGGGTCGTGCCTGCCGTCGGTCGAGGTCATCGAGCGCAGCTTCGCAGCCCACACCGACATGTCGGTGGCCCAGATCAACGCCTTCCCCCAGGACTACGCCCGCACCCTCGGCACCTGGGACGCACGGCTGAAGGGCAACGCTGACGCCGCCGTCGCCCTCGGCTACGACGAGCCCCTCCAGCGGCTCTGGGAGTTCTACCTCTGCTACTGCGAGGGGGCCTACGCCGAGGAGTACGTGTCGCTCCAGCAGGTGCTGGCCACCAAGCCCGGCGGTGAGCGCTGATGCCGACGGTCACCAACGCCCTCTCCACCCTGTCCTTCAAGGCCCTGGACCGGGGGCTCGTCCCCACCTCGGTCCTGCACGCAGCCTGTCGCCAGCGGGTGGCCAAGCGCCTCCGCACCGAACGTCGAGGCACCCCCCAGGAGCGCAGCGACCGGTTCCGTGCCCTGGTCGACGACCTCCGGTCGGGCGAGGTGGCCACCCACACCGACGAGGCCAACGAGCAGCACTACGAGGTGCCGACCCGCTTCTTCGAGGCCACCCTCGGACCCCACCTCAAGTACTCCTCGTGCTACTACCCACCCGGCGTGGACGACCTGGCCGACGCCGAGGCGGCCATGCTCGAGCTCTACGGGGAGCGGGGGCGCCTGGCGGACGGTCAGCGCATCCTCGAGCTGGGCTGCGGCTGGGGAAGCTTCACCCTGTGGGCCGCGGCTGCCTACCCCGACGCCGAGATCGTCGCCCTCTCCAACTCGCGCACCCAGCGAGAGCACATCGAGAAGCAGGCCGCCAACCGCGGCCTGGCCAACGTCCACGTCATCACGGCCGACATCCGCACCTTCGACCCCGCCGACCACGGCGAGGGCCAGCCCTTCGACCGGGTGGTGTCGGTGGAGATGCTCGAGCACGTCCGCAACCACGGGGCCATCTTCGAGCGCATCTCGCGCTGGCTGGCCGACGACGGGCTGTTCTTCACCCACGTCTTCAGCGGCCGGGACGTCTGCTTCCAGTACGACGCGGAGGACTCCCGGGACTGGATGGCCCGCCACTTCTTCTCCGGCGGCCTGATGCCCCGCGACGACCTGTTCCTCCACCTCCAGGACGACCTGGCCGTGGTCGACCACTGGTTCCTGGGCGGCGTCCACTACCACCGCACCGCCCTGGCCTGGCTGGCCAACCTGGAGGCCCACCGCGGCGACCTCGACCGGCTGGTCGGCAAGGTCCAGGTGCGGCGCTGGCGGGCGTTCTTCGCCGGCTGCGCCGCCCTCTGGGGCCACAACGACGGCGAGGACTTCGGAGTGAGCCACTACCTCTTCCGCCCCCGCCGCTGAGCCACGCCTGCCGTTCCGCCGGAGCGCGGACGGGGGGTGCCGCGTCGGTAGCGTCGGCCGGGCATGGCCACTGATCCCACCTCCTCGTTCACCGCGATGATGACCCTCGCGCCCCACGGGCCCGACACCTTCGTCGGTGGCGGCCCCCGCTACCCGTGGGGAGGGCTCTACGGCGGCCAGATCGTGGCCCAGGCCCTGGGCGCGGCGGCGGCCACCGTCGAACCCGGGTACCGGGTCCACTCGTTGCACTCGTACTTCATCAGGCGGGGCGACCAGGCCGAGCCCGTCCGCTACGAGGTGGCCCGCACCCGCAACGGCCGCTCCTTCTGCACCCGCACCGTCGAGGCCCGCCAGGCCGTCGGGGCCATCCTCTCCCTGTCAGCCTCGTTCCAGGTCGACGAGGACGCGCCCGAGGTCCAGATCGCCGGGCTCCCCGAGGTCACGCCACCGGAGGAGATCAAGACCAGCTCCTGGTCGCCGTTCTACGACCGGCGCTCGCTGCCGCCCGAGGACCGCCCGGGCGAGCAGGCCGCCTGGATGCGGGCCGCCCCGCTCGACGCGGAGGACGACTCACCTGTCCATCCCGCCGCCCTGGCTTACATCTCCGACGACCTGGCCTCCGACGCGGCCCACGCCCTCGACCCGCGCCACGCGGAGGACTGGGAGAACCTGGCCGGCTTCAGCCTCGACCACGCCATCTGGTTCCACCGGCCGGTCCGGGCCGACGAGTGGCACCTCCACACCATGCGGTGCCACGGCCTGATGTCGTCGCGCGGGCTGGCCGTGGGCGAGGTGTTCACGGCCGAGGGGACACACGTGGCCACCGTGACCCAGGAGGTCCTGCTGCGGGCCCGTCGCTGACGATCGGGCCCGCAGCCGCAGGCCGGTCAGCCGGTGTCGAACCGGCCCTGAGCGATGAGGACGATGCCGTACACGACCGCCACCGCCACCCAGGCCACGGCCAGCACCAGCAGCACCGTCCCGACGATGTCCAGGATCCGGGCCCGGTTGATCGCCTACCGGTTGGAGAAGCGCCCTGGCTGAGCGTCGACCTCGGCCAGAGCTCACCGCGCCTTGGCCCAGGCGATCGGGCCCAGGATCGGGAGGAAGAGCCCGATGATGCCCAGGGTGAGCAGCGCGCTGGCCTCCGGGTGCTCCACCGTTCGCGTGATGCCGGGGCCCGGCGCAACGGGCGGTCCCGCGACCGGCACCGACGCCGGCGGGTCAGGCACCGGCCGACACAACGACCCCGATGATGATCACGAAGTAGACCAGGAAGATCGCCCCGATGATCCCGAGCAGCACGGAGCCGACGATGCCGCAGATCCGGCCTGCGTTGACCAGGGACCGGTTGCTGTAGCGGCCGGGCGCAGCGTCGATCTCGGCCAGGGTGCGATTGCCCATCACCCAGGCGATGGGCGACAGCACCTGGCAGGCGACGATGCCCAGGATCCCGAAGATGAGGACGATGGTCCCCTGCGGGTGCTCCTCCTGGGGCGGGCCGCCGTACCCGTAGCCCGGGGGGCCGTAGCCGGACGGGCCGTATCCGGGAGGGCCGTGTCCGGGCTGGCCGTAGGCGGGCTGGCCGTAGGCGGGCTGGCCGTCGCCCGGAGACCCGTACGGGCCCGGCCTTCCGCCCGGGGGGAGACCCGGCGGGGCGGGATGCGGCCCCTGGCCGAAGGGCGGACCCGGGCCGTCGCTCACCTCAGCCCCGCGCGCCGAGGGGCGCTGCTGGAGTCACCGGCGAGCAGGAGGGCGAAGATGGCGATGTAGATGAAGATGAAGACGATCCAGAGGATCGAGCCGACCATGCCGCAGATGCGCCCGGCGTTGGCCAGGCTGCGGTTGCTGTAGCCGCCCGGCGCGGCGTCGATCTCCTTCACCACCCGGTTGCCGATGACCCAGGCGAAGGGGGCGAGGATCTGGCAGGCCACCAGTCCGAGGCTGCCGAGGATCAGCACCTTGGTCCCCTCGGGGTGCTCGCGCTGCGGGGCCGGTTGGGCGTATCCGCCTGCGGGTGGGTAGCTCATGGCCGGGATGGTAGACCTCCGCCTCGGACCACCCAGTGAGGGAGCCCTCCCCGGTCTGAGCGTCGGTCAGAGGCGCTCGATGATGGTGACGTTGGCCTGGCCGCCGCCCTCGCACATGGTCTGGAGGCCGTAGCGGCCGCCGGTCTGCTCCAAGTGGTTGAGCAGGGTGGTCATCAGGCGGGCGCCGGTGGCCCCGAGGGGGTGGCCCAGGGCGATGGCGCCGCCGTTGGGGTTCACCGTGGCCATGTCCGGCTCCAGCTCCTTGGCCCAGGCCAGGACGACCGAGGCGAAGGCTTCGTTGATCTCGATGGCGTCGATGTCGCCCAGGGTCATCCCGGTGCGCTCCAGGGCGTGGCGGGTGGCGGGGATCGGGGCGCTGAGCATCATCAGGGGGTCGTCGCCCCGCACGCTCATGTGGTGGATGCGGGCCCGGGGGGTGAGGCCGTGGGTCGCCACCGCGTCCTCGCTGGCGATGAGCAGAGCGGCGGAGGCGTCGCTGATCTGGCTGGCCATGGCCGCGGTGATGCGACCCCCCTCGACGAGGGTGGGCAGGCTGCGGATCTTCTCCCAGTTGGGCTCGCGAGGGCCCTCGTCGCGGGCCATGTCCCCGAAGGGCGCGATCTCCCCGTCGAAGCGGCCGTCGGCTGCGGCCTTGAGGGCCCTGGTGTGGGACTCGACCGCGAACTCCTCCATGTCGTCGCGGGTGATGTCCCACCGCTCGGCGATCATCTCCGCCCCCCGGAACTGGCTCACCTCGCCGGTGCCGTACCGGTCGACCCACCCCGGCGAGGTGGTGAACGGATCGGGGAAGCCCAGGTCGGTGGCCAGGGCCATGGCCGAGCTGATCGGGATCTGCGACATCTGCTGCACGCCCCCGGCCACGACCAGGTCGTTGATGCCGGCCATGACCGCCTGGGCCGCGAAGTGGATGGCCTGCTGGGCCGAGCCGCACTGGCGGTCGACCGTGGTGCCGGGGACGTGCTCGGCCCCACCCGCCACCAGCCAGCAGGTGCGGGCGATGTCACCGGCCTGGCCCCCGACGGAGTCGACGTTGCCGAACACCACGTCGTCCACCGCGCCGGGGTCGATGCCGGTGCGGTCCAGCAGGGCCCGGATGGACAGGGCCCCGAGGTCGGCCGGATGGACCTCGGACAGGCCCCCGCCCCGCTTCCCGACCGGGGTGCGGACGGCGTCGACGATGTAGGCCTCGGGCATGGCGCTCTCCTGCTCAGCGGGGACCCTGAAAACCTAACGCCCCGTCAGATCCGGTCCCACCCCTGACCGGCCGCGGTCCCGTCTCGGTCGCGCCCCAACTTGAGCAGAATCCGGCGCATGTGGCGCAGTTGCTCAAAGCTGGCGAGGTGGGTTCCGACCATCGATGGGCGATGACGGGCTGGCGGGAGCGATGCTGGGTCCGAGCTCCCGCCCTAGGGTCAGGCGATGCCCGGCACCCTCCGCCCCCGACCGCCGTCCCTCGGGGGGTGGCGCGTGATCGTCTCGCTGTTGGTGGTCCTGCTCCTGGGCGCGATGGCCGCCTGCGCCGACGACGGCGGCGACGCGAGCCCTGACGGAACGACCACGACTGCGGCCGCCACCTCCGAGCCCGGCACGGCTGGGCCGTCCACCACCACCGAGGAGGAGGTCGAGCCCGAGGAGGTGCCGGCGGGTGACGACCTGTACGAGGTACCCGATCCCCTGCCCGACGGGCCCCACGGCACCCTCCTGCGCTACCAGGAGGTCACCCCCAGCCCGGTCGAGGAGGCCCGTACCTGGACGGTCATGTACCTGTCGGAGTCCCTCGCCGGCGAGGCGATCGCCGTCACCGGCCAGGTCGTGGTGCCCGCCGGGCCCGCGCCGGACGGGGGTCGGACCACCCTGGCCGTGGCCCACGGGACCACCGGCATCGCTGACGAGTGCGCGCCCTCGAAGAACGGCGGCGGCGCCGAGCTCCAGATCGCGACACCGGTCGTGGCCCAGGGTTGGATCGTGGCCGTGACCGACTACGAGGGCCTCGGGAGCCCGGGCCGCCATCCCTACCTGGTCGGCGAGAGCGAGGGGCGCAGCGTGATCGACTCGGTGCTGGCCGCCGGCGCGCTCCCCGACGCCGACCAGGGCGACCAGGTGGCCATCGCCGGGTACTCCCAGGGCGGGCACGGCGCCCTCTGGGCCGGCGAGGTGGCCGAGGACTGGGCGCCGGACCTCGATGTGGTCGGCACCTTCGCCGGCGCGCCGGCCACCGAGGTCGACATCATCCTGCGGGCCGCTCCCAGCCTCCCGCAGGCCGGGTTCGCGTACATGATCATCGCCGGCATGGCCGAGGCCTACCCGGAGGCAAAGCCGGACCTGATCCTCACGCCCGAAGGGGTGGACCGGCTGGCTGCGGTCGATGAGGGCTGCACCTCCGACATCTTCGCCGCGTTCGCCGGCGTCCCGGCCTCGGACCTGGTCCGCCCGGAGGGGCCCGACACCGAGCCGTGGGCCACCCTCGCCATCGAGCAGAACCCGGGCCGGACCGTGACCGAGGCTCCCGTCCTGATCATCCACAGCGACGACGACGGCACCGTCCCCGTTGCCCTCAGCGGCATCCTCTTCGACCGCATGTGCACCAACGGCCAGGTGGTGGAGCGGCGAGTCCTCGACGCGGCCGGGGGCCACGCCGGCGCCGCCCCCGAGGCCTTCCGCCAGGGCCTGGAGTGGCTGTTCGGCCTAGCCGACGGCACCGTCACCGCCACCGACGGCTGCCCCATCGCGTAGTCACCGCGTACCGGCGGCACTTGTCGCGCAAGACCGCTCACATCTGCCGCCGGTTTGGTGGGGGGAAGGGTCAGAGGCCGAGGGCGTGGCCGACCCGGCGGCGGTGCCAGCTGGCGCCACCCCAGGCCCGGGCCAGGGCCTCGGCCCGCTTCAGGTACAGGTGGAGGTCGGCCTCCACCGTGTAGCCGATGGCTCCGTGGCACTGGAGCGCGGCCCGACCCGCGGCCTGGGCCGCGTCGGAGGCCAGGGCCTTGGCCATGGACACGTCGCGGCCGGCCGTGGGCTGGTCCGTGGCCAGCGACCAGGCGGCCCCGTACACCGCGGGGGCGGCGAAGCGCAGCCCCTTGGCCGCGTCGGCCAGGTGGTGCTTGACCGCCTGGAACGACCCGATGGGCACCCCGAACTGGGTCCGCTCCGAGGTGTAGGCCACGGTGAGGTCGACCATCCGGCGCCCCAGGCCGACCAGCTGGGCCGCGGTGGCCAGCGCGCCCCGGTCGAAGGCGGCCTCCGCCGCATCGGCATCTCCGAGCCCACCGACTCCGGCGAAGGACCGAACGTTGGCCAGGTGGCGGCTGGCGTCCACCGTGTCCAGGGTCTCGAGCCGGGCGTCAATCAGCCGCGCCTCCCAGGTGCGACGACGAAGGACGTCGAGATGCACCTCGGCCTCTAGGCCCCACGGGACGAACCCCAGGAGGGCGCGCACGCCGACCAGTGCCTCCCCGGCCACGATCCGGGCCACCAGGTCGTCGTGGCCCCCGTCGGCGGCCAGCAGGGGCGCGGCGACGAGCGCGGTCTCCACGAAGGGGCGGGGCAGGGCGGCGTAGCCTGTCTCCTCGGCCAGCAGCACCCAGTCCAGCGGGCCCATCCCCAGCCCGTCGTGGGAGTCGGGCACGGCGATGCCGAGCACGCCCATGGCGGCCAGCGCACCCCAGCTGCGGTCCTCCGCGGCCCGGGCCCCCTCGCCCTTGCGGGCGCCGAGGGCATCGGCACCGTCGGGCCAGGCCGCCCGCACCACCTCGGGCGGGCACTCCTTGGCCAGCAGGTCGTGGGCGGCCTCCCGGAAGGCGACCTGGTCGGAGGTGAAGGCGAAGCGCACGGCTACTTCCTCGGCAAGCCGAGCACGCGCTCGGCGGCGATGTTCCGCTGGATCTCGTTGGTGCCGGCGTAGATCGGGCCCGAGAGGGAGAACTGCCAGCCCTTCGTCCAGGGGTCGTCGATCTCGGCGTCGTCGCCCAGGATGTCCATGGCCGTCTCGTGCAGCGAGACGTCGAGCTCCGACCACCAGAGCTTCACGAAGCTGGAGGCGGCTCCGGCCGAGCGCCCCTCGGCGTCGTCGGTCACCGTCTGGAGGGTCTGGAGGCGGTAGGCCTCGGCCTCCATCCAGCCCTGCACCACCCGGTCGGCCAGGACCGGGTCGGCCTGGTCCGGGAAAGAGGCCCGCTCCCGGTAGAGCTCGACCAGGCGGTCGGCGGTGGCGGTGAAGCGTCCCGGCGAGCGCAGGGTGAGGCCGCGCTCGGAGCTGGTGGTGGCCATGGCCACGGACCACCCGGACCCGACGTCACCCAGGACCACTCCCCCGGGCACGACGTCGTCGGCCAGGAAGGCACCGTCGAAGAACACCTCGGCGAAGCCCTCGTCACCGTCGAGGCGACCGAAGCCCCGCACGGTGATGCCGTCGAGGTCGAGGGGCACCAGCAGGTAGGTGAGCCCCCGGTGGCGCTCGCTGTCGGGGTCGGTGCGGAACAGGCCGAACAGGTGGGTGCAGAACGCGCCCCGGGTCGTCCAGGTCTTCTGGCCATCAAGGACCCAGCCGCCCCGCTCGTCGTCGCGCCGGGCCTTGCAGGTGAGCGAGGCCAGGTCGCTGCCGGCGTTGGGCTCGGACCAGCCCTGGCACCAGAGGTCGTCGCCCCGGGCCATGCGGGGCAGGATGTGGGCCTGCTGCTCCTCGGTGCCCAGGGCGAAGATGGTCGGGGCGAGGAGGAAGATCCCGTTCTGGGTGATGCGGGGCGGGGCGCCGCAGCGGTAGTACTCCTCCTCGAAGATGAGCCACTCCCACCGGCTGGCCTCCCGACCGCCGTGATCGGTGGGCCACGAGACCACTGCCCACCCGCCCTCGAACAGGGTCCGCTCCCAGTCGAGGTGCTGGGCGAAGCCCTCGGCGGTGTCGCCCGAGAGGATCCGGTCGTCGTGGCGGGTCCGCCACGCGACGAGGTTCTCCTCCAGCCAGGCCCGGGCCTCGGCCCGAAAGGCATCCTCAGCCTCCGACCAGGTCAGATCCACGACCGAGCACGGTATCTGACGACCCGTCAGGTCCCGGAATCGCCCGCCTCGGTCCCGGCCAGGCGGGCCAGGGTGGCCTCGGCCTCGGCCACCAGGCGCTCGATGACCTCGGCCACGGTCGGGATCTCGTCGATCAGGCCCGTGACCTGGCCGGTGGGCAGCACGCCCACCTCGGGGTGCCCGTCGACGAGGGCGGCCTTGATCAGCATGGGCGCGTTGGCGGCCATGGCCAGCTGGGCCAGGGTGAGGTCCTGGTTCTTCCGCATGGCCATGCCCTCGGTGACCAGGTCCTTGGTGGTGGTCCCGGTGAGGCGACGGAAGGCGAGGGCGTTGCCCACGGCGCGCGGCAGGCGGCTGACGGCGCGCGAGCGGATCAGGCGATCGACCAGCTCGGTGCGGATGACCCGCTGGGGGGCACCGTCGAGGGCCTCGGTCACCACCGTGTCGGTCACCTTGGCCGCCAGGTACCGCTCCTTGACCGCCTCAGGGACCCGGCTCTCGGCGGTAAGCAGGAAGCGGGTGCCCATGGCGATGCCGTCGGCCCCGTAGGCCAGGGCCGCGACCAGCCCGCGTCCGTCGTAGAAGCCGCCGGCGCCCAGGACGGGGATGTCGGCCCCGACCGCGTCGACCACGTCGGGGAGCAGCAGCGTGGTGGGGATGGGGCCGGTGTGGCCGCCGCCCTCGCCGCCTTGGGCGATCACCGCGTCGACCCCCCACCCCGCCATCTTCTCGGCGTGTCGGCGCGCGCCGACGGTGGGCATCACCAGGACGCCGCGGTCGTGCAGGCGGGCGATGGTGTCGCGACCGGGCGCCCCGGCGAAGGACACCAGCCGCACGCCCTCGTCGGCGACGAACCGGATCCGCTCATCCAGGTCAGGCTGGTCGGCGCGGAAGTTCACCCCGAACGGGGCATCGGTGCTGGCCTTGACCGAGCTCACGGCCCGCCGCAGCTGGTCGGCGTCCATGGTCACCGCGGCAAGGATCCCGAAGCCCCCGGCCGCACTGGTGGCGGCGGTCAGGTTGGCGCCCGAGACCCAACCCATGCCCGTCTGGACCACCGGGAACCGGCACCCGAGCAGCTCGCACACCCGGGTGGACAGCGCATGATCCATGGAGGTCGCAGGGTAGGCGAGACTGCTCCGATGCCCGCAAGCCATCGCTCCCTCCCCCCGTGGTCACGGGCATCATCGCCGTCCGGCGAGGAGGTGCCGGGCACGGAACACGGTGGGCTGGCCGCCGCGGCCAACGCCGACGGCGACGGGGTGCTGTCCTGGATGCTGGAGCGTGTCCGCCCGCCCAGCTGATCGCGGTCGTCCTCAGGTGTCCCAGCTGAAGGCCCAGACGACCTCGTCATCGCTGGGGAGAGCGCCGGAGGCCTGGTAGAGGGTGGTGGCCGGCAGGTCCTGGGCCGAGGCCACGACGAACCCGCGGGCGATGCCCTGGGCCCGGGCCTGGTCGCCCACCGCGTCGAGGAGGCGCGCGGCGCGTCGTGAGGGCCACGGGTGGCCGTCGGCTGCGACCACCCGGATGTGAGCGGCGCCGCCCCCTTGGGCCGCGACCAGCGGCTACTCCGGGTCCCGGACCTCGCGGAAGCGGTGGCCGTCGGGGTCGATGACCTGATCGAGGAGAGCCCACTCGTCGGCCTCGGGTTCCCGGGTCGTGGGCACGTCGTCGGGCACGACCAGCTCGAAGGCGGTCGCGGCCTGCGCCTCGTCGGCGGAGACCCCGGGGTGGAGCGACCGGATCCGCATGCGGTGGTCGTCGGTCTCGAAGTCGAAGACGCCCAGGTCGGACACGACCCGGCGGACCTCGAAGAAGCGGGCCGCCTCGGGTCCCAGCTCGGCGGCTCGGTCCCAACCGATGCCGCACACCACGTCGACCGCCTCCACGAAGACCTTGGGGCTGTGGCGGCCGACCCAGTAGCTGGTGGTGTCGTTGATGGTGTTGCCGGGGGCGCCGCGCACGCCGAGCAGCTGCACCTTGGGCCGGTGGGGGTCGGGGCCCAGGGCAGCGATGTTCTGGTTGCCGTACCGGTCGACCTGGGTGGCTCCCATCATCACGTGGCGTCGACCGCTCCAGACCACGTCGAACATGCGGCGGTAGGGGTTCCACGTCTCGACGACCCGCTCGTCGGCGGGCACCGACGCGGCGTCGTTGGCGATGAGGCCGGCCTCACCGTCGGTCATGAGCAGCGCCGGCTCGTGGGTGGCCCGGGCCAGGCGGCCGCCGATCATGGGCACCACCCCGATGGGGTTGGCCAGGATCTCTCCGTCGCCCCGGAAGCAGTCGGCCACGGCCGCAGCGCACACGTCGGCCCGTCGGATCAGGTGGTCAACCATGGGCCAGCTCCTCCAGCACGGTCGAGCGGGCGTCGGGATCCTTGGCGGTGGTGAACCACCGGGACTGCCACTCCTCGTCTCGTTCGTAGTCGGGGTCGCAGGCGGTGGGGCGGGCACCCTCGGGCGCCTCGACCACGCCGGTGACGAACAGGCGGCTCACCCGCATGCGGGTCACGTCCCCCGCCTCGGCCAACAGGTCCTCGGTGGGGACCACCCGCTCGACGCTGACGAACCCCTCGGTCGCGGCCTCGAGCATGAGGTCGTCGAAGTACAGGTCCGGGCCGGTGAAGGCGGCGTTGCCGCGAGCGTCGCCCACGTTGAGGTGGACGAGGGCGGCGTCGAGGGGGAGGGCGGGCTGGGCCACCAGCTCCTCGCCCTCGCCCCCGCCCGGACCGGGGTAGGGCGAGCGCACCGTACGCAGCGCGGGATCGAGCCGGAAGAGGTCCGATCCGAGGCCCAGGCGGGTGGGGAGGAACGGCACCCGCCAGGCGGCGGCCTGGAGGCCGAGGAGCAGCATCCCCTCGTCCAGCTCGGTGCACTCCAGCTCGCCGGCCTGGCGGGCCGCCCGGAAATGGGGGTCGAGCCCGGGGACGCTGCCCCCGGTGACCGGGTTGTGCACGTCGGGCGAGACGAAGGCGAAGGTGAGGCGCCGGATGCGGCCGGCGGCGGCCAGGATGCCAACCTCGGGACCGCCGTAGGTGACCACGTGGAGGTCGGTGACGTCGCTGCGCAGCAGGGCTCGGACCACCGCCATCGGCTTGCGCCGGCTGCCCCAGCCGCCGATGCCGACCGTCATGCCGGACCGCAGCCGACCGACGACCTCGTCGGGCGTCATCAGCTTCTCACTCATCGGCGCCGATGACTGCCGGGACACAACTGTGCTCAATGGTTCGCTCGCTGCGCTCGCTCACGTGGCCACATCCGTGTCCCGGCCCTCGACGAAGGCGTCGCGGTGCTCGTCGGCCACGCCCGACAGGTTGAGCTCGAAGGTGAACCCCTGCTCGAAGCGGTACGAGCGGCGCACGTCCCAGAGGTCGATGCCGTTGAGGGACTCCTTGGCCGCCCGCATGACCGTCGGCGACTTGGCCGCGATCTGCCCGGCAACCTCGAAGGCGGCGCCGCGGAGCTCGGCCGCGGGTACGACCCGCAGCACCGAGCCGTACTCGGCCAGCTCGGCCGCGGTCAGCGTGGCCGCGGTGTACACCATGGCCCGAGCCTTGTGCTGGGGGACCAGGCGGGACAGGTGGGTGGCCGCGCCCAGGGCACCGCGGTCGACCTCGGGGAGACCGAAGGTGGCGTCGTCGGCGGCCACGATGATGTCGGCGTTGCCGACCAGTCCGATCCCGCCGCCGAGGCAGAACCCGTTGACCGCCGCGATCACCGGCACCTCGCACTCGTAGACGGCGGCGAAGGCGGCGAAGCAGCCCTTGTTGGCGCCGATCAGGGCGTCGAAGCCCTCCGACGCCTGCATCTCCTTGATGTCGACTCCGGCGTTGAAGCCCCGACCCTCGGCCCGCAGCACCACGCACCGCACCTCGGGGTCGCGCCCGAGGGCGACGAGGCGGTCGGCCAGGTCGAACCACCCGGCCACGGTGAGGGCGTTCACCGGGGGGTTGTCCATGACGACCTCGGCGATCCCGGCGTCGTCGACCGTGTGGGTGGTGGGCATCCGGCTACTTTCTGATGGGCCGTCAGATCCTGGCGGCACCGTAGCGAGTGCCCTCACCGGGAGGCGAACGTTGGCCATCACCATCGACCTGTCAGGCCAGGTCGCGCTGATCACCGGCGGCGCGCGGGGCGTCGGACGGGGGATCACCGACCGGTTGCTCGCCGCCGGTGCGACCGTTGCGGTGGTCGGCCGCACCCCTCCCGATGCTCTCCCCGACGGCGCGACCTTCCACCCGGCCGACGTCCGCGACCCCGAGGTGGGTGCCGCGCTGGTCGATGACGTGGTGGGCACCCACGGGCGCCTCGACCTCCTCGTCAACAACGCCGGCGGCTCGCCCTCGGTGGCGGCCGAGGTGGCCTCACCCCGCTTCAGCGCCAAGATCGTCGAGCTCAACCTGCTGTCCGCCCTCCACCTGTCCCGCGAGGCCCACCGGGTCATGGACGGCGGTGCGATCATCAACGTGGCCAGCCTGTCGGGGGTGCGACCCTCTCCCGGCACCGCGGCCTACGGAGCGGCCAAGGCCGGCCTGATCAACCTGACCCAGACCCTGGCGATGGAGTGGGCCCCCGACGTCCGGGTGTGCGCGGTCTCGGCCGGCGCGGTCCGCACGGAGGCCTTCGACGACTACTACGGCGGCCCCGAGGGCGCGGCCGCGGTCGAGGCCACCATCCCGGCGGGTCGGGCCGCTGATCCCACCGACGTGGGCGATGCGGTCGTGGTCCTCGCCTCCCCGATGGCCCGCTACATCACCGGCGCCAACCTCGTCGTCCACGGCGGCGGCGAGGCCCTGGCCCTCCACGGACTTCTGGGCCACTGACCCGGCACCCAGAACGCGACGGTCGCCACTACCTTGTGTCGCAACCCGCGTAGCGGGTAGCGGCCGCGTGGGCTCCTCCCACGGTCCCAACCCTGCCGTCGACCAGAAACGACCCCATGAGCCCTGCCCTCATCGCCGCGATCATCGTGATCGTCGTCGTGCTCCTCGCCCTGGCCCTCGTGGTCGTCCAACGAAGGCGACGCAGTGGCGGCGTGGTCGGCGGGAGCAACCGATGACCCGCCTGCTCCGCGCCAGCACCCTCATCGGCCGCCCGGTGGTGACCCTCCAGGGCGAGTCGCCCCTGGAGGTGAAGGACGTGGTCTTCGACACGAACGCAGGTGACATCTTGGGCTTCACGCTCCGCAACCACGGGTTCCTGGGCGGGCCGGTGCCCAAGGACCTGCCGTGGAAGGACGTGCACGGCCTGGGGCCCGACGCCGTGGTCATCGCCGACGCGTCCCTCCTGACCACCGACCACGAGTTCTCCGCCATCGGCGGCGACGTGATCGGCGACCGGGTCCTGACCAAGGGCGGCACCGAGCTGGGCGAGGTGGTCGACGTCATCGTGTCCTCCGGCGCCGGGGCGGACGTGGTCGGCTTCGAGATCTCGCCGGCCGAGGGGTTCCGGGCTGGGGGCGATCACAACGTCTTCATCCCGCTGCCCGACACCATCGCCATCTCCGGGGAGAACATCATCGTGCCCGACGACGCCACCGACTACGTCCGCGACGACCTCACCGGGTTCGGTGGTGCCGTCGACGACTTCCGGGCCCAGCTGGGAGGGAGTTCCTGATGCGCTGGACCGAGATCCTGGGCCACGACGTGATCGACACCTCCACCGCCGAGTCGGTCGGCAGCATCGACGGTCTGGTGGCCGACCCCGAGAAGAGCACCATCGCCGCCATCGTTGTCGGCGCCTGGGTCATCGAGTGGTCGGACGCGGCCGGGATCGGGGCCGACGCCCTCACACTGTCGGATCCGGAGCGGCTCCGAGAGCCGTCCTCCGACCTCGAGCTGCGTGCGGTCGGCGCCGGGGACCCCATCGGCAAGCGGGTCCTCACTGAGAACGGCGCCGAGATCGGGAAGGTCACCGACGTCGAGGTCGACGCCGAGACCGGCGCCATCCGCGGGCTGGTGCTGGAGGACGACGAGATCAAGGGCACCCGCCTGGTGGGCATCGGCTCCTACGCGGTGATGGTGTCGGTTCCGGGGCGCACCGCCACCACCGACGACGACGACCTGGCGTCGCTGTCCAAGGCCGAGCTCTACGAGCTGGCCCAGGACCGCGACCTGTCGGGACGGTCGTCGATGACCAAGCAGGAGCTGGTGGACGCCCTGTCCTGATCGGGCCCCGCCGTCAATAGGGTTGTCGGCGATGGCACCGCGGAAGGGACGACACCCACGCCAGAAGGGGCCCGGCGGGCCCCGGCGCTCGTCGCGCATCGGCGGGGATGTCATCCCCATCGGCCACGCGCCCAGCGCCCGCCACCGTGAGGGGCTGCTCGGTCCCTCGATCGACAACCTGGTGCGGAGCCTGCTGTCGGCGCTGCGCACCCTCGCTCCTGCCGACCCGGCCTCCCGCCCCATCGGCATCGAGGTGTGGGCCGACCGGATGGCCGAGACGGTCTACGGCCCGAAGCAGATGCCCGAGGACTTCTACTCGGACCTGGCCGACGGGCTCCTCGTCTCGCCTGACCCCGACGCCCGTCCGGCCCTGGCCGCCCTGGCCCACGTGCTCGACCACCGGGACGCCGCGCCCCTCCGTCGGGCCCACGACGACCACCGCGCCCGGGTCGGCGCGGACGACCCGACCGACCTCGGCATCGGTCGCGCCGTGGCCCGCGCCGGGTTCGAGATCGACCACGTGCAGGGCGACGGCGTGACCCTCATGGTGGACGTCGACCAGCCGGGGGCGCCGCACTGCGTCGGGGTCTACCTCGACCACAACATGGGCGGCCTGGCCAAGGACCTGCTGGTGGGCCCGCCGTGGGCCGAGCTCGAGCGGGACCGCCTGTACCGCGACGCGCCCGGCATGCGCATCCGGGAGATCCCCCTGGCCGAGCTGCGGGCCCGGTACGAGGAGGCGGTGGACCTCACCGACCACACCATGGACCCGCCGACGGCCGAGGACTTCGCCGACACCCGCCCGCTGGTCGAACGGCGCATCGCACTCCTGCCCGAGGGGGGCAAGGCTCCCGAGCCCACCATCCCCGAGGCCGAAGAGGTGGAGGCGATCGTCGCCGAGTTCCTCCGCTCGCCCGAGGCCGGGGTCCTGAGCGGGGCCGAGCGCGACGAGGCGATCTGGTTGATCGACCTCTGGATCACCCACGCCACCGGGTACGCCCTGGGCGATCCCCACCGGCTGAGCCCCACCCTGGTGGAGATGTTCTGCGTCGACTGGTACCCCCGCAAGGTGCTGGGCGACCCGCCGACCCCCGAGACCGCCGCCCGGGTGCTGAGCGCCTGGGCCCGCTACGCAGCCCGGCTCTCGGACCTCGACGACCAGTGGCTCGACGAGGCGGTGGAGGCCATCGAGCGGTGGACACCGGCCATGAGCGGCGGCGGACCGCCTCGGGGCGGCGACGCGCTGCTGCGCGGGCTAGGGGGCGGCGCAGGTCCTCTCGACGACCTCGACCCGGAGCTGCGCGACGTCATCCTCCGGGTCAGGGCCCTCGAGGGCATCACCCCGGAGGCCCTCGACGCCGAGCTCGACTCCGGCAGCCGACTGCTGGCGCTGTTCGACCACCCCGAGGGCGACGCCCGCTGGACCCCGCTGCGACCGACGCCCCCGGGATCGCGACGAGTCCACTGGGAGGCCGACCCGAGCGGGATCCGCCCCGAGCTGGTCAGCAAGGTCAAGGTGATCTGCCTCCAAGCAAGCTTCGCCGCCGCCCGGCTGCTGGGCCCCGAGTTCGTGCAGCCTGCTGTCGACCTGGCCGTCCGCATCGGCACGCTCGACCCCTCGCCCCTGCCCCACACCCAGGATGCGGTGTGGTCCTCCGCGGTGGTGTGGCTGCTGGCCGACGACGCCGGCGCCTTCTCCCGAGAGCCCGGCCGCACCCGGGACGACCTGGCCGCCGACCTCCCGATGGCGAGGGGCACCACCACCAAGCGGGTGACCGAGATCCGCGAGCGCCTCGGGCTGGCAAAGGGCGACCTGGCCATCGACTGGTAGCCGCACGCCCGGCGCGGGCCCCACTCTGCCAGATAGGGACCTCGCGGAGACTTCCCCGCTCACCACGCGGCCTGCGGTCGCGGCGAACACAT
>JBBSME010000012.1:0-38237 GCA_038233335.1 Acidimicrobiales bacterium | reverse complement strand
CATGAGTCCCCACCTGTTCCTGCCCGACGGTACCGACGTCGCCAACCCAGGGCTCGACATCACCTGGCACGGAGACTGGGCCCGAGGCTTCCCCATCGTCGAACGCGACGATCCCACCATCTACGACACGCTGCTCCGGGCCGCAGCATCCGTATGACAGCCCCGCGTTGCGCGACAGGGTGGGAGGCGGGCTCGCCACACTCGTCGTTGGCGTCCCGCTCTCGTCGGAGGTGACTCGGCGAGGATGCCGTTCGCCTCATCACTCTTGGCTGGACCCTTCCGACGACTCTCGCTCGGGTTTCTCACCGAGCCCGTGGCGGCGGCTACCGAGAACCATCTCGCAAACACGGGCTTCCTGCTCCGCGGAGAAGGGGCTTGGCGACGTTCCTGCAGGTGACGGGTTCCTGTCGGACCGTCCTGAGACATCTTCGGCGGGCCATGCCGTATCGTCTCGCCGGTCGTCCTCAGCGGGCTCTGTGGTCATCGCCTTCTCCTCACTTGTGGGCTCAACGGGTGCTGCATCTCCCTGCCGGGCTGCAGCTCAGCAGCGAAATCGCTACGCCACACCGGGTCATCCGAGCGTGACGAGAACGACTGCGGCGGCAGCAAGCCCGAGTCCCACGGTCTGCAGGCGGGCGATTCGTTCGTGCAGGAAGACCGCGGCCATCGCGACCGTGCTGGCGGGGTAGAGCGCGGCGATCACCGAGACGGTCGTGAGCAGATCTCGGCGGGTGGCAAGCAAGAAGAAGATCAGCCCTGCGCTGCCGAGCAGACCAAAGGCGAACACAGGCGCCAGCCCGCGGCCTCGTGGGACCCATGGCTGGCGGAGGATGAGGGCGACCGCGGCCACGGCGATGGCAGCAACGAGCTGTCCCAGAGCGAGGGGCAGGAAACCGGCATCGTTGCCGATCTGCCCGACGAGCGCGAACAAGGCGCCGAACCCGAGCCCGGCGACGACTCCGTAGCCGGCCCCGCTCGAGGCCGCCGCTCCATCGTGCTCGGCCTTGTAACCAAGGTCGGCCTGGGGGATGAAGTAGATCGCGGGAAACGCGATGGCGATGCCGGTCCACGCAAGCAACGAGGGATCGTCGCCGGTGGCGAGGCCGACGATCACGGGGACGAGTGCCGCGCCCGTCCCCGAGATGGGGGCGACGACTCCCATCCGACCGTGGCTGAGACCGGTGTAAAGCGATGAGATCCCCACCGCGGCCGCGAATCCCGCGGCCGCGCCCCAGACGAAATCCACCGGCTCGGGTTGGCCGGGAGTGAGCAGTGCGACGGCCGCGGTTGCGAGGGCGGCGGTGAGTTGGCTTGCGGTGGCGACCATCCACACCGAGCGCGTCCTGCTCAGGATGCCGCCCACGAAGTCCGACAACCCGTAGGAGAGGGCGGCGGCGAGCGCGAGCGCGGCGGCGCCCATCAGGCGGCCGTGGAGAGCGGCTGGCCGGCCGCCTGCCACTCGACGATGCCGTCGGCCAGACGGAGGGCTCGACGGCCGCGTGCGCTCAGCAGCCGGACTGCGTCGTGGGAGAACAGGCAGTAGGGGCCGCGACAGTAGGCAACGATGTCGAGGTTGTCGGGCAGCTCGTCGAGTCGGTCGGCCAGCTCGTCGAGCGGGATCGATATCGCGCCGGGGATGTGACCGGAGGCGTACTCCTTCGGTGGCCGGACGTCCACGATGATTGCGTCGCCGGCTTCGACGCGGCGTACCAGCTCCTGGCGATCGATCTGTTCTGTGTCGTCAGGACCGAGATGACGGCGTGCCGCAACCTCGACGTCGGCGAGGTGCGCGGCCGCGACGTCGAGCAGCTGGCCATAGAGCGCGGCGACGTCGTCGCCAGCGAGGCTGTAGCGAATCGTGGTCCCCTCGCGCTGCCCCGCGACCAGCCCCGCGTGCTTCAGGGACTGAAGGTGCGCCGAGGTGGTCGTCACCTTCAGCCCGGCTGTGTCCGCCAGCTCGACGACGCCGCGCGGGCCCTGCGCGAGCAACTCGAGCAGCTCCAACCGCTTGCCGTTTCCCAGCGCCTTCCCGACACGGGCGACGTGCTCGAACAGAGCTGGTCTTGATCCTTCGTCGCTCATCGCATCCTGCTCCCCGGGTCTAGTCCATTATTGCAATGTTCCTTGGAATAGCATACGATGACCCTCCACGAAACGCAAGGAGTGCGAAACCATGGACATCGGCCGATCAATCCGCACGGCGACGCTGGTCGGGGTCGGCGCGACCGCGACCATGGACCTCGGAGGCGAAGCCATTCGGCGCGCCACGGGGGTCCCACCGTTGGACTACGGGCTGGTGGGGCGGTGGATCGGACACATGCCACGAGGACGCTTCGCCCATGGCAGCATCCATGCCGCCGAGCCCGTGCCCCAAGAGAAGAAGCTCGGACTGGTTGCGCACTACTCCATCGGCATCGCCTTCGCAGGTCTGCTGCTCGCCTTCCACCCGGGATGGGCACAACGCCCCACGCTCGGACCCGCGCTTGCCACCGGGCTCGGCTCCACGGTCGCGCCCTTGGTGGTCATGCAACCCGCCTTCGGGATCGGCCTCGCCGCGTCGAAGACACCCAACCCCACCGCCGCCCGGCTCCGCAGCCTGCGTGCCCACGCGATCTACGGACTCGGCCTCTACCTCTCCGGACAGGCCCTGGCACGACTTCGCCCACCCGCGTAGCCAACCGTCGGCGCCCGCGATGCAACGGGCGGCGCGCGTGTCGCCCACACCGAGCCACCGGGATCGTCGCCGCGCCGTCAGAGAGGACCTGGGCTGATCGAGACGACCAGGTCAGCCATGGGCCCCGCGCCCATCGGCGACGGGCTGGGTGAATCCACCGGCAGGTGACGGGACACTGGACCGTCCCATCACCTCGTTTCGACGTGTTGGTCCGGGGTCAGATGATCCGCTCGACGGTGGTTTCGGACGTCGAGGTAGTGGCCGACAAGTTGCAGCACTCCTCACCGCGCCGGAGGGTCGTGTCGTAGCAGTCGGCTGAGCTCGGCGACGGATGCCACGATGGCTTCGGGGCGTTGGTGCCCGTAGCCCACGACCAGCCCGGACACCGGGCGGGAGGTCAGGGCGTAGCGGGCGAGGGGGCGGGCGTCGAGACCGCTCCGTTGGGCCATTGCCGCCAGCGCCTCCTCGTTGCCCGATGGAGGGCGCAGCACGAGGTGGAGCCCGGCCGCCGCGCCGGTCACCTGCCACCCGGGCAGGTGCTCGGCGACGGCTTCGACGAGGCGATCCCGCGTGCGGCGGTAGGCGGTGGCCATGCGGCGGATGTGGCGGTCCATCTGCCCGCTGGCCAGGAGCTCGGCCATGGTTGCCTGGTCGAGGACGCCCCGAGCGAGGTCGGCCGCGTACTTGGCGTCGCCGAATGACCCGACGAGGTGCTCGGGAACCACGAGCCACCCGAGGCGGAGCCCGGGGGCGAGGGTCTTCGAGACGCTGCCGCCGTAGATGACGACGTCGGGTCCGAGTCCCTGCAGGGCGCCGACGGGGGTGCGGTCGTAGCGGAACTCGGCGTCGTAGTCGTCCTCGATCACGAGTCCGCCGGTGGATCTCGCCCAGGCCAACAGCGCGTGACGACGGCTCGGCGAGGTGACCACGCCGGTCGGGAACTGGTGGGCGGGGGTGACGAACACGGCACGCAAGCCGGCCGGCTCGAGCTCCTTGACGCGGATGCCTTCGTCGTCGACGGAGATGCCCACGCAGGTGACACCGGCGGTCGTGAGCTGCTCGCGCAAACCGATCGACCCGGGGTCTTCGACCCCGATCCGATCGATGCCACGATCGTGGAGCACCTCGGCCACGAGCCGGCTGGCCTGGGCGAACCCGTTGACGACCACGATCTGCTCTGGCGGTGCGATGAGGGCGCGCACCCGACCGAGGTAGGCAGCCAGCTCCTCGCGTAGTCTTGGCAGACCGGCGGGATCGCCGTAGCCGAGGTCGGCATCGGTGAGCGAGGCCAGTGCTCGCGTCGCGGCCCGGGTCCAGGCCGCCCGTGGAAAGGTCGCCCCGGACGGCAGCCCCGGGTTCGACGGCCGGTACTCCGGGGCCACCGGTGGCCGCGGGCCGACCCCGGGCACGGACGCCACCCGGGTCCCGCTGCCCCGCTGGGTGCGCAGATAGCCCTCCGCGGCGAGCTGCTCGTAGGACCGCACCACCACCCCGCGGGACACGACGAGATCCGCGGCGAGGGTCCGCGAGGCCGGCAGGGTCGCGCCCGCCGGGAGGGATCCGGTCCGGATCACCTCGCGCAGATGCTCGATCAAGGCAACGGACTGACGACCGCGCGGCACACCGGTGAGGTCCACTTCCAGCAGCCAGCCCAAAGTGGTCCCGTCAACTTCCATGGAAGTGGAGCCCTTCACAGGACCACTGTAGCCGTAGGGTCCTCGCCGTGATCAGACCCGACGACGGAGCGCTCACCGCGGCGGCGCCCGTCGCCGCGGCCATCGGGGTGTTCGGCGTGATCTACGGCGCTGCGGCCGACCAGGTCCTCGGCCCCGCCCTGACCGTGGTGAGCTCGGTGTTGATCTTCTCGGGCGCCGCCCAGTTCACGATGGTGGCGCTGCTCGCCTCGGGCTCCACCGCGCTCGCCGTCCTCGCCGGCGTCGCCCCGCTTGCCCTGCGGCACCTACCGCTCGGTGCCGTCGTCCGCGCTCGGCTCCCGGCGAGCCGTCGCCGCCGCGCCCTGCTGGCCTGGTTCCTCATCGACGAATCGGCCGGCCTGGCGCTGGCCCGCTCCGCTCCGGTCGAGCGCACCCTGGCCGTCACCGGCGCCCTCTCCTACGGCGCCTGGGTGGCCGGGACCGCGGCGGGTGTCGCCGGGGCCTCGCTCTCGGGCGTCGAGGCCCTCGCCGACGCATTGTTCCCGGTGCTCTTCGTGGGCCTGGCCGCCCTCACGTCCTCGAACCGCTCCGCCGCCGTGCGGGCCATCGTCGCCGGGGTGACCAGCTTGGTGCTGCTCCTGGTGTGGCCGGCGGTCGGCGTCCTCGGCCCATTGGCCGTCGCCGTCGCGGTGGCCTCGGCCGGGCGGGCGACGTGAACCTCGGCGGCCTCGTCGTCGCCGTGGCCGCGGTGACCGTCGGGAGCCGAATCGCCGCCATTGCCCTCCTTCCCGAACCACGAGGTCGCCTCGCCGCCATCGTCGACCGCCTCCCTGCGCCGCTCTTCGCGGCACTGGCCGCGGTCAGCCTCACCGGCTCGGACCGCGGCTCGGGCGACCCGGCCCTGCTCCTCGCCGTCGGCTGCGCACTCGTGTCGACCCGCTGGCGTTCGCTCCTCCTCACCGTCATCGCCGGTCTCGGCGGCTTCCTCCTCGGACAGGCTCTGTTCTGAGCCCGCGGCGTCCAGGCCCAGGGATTCCGCGCGACCGTCGGTGAAGGGTCGGAGGGTCGACGAGGGCGTGCCCCATCGCCATCGCCGGATCCTGCCACCCCATCCGCCTGAGCTTCAGCGCACCTCGATCCGAGCTCGCCCGGGGTGTCGCCCGGCTGACCAGCGCCTGGTCGAGCTTCGCGTGACCGCTCGCGTCCAGGCTTCGAGGGTGTCAGGAGGCGTCGTGGAAGAGGAGACCGAGGGTGTGGCGGAGTCCGGTGTGGACGACGCTGACGCCGTGGCGCATGGGGGCCTTGGCCCAGCCCCGCTGGGTGCGTATCGGGCGGTCGCGGGTGGTGAACACGAGGCCGTGGCCCCGGGGGATGGCGGTGGTGGTGGCCCTCGACTGGGCCCGTGGTCGTTGCTCGACGAGCACGAGCTCGCCGCCGGTGTAGTCGGCCTCGGGCTGATCGAGGCCGATGACCACCTGGAGAGGGAAGACGAGGTCGCCATAGAGATCGCGGTGCAGGGCGTTCCAGTCGCCGGGGCCGTAGCGGAGCATCAGCGGTGTGGGCCGGTCCTGTCCGGCGGCGTGGCAGGCCGTCAGCCAGTGGTCGAAGTGGTCGGGCCAGGGGGAGGGCTGGTCGCGGCGGGCGGCCCAGTCGCGGGCGATGGGCAGCAGATGGGGCCAGAACCGGGCCCGCAGCTCGGTCACCAGCTCAGGGAGGGGGTGGGCGAAGTAGCGGTACTGGCCCTCGCCGAAGCGGTGGCGGGCCATGTCGATGGTGGATCGGAACCGGTCTTCGTCGTCATAGAGGCCGGTCAGGGCCCGGCACTCGGCCACGCTCAGCACCGGGCCGGTCAGCGCCGCGCCGAGCTCGTCGAGCCCGTCGGCGACGGCGGGCCAGTCGAGGCTGTCGACCCGGTCGGCCACGGATCGGGTCGTCCGCTTCGGGGCGGCTGCGGTCATCGGGCGCTCACCCCGGCCTCCTGTTCCAGGGTCAGGAGGGTGGCCTTGGCCTCGGAGCCGCCCCGGTACTGGCCGAGGGTGCCGTCGCTGCGGATGACCCGGTGGCACGGAACCACCAGCGGGACCGGGTTGTGGGCACAGGCGCTGCCCACCGCCCGCACCGCGGCGGGGTTCCCCGCGGCTCGGGCCACCGCCGCGTAGCTCGCCGTGGTCCCGTAGGCGATGGACGGCAGCTGCGAGATGACGGTGTGGCGGAACCCGCGGACCAGGCGCAGATCCAGGGGGAGGTCGAAAGATCGGCGGTGCCCGGTGAAGTACTCGTCCAGCTGGCGGGCCACAGCGTCGGTCCGCCGGCCCGAGCGCAGGATCCTCGGGCTCACCTCATCGGCCAGGCTGGCCAGAACCGCGGCGTGGTCCTCGCTGTCGAAGGCGACCCGCACCAGCCCCTCGGTCGTGGCCGCCACCAGCAGGGGCCCGACGGGACTGTCGACGGTGCGATAGGCCAGGTCCAACAGCCCGGCCCGTTCGGCCTCGGCAGCCAGTCGGTCGGCCAGGAGGTCGCTCTCGGTCGTGCTGGGGGCCGGGAAAGACGCGGCCAGGTGGTCGAGGACCTCGCGGTCGGTGCTCATGACGGTGTTCCTCTCGCGTAGGTGTGGCGCAGCTTGGCGATGCCATCCGCGGCGCTGCGTCGGGCCGCGGCCTCACTCGAATCGATCACCGCGCCGACCTCGGCATAGGGCAGACCCCCGACGTGGTGGTAGACGACTGCGGCCCGCTGCTTGGGCGGCAAGGCATCGAGCGCCGCCCGCAGGTCGGTGTCGACCGGGTCGGGGATCCCCTCGCGCGCCACCACCCCGGACACGTCCGCCACCGGATCCGGGGTCCGGGACCGCTTGCGGAAGATGTCGATGCACTTGCGATGCCCGATGGTCACCAACCATCCGCGCACGTTGCTCTCGGGCCGCAGGTCGGGATAGGCCCGCATCGCCGCCAGGAAGGTCTCGGACCAGGCGTCATCGGCGTCGTCGGGTCCCACCACGGCCCGACACACCCGCAACACCATCGGGCCGTGCTCGGCCACGACCTCCTCAAATGGCTTCATCACACTGAGTCAACGACGCCGAGGGTCGGTTCGTGAGGTCGGACCCTCCTGGCCGAGCCCATCGACACACTGCGCGCTGAGGCCCGCACGGCTGACGGAGTGCATTCGGCTCCGGCCGACGGGAGGTACATCAACGCGCACCGAAACAATGGCCGTCGCTTCTGGTTAGGCCGATGGCGCCCCGTGCCGGCGGTCATGGTGCCCTCTTCCTCCCGGTCAGCTCGCGGCGGACCCCGGCTCGAAGACCCGGTGGCAGTGGAGGACGAGTTCGGCGAGCGCGGGGTTCGAGGACGATGACCACACGAGCCCGAGCACAGCGGGCGTGCCGATGTCATCGAGGGCGATGACATCGAGCCGGTCGCGGTGGTCGGTCACGGTGGACTCCGAGAGGATGGCGACGCCGAGGCCACGTACAGCCAGGTCGGCCACGGTCTCCGGTGCGCTCGCTTCCAGCGCGATGGTTGCGACCGCGACGTGCGCCTCACAGGCCTGGTTGAACGCTGCCCGGATCCCGGTCCCGACAGGGAGGCACACGACGGGGTGCTCGATGCCCGACCGTCAACTGGTCCCACGTCGAGGGCGACGAGATCACCTCGATCCGCGTGCTCTTCGACCCCCGCCCCCTCCTTCCGCCAAACGAATGACAGTGAGACGTCGCACCCGGGCGCCCGGCGCGCATTCGCGACCGCATCGCGTTCGTACTCGTCACGCAGGACGGTGGATCGGTCCGATCCCATCCATGGTTCGGTGGGCACCGAGACCGGTCCGTACCCTGCGAATGACGGCCATCGAAAGGAGTGACCCCATGAGCGGAGACGATCTGGTGGACGAGCTGTTAGCCCACGGGTCCCGGCACGGGCTCGGGCGTTCCCGGAGTGGGAGGCGTTCCGATCGGCGGTGACCAGTCGCCGCCTCGGCCAGGGCACCGCGTGAGCCAGCTCGTCCGAGTCACGGCCAAGGGTGGGCGTGGGGCCAGAAGATGGCGGGTAGCGCCTCGACGGTGTCGGGGTCGCCGTCGGTGGTGAGGGTCCGGTTGGTGGATCGGCGTCGCCAGAGCAGGAGGAGCCGGTGGGCAGGATCGGTGGTGACGAGGGCGGTGTGGTCGTCGCTCTGGTCGGTCAGCTCGAATCGGCCGCCTTCACCGGAGGCGGTGAAGGCGACGTCGGGCTGGTCGCCACTGCGGAACACGATCCGGGTCGGCTGGGCCAGGGCGTCGCCGGTGCGGTGGCCCAGGGATCGGGCCGACTCGTTGAGGATGGGCATGCGGTTGAGAACCTTCACCGCGTGGGCGGTCAGCTGCGGGTCGGTGAGGAGCTCTTCAGCGATGTCGTCGTCACCGACGAGGTCCCAGCGGTGGATGGTCGCCTCGCTGCGGGAGTGGGTGGTGAGCTCCGCCGCGGAGATGTGGGTGCCGGTGAAGGCAATGGTGGGCTCGGCCTGGTCGACCAACGCGGCGTGGGCGGCCAGCTTGCGCCTGCTCTGCTCGATCCATCGGTCCCGTAGCTCGTCGTCGGGCAGGGCCCGGAACGGTGTCTCGCGCTCCTCGAAACCCTGGGTGGGCCGCTCGGGGCGCCCGGCCAGGCGCTCCTCGATGAGGTCGGCCTGCTCTTTCGACCCCGCGGCCAGGTGGGCCACGATCTCATGCACGGTCCACCCCTCACAGGCGGTGGGCGCGGTGGGCGGGAGAGCGTCGATGGTGGTCACGATGGCCCGGCCGGCGTCGATCGGGGTCGTGTCGTCGGTCTCGGTTCCGGTCATGAGCTGACTCCTTCTTGGTTGCCTGGCGGGCGGGGCTGCCCACACCCGCATCATGGAGAACGCTCGGCGGATCGAATCTGTGAGGTCCCCGGAGCCATCGTCCACCTCACAGATCCCGGTCGGTCAACGTTGACCAGACATGGATGCCGCCACTCCCACCACCCGACGTCGAGGCGCCCGCAGCCACCGGGGCGGCGCGCCCACCACCCTCGGCGATCTCCACGACCAGCCCGAACGGACCGGCCAGCTCACCCTGGGCCTCCTCCCAACCGCATCGATTCCCGCTCGGCGCGAAGTCCTGCCCGGCGTGTTCCACATCGCGTCCTGGCTCGACCTCGACACACAGCGGGGCCTGGCCGGCGACTTCCGCCGATGGGCACAGCCCCGGCAGGACTGCGCCGGCCCCGCATGCCGACCGGTCACCTGATGTCGGTGGAATCGGTGTGCCTCGGGTGGCACTGGCAGCCCAAGACCCTCCCCGCCACCGCCCCCAAGGACCTCGGCCTCCCGCCCGGAAGGCTGAGCATCACCATTCGCGAGACCGGCCTCAGCCGAGGACCATCCGCCCGCGCCGACCCCGGCGACTGGATGGACCAGCCGCGGTCGACCCGTCGGTGAGGCGACGATGGCTCCCGTCCCTGGTCCGGCTGGTCTCGGGCTAGGGAGCCGGGGCCAGGTCGTCGAGGGTCAGCCCGAAGGCGGATCCCAGCCCGTTGACGCCGGCGTCGGTCACGGTGATGGCCCGGTGAGGCGAGGCCGGCCGCTCGATCCACCCGAGCTCGAACAGGCGACTGGTGAGGGCGGCGCCGAGACCACCAGCGAGATGATGGCGTTGCTCGGACCGGTCGATGCAGTAGCGGATGAAGGGCCGGCTACGGCGCTGGAGGTCTTCGACGTCGATGCCGAAGTCGTCGTGCAACCTCCGGGCACCGTCGACGGTGAGCCGGTAGTCGACACCGTGGCCCGACGACGACAACCGATCCATCCCAGGCTGGAACTGGCCGTCACCGCCGACGAGGCTCCCGTCGTCGAGCAGCGCCCTCATGAGCCCGGTCGCCAACCGGCCGGCCAGGTGGTCATAACAGCTGCGGGCCCGGCGCACCGCCTCGGCCCGGGTGCCCTGGCGCAGCGACCGCACCGGCGCGGCCGGCGCGAACCGGGCCAGGGTCTCGAGCAGCTCGCCCACCTCCGGACCGGCCAGGCGGTAGTAGCGATGACGGCCGTGGCGCTCCACAGTCAGCAGCCCCGCGGCCACGAGCTTGGCCAGGTGCTCCGACGCGGTGGAGGGCGCCACGCCGGCCTCGGCGGCCAGCACGCTGGCGGCCAGCGCCCGGCCGTCGCCCAAGGCCAACAGGATCCGCGCCCGCCCCCGATCGGCGAGCACGCCAGCCAGGGTGGCAATGTCGGTGTCGCCGTCCATGGCGTCACCGTACCCGGAGGACGCTTCGGCTCCCACCGAAGCAATGCTGCTGGCCTCGCCTCCCTGGGACGTGGCCTCGCCCCTACCACGTCGGACAGGCCCTCGCCCGGTTTCGAGCTGTCCGGAGCCGAGGACAGTCGCGACCGCGGATCGGGCCACGCCTCCCGCGGTGGCCCCATGACAGCGTTCTAACCTCGGGCCCAGATGTTCTCCACCACCGACCACTACGAGACGCTGCTTGCCGATTCCTACGACTGGATGCAGGGCGGTTGGTCGGTGCGCGCCGACGACGCTCGGTCGGTACTGTCCGGGCTCGATCTGCAACCGGTCGAGCCCGGCGACCTTGCCGTCGACCTTGGTGCCGGGACGGGCTACCAGACGATCCCCCTGGCGGAGATGGGCTACGAGGTGCTCGCGATCGACTCCTCTCCCGCCATGTTGTCCCAGCTCGGTGACCGGATCGGGGCCCTGCCCATCACGACAGCCACCGCCGAGGTGGCCCGGATCGCCGACCTCATCGACCGTGCACCCCAGCTGGTGGTGTGCATGGGAGACACACTCCCCCACCTGGCTTCTCATGACGATGTCCGCAGCCTCCTCGGGTCGGTGTTCGCCTGCCTCGCGCCGGGCGGTCGGCTCGTGCTGAGCTACCGAAGCGGCGAATCGATCCCCTCAGGCAATCAACGGTTCCTGGCCATCCGCAGCGATCCCGATCGCATCTTCACGTGCTTCCTCGAGGAGATCGACGACGCGACGACGCGGGTGCATGACATCCTGCACGTCCGGGCGGGGGTCGGGTTCGAGCAGCGAGTCTCGAGCTACACCAAGATCCGCTTGCGTCCCCCGTGGGTGGACCAGGTTCTCGCCGAGACCGGGTTCCTCACCCTTCAACGATCGATCGCCGGTGGCCTCATCACCCAGTGCATGACCAAACCCTGACGCGACGAGATCGCTGCCGCTCAGCAGCATCCAACACCGGCCCTGGACCACTGCGGTCATCGGGGCCGTTGCCCTGCGAGCCCCGATGGTTCACCGGATGGTCGGCGTCGAGCGCTCAGCTCAACTGAGGGGATTGCGAGGGAGGTGCTGCGGCCCCGCCGCGCCGGTCTTGGCCTCATCGCCCGCGCAGCTCGAGTGCGACCGCGCCAAGCACCAAGGCCCCTCCGACGAACGCGCCGGCCCAGAGCGACTCGTCAAGCACGGTCGCGCCGATCACCGCGCCGACGAGCGGCGTGACGTAGGCGTAGGTACTGACCAGCGGCGCTGGCGCGCTCTCCAATAGGCGCGTGTAGAGCATGAAGCCGACGAGCGAGTCGAAGACGAGCAGAAACACCGCTGCCCCGGCCGACGTCCAGCTGACGTCCGACCACCGAGTCGGATCGAGCTCACCGAGCGACAGCGCGACCAGCAGCAACACGGTCCCACCGGCAAGCAACTGAACTGCGCTGGCGACCACTCGATCGACCGCCCGGTCGACGTTCGCCGTCAGCAGGCTCCCTGCGGCCCACAGGATCGGCGCGACGCCGAATGCCGCGACCGCCCACGGTGCCCCGCCGATCGCACCGCCCGGTGCGGTCAGTACAACGATCACGATGCCGCCGAACCCCACCACGAGGCGCACCCACGACGCGACCGATACACGGATTCCGATCAGCCCGCTCAGGAGTACCACCCACAGCGGGATCGCCGCAGCGAGGATCGCCCCGAAGCTGGCGGTCACCGCAGTCAGCGCGACCATGGCGAGCCCTTGCCCGCCCACCAGCAGCAGCACGCCGGCGAACGCCAGGTGCCGCAGTTGCACGCGCGTAGGCCGGGGACGCCCACGCGCGGCACCAGCGAGCACGACCCCGGCGAGCAAGAAGATCAGCGCCGCTCCGCCGAGCGGCGGCACCGTGTCGACCATCAGCTTCATCGCCGGAATCGCCGAGCCCCAGCACACATAGAGCGCGAGCAGCAGGAGCACAGTGCGATCAGGAGGCGCCAGGGCCATCCGCCCACCGACCTGATCATCATGGCCGAGGTCGGCTCCCTCCTTCGGACCCGAGGGCCCGGCGCCCGCCCGGTCGGTGCCGGCTCTGCGTGGACTCATGGGTCGTCGACGGTACGCCTCCGCCGACCCAAGCAAAAGCGAATCCTTTTGATCCTGTGGTTTAGCCTGGCTGAATGCCCCTGGACCCACACCGGCTCCTCGTACTGCGCGCCGTCCGCCGGGCCGGCGGCGTACTGCCGGCGGCCCGGGCGCTCCACCTGACTCCGTCCGGGGTCTCGCAGCACCTCAGCAAGCTCGAGGCCGAGGCCGGGGTGCCGCTGGTCGACCGGAGCCGCCGGGGCGGTGGCCGGACCCTGACCCTGACTCCGGCCGGCAAAGCGCTCGCCGACCAGGCCGAGCACCTGGCCACTGCGATGTCCAGCGCCGAGCGGGAGCTCGACCGCTTCAAGGAGCATCGCGGTGGCATGGTCCGCGTCGGCGGCTTCGCCGCCGCTTTGGACCGCCTCGTCGCGCCGGCGGTCCTCTCGCTCTCCCTGACCGACCCCGGCATCGACCCGCGGATCTTCGAGCTCGCGGAGAAGGACGGCCTCGACCTCCTGGCCACGGGCGAGCTCGACCTCCTGCTCAGCGAACGGCCGAGCCTTATCGACCTGGCCCGGCCGTCGGGTGTCCGCGAGAGCGACCTGATGCACGACCCCTTCCGGATCGTGGTGCCCGAGGCCTGGCCGGTCGAGGCCCCCGCAGAACTGCTGGCCAGACCCTGGATCGTCGGCAGCCAGCACCCCACCCGAAGAGCGCTCGAAGGCGTCGCCGTCGCGCGCGGCATCACCCTCGACGTCCGGCACATCGGATACAACTCGACCACGATGCTCACCCTGGTCTCCGCGGGTCTCGGCGCCGCGATCATCCCCGCGCTGACCCTCGCTCCCCATCTGCCCGGATCCGTCCGCGTGCACACCGGGCCACCCGACGTCGGCTCGCGCACCCTCACCCTCCTGCACGCGGCCGAGACCGAGCCCCCCTCCGTCGAGCGGTTCGCGCGGGAGCTGCGGACCCAGGCCCTCGCCGTCGAGCAGGCGCCGCACGTCGAGTGAGCCTGGATTCACCGACCCGAGAGAGCCTCGGTGGTCGGGAGGTGGCCGTTCCGACGGTGGTTGAGGTGCGAGGAGCGCGCTAGCCGTACGACCCCGCAGGATGTCCATACGGTGGCTGCTGGAGACGCAAGCCAGGCCGTCACGGCGCTCGGATGGGCCGCTGTCGAGCAGGCAGGTTCGCCAGCCACCGAAGGGATTGCTCTCCCGCCACCCTGAGCCCTGATCCACCGAAGGTGATGGGGGAATGGTGATTGACGGCGGTCGCGGGGTGATGTGAGGGCGAGCGGTGGCGTCTGCACCGGCTCTTCCACTTGATTCCTTGGTCGCGCCGTCGCCGGCTGGGTGGTCAGTTGGTGGCGAGGCCCGGTGGCCCGGTCGCGACCGTCCACAGCGATGCCCAAGCGTGTGCCCAGGGCCAGTGGGTGGGTAGGTGCACGACGAGGCGGCGTCCGGTAGCCGCGATCCGGGCGGGAATGTTGATGATCCGGGCCCGCAGGGTCGCCCAGCGGGCGGGCCTGCCCGGCAGCGACCGCGGTGGCGCGGCGAGGTTGAACGCGATCACCGCGTGGGCGACCCAGGCGGCGTTGGCGGCGTACCGGCCGGACGGCAGACGGGCCAGCGGACCGTCCTTGAGTTCGACGATGGTCTGCTCGATGATCGCGTGGTCGCGGTGCCGTTGATCGGCCTGGGCCATGCTCGGGGTGGAGTTTGTGATGAACGCGTGGTGGCAGTAGGCCGCGAACAGCTCACCCTGCACGGTGCCGTCGTTCGCGAGTGGTTGGAGCCGCTTCACCCGCCGCACGAAGAGTCGGCAGGTTCACGTGCTCGGCCTTGCGGCGTCCGATGAACGCGACGAAGGGCACTTCGGCGACTTCGGCGGGGCTGATCCACCGCTGCTCGTCCTCATCGAAGACCGCCCGGGGGTATTCGATGGTCTGCCACGCGTCGGGGCCGATGCTGGTGATCGCTGCAGTCACAGTCGCGGTCATCCGCGCGGTCACTCTGAACCACGCCCGGTGACGGATGGCGGTGCCGACGAACGCGCCCGTAGTAGGCCGAGTCCGCGCGGCCAGGATCTGTCCGCTCACACCAGCGGCGCACCGGGGAAGACATCGGCTGGAACCGCAGCATTGCGGCCAGATCCTGACCGCAGTGGTCCGTACTGTTGAACTCATGGTTCCCACGTCCACCGCCGCGGTTGCACCACAAGCCCCCCGGGAACGTCGTGGCCCTGCGGGGCCAGCGCATCGAGGCCCTGGAGCTAGAGCTGGTTCGCCGCCGACAGCAACGCCGGCCCCTTCGACGCCGGCGACACCCGGTGAAAGGCGGCGGCGCCCTCACGTCGCGCCCGTGGCGAGTGTCACTGAAGCGGTGCCGCTCACATTCGGGGCGCCATCCCGTCTCCCCCATGCTTCCCACCCGTTGATCGGAGCACCATGACCACCATCATCGAGGCCCAGGGCCTCACCAAGTGCTACGGGGAGGTCCACGCCCTCGACGGGCTCGACCTCACCGCCGAGTCGGGGCGGGTCACCGCCCTGCTCGGGCCCAACGGGGCCGGCAAGACGACCTTCATCAACGCAGTGGCCACCCTGCTGCGCCCGACCTCAGGGTCCCTGCGGGTGGCCGGGATCGACGTGGCCCGCGACCCCAAGGCCGTCCGCCAGGTGATCGGGCTGGCCGGGCAGTCCGCGTCGGTGGAGCCGGCCATGACCGGGCGGGAGAACCTGCAGATGGTCGCTCGTCTCTTCGGCCTCGACCGGCGGGAGGCCCACACCGAGAGCGGGTCCGTGCTCGGCCGCCTGGGTCTGGCCGATGCCGGCGACCGGCTGGTCCGCACCTACTCCGGCGGCATGCGCCGTCGGCTCGACCTGGGTGCCAGCCTGGTCGGCCGCCCCCGGCTGCTCCTTCTCGACGAGCCGACGACGGGCCTCGATCCCCGCAGCCGCATGGAGCTGTGGGACGCCATCCGGGGCCTGGTCAGCGACGGCACCGACGTCCTCCTCACCACCCAATACCTGGAGGAGGCCGACCAGCTGGCCCGCGACATCGTCATCGTCGACCAGGGGCGCGTCATCGCCTCCGGCACGCCGGGCGAGCTCAAGGGCCACGGCGGCAACGATGTCCTCGAGGTCCGCCCCCGATCCGGGTCCGACCTCGACGCCGTCGCCCAGGTCCTGGCCCCCGTGGCCGCCGAAGCGCCCCGGGTCGACACCGACCTCCAGCGGGTCTCCGCCTCCGTCGAGGGCGGCGCCGAGGAGCTGTCCCGAGTCGTGCGCGAGCTCGACGACCGCGACATCCCCGTCGACGACATCGGGCTTCGCCGCCCGACCCTCGACGAGGTCTTCCTCGCCCTCACCGGCCAACCCCTCGACGCCGACGGCACCGACGACACCACCGACCCGGCCTCCACGGCCGCCTGAACGGAGCACCCCATGTCCACCCTCACCACCACCCAGTCCCCTGCCCCCGCCGCCGAGAGCATCCACGCGGCACCACCGGTCCGCGACGAGGCCGGAGCCGGCCTGGTCACCACGGCCATGGCCACCGCCCGGCGCACCGTCTTGCAGTTCTTCCGCACCCCCCAGTTGCTCCTGATGGGAACCGTGCAGGGCGCCCTCTTCCTGTTCATGTTCCGCTACGTGTTCGGCGGCGCCATCAGCACCGGCGGCGCCCTCAACTACGTCGACTTCCTGGTCCCCGGCTTCCTCGTCACCGTGATCCTCTGGACCGGCATGGGCGCCGCTGCCGGCGTAGCCGAGGACTCCGCCACCGGCGTCTACGACCGCATGCGGTCCCTGCCCATCCCCCGCGCCGCGGTCATGGTGGGCCGATCCTTGGCCGACATCACCCTCGTCGGGTGGGGGATGCTCGTCACCGGCGCCCTGGGCTTCGTCCTCGGCTTCCGGGCCCACGGCGGCATCGGATCCACCATCCTCGCCTGCGTGCTCATGCTGGTCGCCGGCTACGCCTTCACCTGGATCTTTATCACCATCGGCCTGGTGTCGGGCAACGCCCAGGCCGCCCAGGGCATGTCCATGCTGGTCATCCCCTTCTCCTTCGTCTCCAGCGCCAACGTCCCCATCGAGTCCATGCCCGGGTGGATGCAGCCCTTCGCCGCCAACCAACCCATCACCGTCATCATCAACGCCGTCCGAAGCCTCATGCAGGGCGGCACCGACGTCGTCGGCATCGGCCACACCACCACCTACTGGGTCGTGCTCAGCCTGGTCTGGACCGCTGGCATCCTCGCGGTCTTCGGCGCGCTGGCGACAGCCCGCTTCGCCCGCACCACGTAGGTGTCAACGCCCGAGTGGCGAGGTTCGGTCGGGCGCCATCCGGCCGGGTGGACCAGCCTCGGCCCGTGGATGAACCGGCCCGATCGCAGCCGTCAGGGGCCAAGGCGATGACCGGGCCTGCGGACCTCGCCACCAATGACGGACCCGTTCCCCGGCGACGTTCTGCTGCCCGACTCGGCCATGGTCTATGACCGCACCCGCGCGATCGCCGCACCACCCGAAGCGGTCTGGCCCTGGATCGTCCAGCTCGGCAAGCACCGGGCCGGCTGGTATCTCCCCCGCTCGTTCGAGCGGTGGCTGCCACGACGTTGGTACGCGTCGACCACCATCGAGCCGCAGTGGCAGCACCTCGCCGTCGGTGACCGAGTCGACGACTACGGCCGGAACGAGCACTTCGACGTCGCCTCCATCGACCCGCCCCGCGCCCCAATGGACCGATCCGAGCGCCACGGGACGAGCTTCACCTGGGCCCTGCTGGTGACTCCAGACCCTCGCGGGGGCAGCACCGTGCACCAACGGTTTCTTGGCCCCGTGCGCTCCACCGGCTGGAGGCGACGCGTCATCGTGTTCGGAGGAGACATCCTCGATCGGGCCACCACCGCCCCGATGCTGGTCGGCCTAGCCGAGTGGGCCGAGGGGAGGGCCTGACCCCCAGGCCTTGAGCCGCCTGCCTACGGGTGGGCCACGGCCAGTCGGCGCCCAAGGGCAGTGACGGCCTCGACCAGCTCCGGGGGATCGATGACGGAGACGTCCGCGGTCATGGCCAGCCAGGTGACGGTCGAGAGCAGCCAGTCAGCCGTGTCGGCCCGGAGCACGACTCGGCACGACCCCTCGGCGTCCTCGACGATCTCGTGATCCGCCCAGCGGAGCACCTCCGCCAGACCGTCGGCATCGCAGGCAACGGACACTGTGGCGTGGAAGGCGCGGGGAATCGATCCCAGGGACTGGGCCACGAAGGCCGCGGCGTCCCCGCCGGGGATGTCGCGCACGCGGAATCGGGCGCCGGCCAGGCGTGTGTCGCGGAGCCGGTCCAGGCGAAAGGTGCGCCAGTCGACGCGCCGGAGGTCCCAGGCCACGAGGTCCCACCGGCGTCCGGCGCAGACCAGTTGGTGGGGTTGGACCAGGCGGCGGCTGTCCTCGCCGTCGCGACGGCGATAGTCGAAGCGGGCCTCCTCGTGGTCGCGACAGGCCTGGGCCAGCACGGCCAGCGCGTCGGGGTCGACCACGTCGTCGGTCCCGCCGGGCCAGCGGAGCGTGACCACGTTGGCCCGCACCGCGGAGACCCGACGCCGCAGCCGGTCTGGGAGGATCTGCTCGAGCTTGGCCAGGGCCCGCACCGACGTGTCCTCGATCCCCTCGATGGCCGCACCCGCGGCGGTCCGCAGGCCGACGGCGATGGCCACCGCCTCCTCGTCGTCGAGGACGAGCGGCGGCAGGTGGGCGCCGGCCGCCAGCCGGTAGCCGCCCTCCACGCCGGTGGTGGCCTCGACCGGGTAGCCCAGCTCCCGGAGCCGGTCGATGTCACGCCGGAGGGTCCGGGCGCTCACGTCCAGACGCTCGACCAGGTCGGGACCCCGCCACAGCCGATGCGTCTGGAGCAGCGAGAGCAGCTGTAGCACCCGACCGGTGGGATCGTTGGCCATGGCCCCATGATCCCATCGTTGCGGACACATCGCGGCCGCAATGGTGCCTACGTTGGGGTCATGACCACAGATCCCCAGCCCGTGGCGCGGCCACCGGCTCCGACGCGGCCCGCGGATCCGTTCGCGGTCGCCACGTCACGGGTGGGTTTCGCGCGAGGGCGGAGGCTGGCGACATGAGCCCGATCACCGACAGGGAGATCACCGGGTGGCGGCTCCACTCACAGCACCTGGCGGGATCGGGGCTCGAGACCGCGGCCGAGGTGGTCTCCGGGCTCCTCGGGTGCAGGCCGAGAACCACAGCCAGGCTTCGTGGGCGGTTGCGACCCGCACCCGCGGCCTCACGGAGATCGATTTCGGCCGGCTCTTCGACGCCGGCGACATCCTCCGTACCCACGTCCTGCGACCGACCTGGCACTACATCCGTCCCGACGACATCCGCTGGCTCCTCGATCTCACCGCCCCCCGCATCCGAGCCACCTACCGGGCCCTCCAGCGCGAGGTCGACCTCGACGACGCCACCCTCGACACCGCGGCCGGCCACATCGTCGACGCTCTCTCGCACGGCCGTCACCTCACCCGCGCCGCCCTCGGAGAGCGGTTGCGCGACGAGGGGCTGCCGGCCGGGGGACGCGAACTGATGGTGATGGCCGCCCACGCCGAGCTGTCCGGGCTGATCTGCAGCGGGACCATGGACGACGGCCACCACACCTACGCTCTGCTCGAGGAGCGCGCTCCCGACGCCCGCCGGCTCGACCGCGACGAGGCGCTGGCCGAGATCGCCCTTCGGTACGTCAGAGGCCACGGACCGGCCACCGAGCGCGACCTCGCCTACTGGGCCGCCCTCACCCTCACCGACGTCCGGACCGGGCTCGCCGCCATCGCCGACCAGCTCGACTCCTTCGACCACGACGGCCGCACCTTCTGGTTCGCGACGTCGCCCCCACCGGCCCGGTCGAGCCCCCCGGCCACCTGCTCCAGATCCTCGATGAGTGCTTCCGCGGCTACCAGGACTCACGCTGGGTCCTCGACGTCGACGGCCTGGTGACGCGAGGACGGGAGGAGTCGGTGGGCATGGCCATCGTCGACGGCCAGTACGCCGGCACCATGCATCGCACGCTCCAGGCCGACGCCGTCGCCTTCGTCGTCGAGCTCCGCCGGGACCTCGACGACTCCGAGGTCGCCGCCCTCCACGACGCGGCAGGACGCTACGGTCGCTTCCTCGACCTCGAACCCACCCTGACCCTCACGCCCGGCACCCGCTGCGAGGCATGAGGGGGGCGCGGACGCTCAGCCCCCGCTTGGGCCGCCGACCCGTCGTCGGAGCCAGACCCACCACACCTGCAGGGCCACTGTCCAGGTCAGCGGCGGTTGGCCTGCTTGTAGCGGCTGACCGAGAGGGGGGCGAAGATGGCCACGATGGCCACCACCCAGAGGAGTGTGTAGAGGGCCGGGTTCTGGAGGGACCACACGTCGGGCACGGTGGCCTCGGGTGGGATGTTGCCGAACAGCTCACGGGAGGCCTGGGTCACCGAGGACACTGGGTTCCACTCGGCGAAGGCCTGGAGCGGTCCGGGCAGGTTCTCGGCCGGGACGAAGGTGTTGGCCACGAACGTGAGCGGGAAGATGACCATGAACGAGGCGTTGTTGATTACCTCGGGGCTGGGGACCAGCAGGGCGATGTAGGCCATGATCCACGACACCGCGTAGGCGAAGAGCAACAGCAGCAGGAAGCCCCCGATGGCGTCGAGCAGTGAGCCCGGATGCGCCAGCCGACGAGCAGGCCGGTGATCACCATGATGATCAGCGACAGCACGTTGTAGATGACGTCCGAGGCGGTCCGTCCGGCCAGGACCGCGGACCGGGACATGGGCAGGGACCGGAACCGGTCGATGATCCCCTTCTGCATGTCCTCGGCGATGCCGGCGCCGGCGAAGGTGGCACCGAACATGACGCTCTGGGCGAAGATCCCGGCGATGAGGAACTCGCGGTAGTTGCTACCCGGGATGTCGATCGAGTCGCCGAACACGTAGGCGAACAGCAGCACGAACATGATGGGCGACAGCAGGACGAAGACGAGCACCTCGGGCACCCGGATGATCTTGATGACGTTGCGCTTGGCCACCACGTAGGCGTCGAGGAAGACGAGGGACAGCGAGCTCACGATCAGGCCTCCAGGGACTGGTCGGGGGTGGATCGGGGCGGTGCGTGACCGTCGCCGGTGGGGCAGTCTTCGAGTCCTCGGCGGCGTGGCCGGTGAGAGAGAAGAACACGTCGTCGAGGGTCGGGCGGCGGAGGCCGACGTCGGTCACGACCAGCCCGGCCTCCTCGAAGTGGCGCAGCGCCGCCATCAGCACCGGCGAACCCCCCGAGATGGGGGCGAGCAGGGTGCGCGACCCGTGGTCGACGTCGATGTCGCCCACCGCGACCCGGGTGAGCAGGTCACGGGCAGTTGGGATGTCGTCGGGCGAGGCCAGGATGACCTCGATTCGCTCCCCGCCGACCCGGGTCTTGAGCTCGTCGGCCGTTCCCTGGGCCAGCTCCCGTCCGTGATCGATGACGACGATGCGGTCGGCCAGATGGTCGGCCTCCTCCAGGTACTGCGTGGTGAGCAGCAGGGTGGCCCCCTTGGCCACCAGCTCGCGGATGACCCCCCACAGCTCGACCCGGCTGCGGGGATCGAGGCCGGTGGTCGGCTCGTCGAGGAACAGGACCGGCGGCTCGGCCACCAACGCCCCGGCCAGGTCGAGGCGCCGTCGCATCCCACCGGAGTAGGTCTTGACCGGGCGGTCGCCGGCATCGGACAGATCGAAGCGCTCCAACAGCTCACGGGCCCGATCCCGGGACCGCCGCCGCCCCAGCCGGTAGAGGCGACCGATCATGTCCAGGTTCTGGTACCCGGTCAGGACCTCGTCCACCGCCGCGTACTGGCCCGACAGGCCGATGCGCTCCCGCACCAGCTGCGGCTCGGTGCGCACATCCGCGCCGGCCACCGTCGCGGTGCCCTCATCGGGTTCGAGCAGGGTCGCCAGGATCGACACCGCCGTCGTCTTGCCTGCCCCGTTGGGGCCCAGCACCCCGACCACCGACCCCTCCGCCACCGAGAGGTCGAAGGCATCGAGCGCCACCACCTCGCCATACCGCTTCGACAGGCCGGTGGCCTCGATCGCAGCATCCATTCACATGCTCCCAGGGTGGGCGACCTTGCCGTCGAGATCCGACGGGACCCAACCGTAGGGCCCATCGAGGACACCACCCGACCTCGTTCCCCGATCCTCCTCCCACAGTGCAGTCTGCGCCTGCGACAGCGGCCTGAGCGATCGATCAGGGCTCGGACCAGCGCCCGGGCCGGTCATGGTGCGTAGGGCTGATCAGTCCGGGCGCTGCGGAGTGCCCGGGCCCACCAGGCGAGCTGGTCGAGCATCGTCTTGGCCGCCACGTTGGCGCCGTCGGGTCGGCGGAGGTGTCCCTCGTCGTCGAACTGGCCGTGGACGCCGTTGGAGGCCGACCACGTCGCGGATGGTCGTGGCGTGGAGCTCAGGGAAGACCTGGCGCAGCTGCTCCACCGACCGCATGCCCCCGGCCATCCCGCCGTAGGCCACGAACCCGACCGGCTTGGCCGCCCACTCGGCGTGGGCCACGTCGATGGCCTGCTTGAGCGAGGCCGGGTAGCCGTGATTGTACTCCGGGGTCACGACCACGAACGCGTCGGCATGGGCGAGTCGGGCGACGTACGCGTCGACCACCGGGTGGGGTTCAACCGGGAGGGCCGGCGGGAGCGCGACATCGACCAGGTCGATCACATCAAGGACCATGTCGCCCCGGGGGGCGGCCTGGCCGACGAACCAGTCGGCCACGGTCCCGCCGATCCGACCCGGTCGGGTGCTGCCCACGATCACCGCCACCGAGAGTGGAGCGTGGAGGTCAGAGGTGGATCTTGCTGCTGAGAGTGCCATGGACCGGACCTTAGAATATCAAGTTCACTTGAGGTCAAGATCTGGAAGGTAGGATGACGTCATGGACCCTCTCAGCATCGGGGACGTCGCCGAGCGCACCGGCGTCGCCCCCTCCGCCCTTCGCTTCTACGAGGACCAGGGCCTCATCCACGTCGACCACCGCACCGACGCCGGGCACCGCCGCTACCGCCGGGCCACGATCCGACGGGTCTCGTTCATCCGCGTCGCGCAGCAGCTCGGCCTCAGCCTCGAGGAGATCCGCGACTCCCTCTCGTCCCTCCCTGACAACCGCACACCTGACGAAGCCGACTGGACTCGGCTGTCAGAGGCGTGGAGGCCACGGCTCGACGAGCAGATCGCCATGCTCGAGCGCCTCCGCGACCGCCTCGACGGCTGCATCGGCTGCGGCTGCCTCTCCCTCAAGCACTGCAAGCTGCTCAACCCCCACGACGAGGCCGCCGCCCGCGGCCCCGGCCCCCGCTACGTCCTCGATGACGTCTGACGCAGCCGACCGTCATCGCCTCGCTGTGCCTGACGTCGCCTCGCCGGCCAGGCGGACTGACTCGTTCGGTCTGGGTCCGGGGCCGCTCGGGGCGGCGTCCGGGTGGCTCGGTCAGCCAGTGGCAGAGCCCAGAGCCCGTGGGGTGAGCAGTGCCTCAGCGGTGACCGCCGCTTCGGCGGCTCAGGCAGGGGCGGCTCGGAGGAGGATTCGCTGGTACACCTCGGGGTCGTCGCTGCGAACGATGGGGAAGCCGGTGCCGTAGTCGCCGTTCCAGGTGACCTCGATGCCCGGGTTGGGGAAGTTGCTGCCGTCAGGCAGGAAGAGGTGCGGACTGCAGACTGCCCCCACTTCCCGCGCCAACCGGAAGTCATTGGAGATCCGCACCCGCGCACGGCCGTCATCGAGGCCCGCGGCCAGCGCATCAGTGTCGACCGCGTCAGTTCGCCGGGCGACGTCGAGGATGACCCGTCGATTGTTGATGCACAGGTTGTCGTGCCAGAATGCCCTGCGCAATGCCCGGTCGAGGGTGGCGCTCGCGTTGAGGCTCTGGTCCTTGGCCACTTGGATGGCTTCGAGGGCAGGGAGGGTGGACGTTGGGAAGGACCAGTCGGGCGCTGTCCACATGTGCCAGCCCGCATCGGGCTCGAGGGCCGCGATGCCGCCGACCTCGGAGTCGGTTCCGGGCCGTGGGCTGGGTGCCTCGTTGAAGAGCTCGAGGGGGAAGGCGTGGTGGTCGAACTCGATGGTGTCGTCGAGTCTGAGCCGGTTCCGGGTCTCGTGCAGGCGGTGGACGGCGACGTGGGCGAACGAGCACCAGAGATCGGAGAACACGACGATGGTGTGGGGGCGGGGCCGGATCGACCGGATCGTGTCGGTGGACATGGGGATGCTCCTCTATGGGTGATCAGGCGGGGGCGGTGACGCGGAGGCCGATGACACCGGCCACGACCAGGGCGATGCAGGCCAGACGGGCGCCGGTGGCCGGCTCATGGAAGGCGACGATCCCGACGACGACGGTGCCCACGGCACCAATGGCGGTGAACGCGGCGTAGGCGGTGCTCAGGGGGATCGTCTGAAGGGACCGGCTCAGAACGACGATGGCGGTCGTCCCGAATACGATCGTGGCCAGGCTCGGCCAGAGCCTGGTGAACCCTCGGCTCAGCTCCAGGCTGGTCGCGAAGGCGATCTCGAGGACCCCGGCGAGTAGGAGGACGGCCCAGGCCATCATGCGGACCGTTCGATGGTGGCGGTCTTCGGGTCAGCGGTGGGCGTGGACCGCAGTCCCAGGACCGCGGCCCCTGAGGCCAGTCCGATGGCGAGGGCGGTGATGCCCCAGCCCGCGGTCCCAGGGTGCAAGCCGAGGCCGCGGTCGACCGAGGCCACGCCGGGCCCGGCGAAGGCGAGCGCTGCGGCCACGGTGAGCAGGGTGAGGTTGTACTCCCAGCCGCCGTTGAAGTACCAGGGCCCCTTGCCCCGGTGGGCGGTGAGGATCGTGGTGGTCATGAGACCGATCAAGGCGGCCGCGCCCAGGGGTGTGGCCAGTCCCACTGCGATGAGCGCGCCGCTTCCGAGCTCGGTGATCCCGGCGGTGGCGGCCCACACCCGGCCGGGACGGAAGCCCAGGCGCTCGAAGAGCTGTCCAGTCCCGTCGAGGCCGAAGCCGCCGATCCAACCGAACAGGTTGCCGACCCCATGGCCGATGATCAGGGCCCCGACCAGGGCCCGGAGGCCGAGCAGGGCGACGTCGATGCTGTCCATGGTGAGGTGTCCTCTGGTGAGCCATCCGGACTATGGTCCGGTTCAGATGGGTACAAGCGGACCGGAGTCCGGATCTATTCCCCTCGACCCTCCGACCGTGGGTCGAGCCCGGCGCGCCGATGCCACCCGGAACCGGACCCGGGTGCTCGACGCCGCTCGACGGCTCGTCGCCGAGCGGGGCCTGGCGGCGGTCACCATGGACGCCATCGCAGAAGCTGCGGGGGTGGGCAAGGGCACCGTGTACCGGGCCGTCGAGGGCCGGGGACGCCTCGCCGAGAGGTTGGTCGACGACGCCGAGCGGACCCTGCAGGCCGCCGTCCTCGACGGTGCTCCCCCCCTCGGCCCCGGCGCCCCGCCCCGCGCCCGACTGCACGCCTTCGCCAACGCGTACCTGCAGCTCCTCCAGGCCAACACCGAGCTGCTCCTCGAGACCGACCGCCACATGCCCGGCGGACGGTTCGCGACTGGCGCCCACGCCTTCTGGCGGACCCACCTGATCGGCCTGGCCACCGACCTCGGCTGCGCCGATCCGGCGCTGACCGCAGAGCTGATCCTGGCTCTGCTCGCCCCCGACCTCCAGGTCCAGCTCCAACGCCACCTCCGGCCCTTCGACGTCCGCGCCGCTCTGGTGGACGCCGTCGACTCACTGACCCGAGAACCTGGCCCGGATCGATGAGAGGGTCGTCGTCGACCGGCGCAGGGCTGCCGACGACCGCAAGGGAAGGCCGAGCTGACGCTCACGGCGGTGGTCACCGCCCGTACCGGTCCACGGCGGTCCCGGTCGGGTGCGGGTTCGGGTCACGGCTGGCCCATGGTCACGACGACCTTGCCCGTGAGCCCACCTGCGGCGAGCGCACGGTGCGCGTCGGCGATCTGGTCGAGCGGGTGGGTCTCTTGGATGTGGGGTCGGAGCAGCCCGCGGTCGACCAGGTCGACGAGACCCTCGAGGCCGCGACGGTCGGGCTCGACGGCCACGCCGGCCATCCGCAGGCCCCGGTCCGTGGCGGCGCGGGCCAGGTGGTGCTCGAAGTGGTCGACGATGGTGACCAGCAGTCCGCCGGGGCGGAGGACCTCGAAGGACCGGGACCCGTTGCCGCCGATGGTGTCGAACACCACGTCGACGTCGGAGGTGGCCTCGGTGAAGTCGTCGGTGCGGTGGTCGATGGTCTGATCCGCGCCGATCTTGTGGAGCCAGTCGTGCTTGGGGCCGCTGGCGGTGGTGATGACCTCCGCGCCGAGAGCCTTGAGGATCTGCACCGCCAGGTGACCGACACCCCCGCCGCCCCCGTGGACCAGCACCCGCTAGCCGGGCTGGACCTCGGCGGTGTCGACCAGCGCCTGCCACGCGGTCAGGCCCGCGAGCGGAAGCGCTGCAGCCTCTTGGTGGGTGAGCCCGGCGGGCTTGGGCGCGAAGTGGCGGGCCGGGGCGGCGACGAGCTCGGCGTGGGCACCCGCCTCCCGGGGGAACAGGGGCATGCCGAACACCTCGTCGCCCGGTCGCAGGGTGGTGGCCGACGCCGGAGAGATCTCGGCGACCACCCCCGATACGTCCCACCCCAGCACCGCGGCCAGCGTCGGGGTCCTGGAGGGGTCACCGCCGCCGGCAGGACCCCCTCGCCGCGGGCCACGCGGGTGGCCCTGGCGGGAGGCGTGGCCGCCTTCCTGGGGGCCGTCGCGGTGATCCGCATGGCCGGTGTCGCAGCGATCGCCGGCGGCCGCGCATGGCTGCGCGCCGGATCGGGGCTGGTCCGCTCGGGCTGGCGGACCTGGGGGCGGGGCTCGGCCCCCGTCGCCTTCGTGGCCGCCCTCGCCGCGGTGCTCGTGACGACCCTCCTCATCGAAGGAGACTCGCCGAACGCGTGACGTCAGGACCCTCCGCACGCGTGCCGTGACGTCAGTCAGCGAGGCCCGATGGCGGGGCCAGAGCGGCCAGCGCCTCGAAGCGCGCGGTGTCATCTGCGGACGTGGCGGTGAAGGTGACGAGATGCTGGTCGGGCTGCCCGCCCACGTGGAGCACGGCATGACGGAGCCGGAACACCCCGAGGGTCGCGTGTCGCAGCGCCTTGGTGCCACTTGCGATGGGGGCCACGTCGTGGTCGTCCCACCACCGGCGAGCGAGCGGGGAGCCCTCCCGCACCTCATCGATCAACGCGCTGGTGGTGGGCTCGTGGGGCCGGGCCACCACCGCGGCGTGGAACCGGGCCAGCATCGCTCTGGCCTCACCCTCCCAGTCGAGGTAGATCCGACGGGCGGCGGGATCGGTGAACATCCACCGCAGCATGTTCGGGGCCCTGCCGTCGGCCGCATCCCAGTCCTCGAACAGGACCCGGGCAGCCCGGTTGGCAGCCAGGATGTCCCAGCTGCGCCCCTTCACATAGGTGGGATCGGGGTGCAGCCGTTCGACCAGCGCTGCGACGGCATCGTCGAGCGTCTCGGGTTCGTGGTCGACCTCCCGTCCCGTGTCGAGGGCCAGGTCGTGGAGGTGCCGGCGGTCCAGGGCATCAAGGCGCAGGGCCTGAGCCAACGCGTCGAGCACCTCGGGCGAGGGGCGGGTGGCCCGGCCCTGTTCGAGGAACGTGTAGTAGGTGTTGGACACGTTGGCGAGGAGGGCGACCTCTTCGCGACGCAACCCTGGCGTGCGCCGACGAGATCCCGACGGCAGACCCACCTCGCCGGGCGATAGGCGTTCGCGCCGGGACCGCAGCAGGTGGCCCAGACCCGCGCGTGGAGCCGTGGAGTCCGACATCGGCCTCAAGGGTACGGGCCTCGGTCGGACCCTGGGCGCGCTCAGGGTGCTACGACCGGTACGGGTATCAGCGGCATCTGGTCCGCCGCACCGACCGGGTGCACCGTGGCCGGCATGGAACACCTCGCACAACGGAACCTCGGACCACAACAGCTGACCGTCTCGGCCCTCGGCCTGGGCTGCATGGGCATGTCCCAGGGCTACGGCCCCCGCGACGACGACACGTCGATCGCCACGGTGCACCGGGCCATCGACCGCGGCGTCACCCTCATCGACACCGCCACCACCTACGGGGCCGGGCACAACGAACGCCTCGTCGGCCGAGCGCTGGTGGGTCACCGCGACGAGGTGGTCTTGGCCACCAAGTTCGGCATCGTGCGCGGCGAGACCGGAGGCGTCGGCGTCGACGGGAGCCCCGCCAACGCCCGGGCCTGCTGCGAGGAGTCGCTGCGCCGACTGGCCGTCGACCACATCGACCTGTTCTACCTGCACCGGGTCGACCCGTCGGTCCCCGTCGAGGAGTCGGTCGGAGCCATGGCCAACCTCGTCGCGGAGGGGAAGGTCGGCCACCTCGGTCTGTCCGAAGCCCACCCCGACTCCCTCGAACGGGCCGCGGCCACCCACCCCATCACCGCCCTGCAGTCGGAGTGGTCATTGTGGTGTCGCGACGTCGAGGACGAGATCGTCCCCGCCGCCCGACGGCTCGGCATCTCCGTGGTGCCCTACAGCCCGCTGGGCCGCGGGTTCCTGGCCGGCGCCACCATCGACCCCGGCACGCTCCCCGATGACGACTGGCGCCGTCGCGACGAGCGCTTCCAGGGCGACAACCTGACCCGCAACCGGAGCCTCGTCGCCGCCCTCACCACCATGGCCGAGGAGCGCGGGGTCACCCCCGCCCAGCTGGCCCTGGCCTGGCTCCTCGCCCAGGGCGACGACGTCGTCCCCGTGACGGGCATGACCCACCCCGAGCGGGTCGACCAGAACCTCCCCGCCACCGAGATCGACCTCGGCCGCGACGACCTGACCCGCATCGAGGAGATCGTCCCCCCGCCAGGCGTGGACCGGATCGACATCGTCGTTCCGCTCATCCTCAGCCCGCCCGGCAGGCTAGGTCCTTTGCGAACGAACCTCGGCCGACCACGACCAGCCCCGTCCCGGACGACGGTCCTCGCTCGTCGCCGCGGGAACCGGACCTCCTCCCCGTTACGCTCATCCCGCCTCGGCGGCTCGGACCAGCCGCTCGATCGTGACCCGCATCTGGGCCTCGCTCACGCGAGGCAACGGTCGCGACTCGAGGTAGGCCTCGTCGGTGACCCGCGACCAGTCGCAAGTCTGGGTGACCCGCGTGCCGCCACCGGCGAGCACGGTCAGGGTCCAGTCCCAGCGGACGCCAATGGGCTCGACACCGGGTCGGGCCGGCATCCAGGCAAGGTGGCGGTCCTGCTCGAAGGCGACGACGTGGTTGTCCACCTCGTAGCGGCCGACCGGAGCAAAGTCCATGGCCATCGAGAAGACGTCGCCGACCCCGCGGAGCACCTCAGACCCGCTCGCGACCTGGAGCGAACCTGAGCCATCGATCTCGACGTGGCGGCTCGGCGAGCGAAGGACTGCGAACAGCGCAGCCGGATCGGCATCGACCTCGGTGCTCACAGCGACACGTGTCGAGGAGCTCACGGCCCGCACCGTACCGCCGCCTCGCGACCAGACGTCGCGGCCGGCATCCGGGCGACATGCGCCTCGGGGCAACGAGTCAGCCAGCCAGCGCCCCCTTCGATCACGGCCAGTGTCGCGCCTCCCCAGTTGGGGACGTTCCATGACCTGGCCGGGTCGATCACTTCCACCACGACCTGGCCTCGTCGACCGTGGGCTACTGGGGCCCCACGTCCAAGAAGCCCTCCGGTCGATCGTCGTGTTCGACGCTGATCCTCACCGCCGAAGGTAGTTGGTCATCCAGAGAGCGGCGGTAGCGGATGCGACCCCGCAGGAACTGGGGCCAGTCAGGCACCTCGGGGACCGGGTCGGTGGATTCAGGGAGCAATCCCCAGAGGCGGGGGTGATGCCAGCACAGATCATGACCTCTGCTGTCGCGATGCTCTCGAATCGCCTCTCGGAGCCGCATGACCTCGTCGAGAAGCTCGTTCCGCGAGAGGGACTCAAGGTCTCGGTCAGCCGTGCTCATCCCCCTAGCCTCGCCGGGTGACGGGGATCTGACAATCGAGTAGCCACGACCCTTCGTAGGGCGGCCTGAAGGCCGGCGGGGTCGGTCACGGTGCGTGCCGGGAAGGCGCAGTGGAGGCGGGTGCGGGGTGGCGACCGCAAATCTCCTCGCCAGGGCGGGGTGCGGTCGAGATGGCGTCGGCCGCCTCGGGTGGATCTGAAGGGGGCGGCGGGTGAGAAGCAGGTTGCGGAGCGTCCTGGGTTGGCCCGAGCCATGGGCTCAAGGCCGTGATCATGAACCTGCTGGTCGCCCGGTTCCAGACAGAGCCCCGTGGACTGGTGGGAATCGAGAGCGTGGTGTGTTCGATGTGTCAGCCCTCGAGTTGGGGCCGGTCGGGGTCAGTGTCGAACGGGTTGTCGAGGTGGGCCAAGACCATCTTCCTCGACTCCAAGCCCAGGGCCGGCGTGTCTTCCGCGCCTGTTGGGTCTTCGTGCTCGGAGCGGAGCTCCTCGACCCTTCAGGAACGGGCTGGCACTGGTGGGTCCGCCCAGCCGAGGACGTCGTGCAGGGTCGCGCTCAGCTCCTCGAAGGGGGTCTGGTGGAGCAGCTCGGCCACGGTCGAGGCGTCGGCGCCGACGGGGGTGCGGAACGGGCTGTGGGGGTCGTGGACGACGGTCGCGATCGCGTCGGCCACCAGCTGGCAGTCCGGTGGCTGACTGGACCGCATGCGGTCGACTGCCGCCCAGAAGGCGTCCTCCCCGGGGTGGTACGGGGAATCCACGGTGGCAGCCGGGGGCCGGACGGCGTTGGCGTCCATGGAGGTCGGGAACCACGCCCTGGCCGCGACAGCGCAGGGGCGGACGACGGTTCAGGGCGGGTTCCGGGTGCTGTCCGAAGCCCAGGACCAGCTCCTCGCCGGTCTCGACCCCCAGGAACGCGACCAGCTGAGCAACCTCGCCCGTCGAGCCCTCGCCCCCCTCTGGCCGCCACGGTCGACACCGCCCCGGACGACCTAGAGGACACGACCCCTGGTTGCACCGACCCTCCGGCCGTGCTCTACTGCACCTTAGGTGCACTACCTAAGAGATCCCAGGCTCGAGACGAACGCCTACCCGAACGATGTCCTACCGGAGGAACCGTGTTCCCCAACCGAGTTCAGCGTCTCCTGACCGTCTACGCCGCCGCGATGGCGGCCGGTGTCGTGGGCGTCCAGATCGTGATCACCGTGCAGGACCAACGGATCACACTCCTGTCGACGGCGGCGCTCGCCGCGGTCGCGATCGGCTACAGCATCTTCCTCGTCACCCACCGACGAACGCTCCATCGCGTCCGGTACGCATCACTCACCGCGGACCTCATCGGGTACGTGCTCGTCAACGGCAGCTACTGGCTCCACGCCGGCTACCTATGGGCGACGGGGCAGGGGAGCGCCGTCGACGCTCCGTGGTACGGAATGCTGTTCGGCATGAGTGCGACGTGGGGGCTCGGGCTCGCGATCCATTGCTGGGCCAGCATCCGCGGCCATGGATTCGAAGATGCCCTCATCTGAGGCCGACGCCTTCGAAGAGGCAGTCGTCGCGCAGTGGTCCGAGATCCACAAGCGCAGCGCACTCGTCCATCTCATCCTGGTCGGGCTGGCACAATCACCCAAGTGGTCGGCGGAAGTGGTGGCGTTCGTCGAGGAGATGACCAACGGCGAGTGGGGCGTCGACGAACGCAGCTTGTACCGAGCGTTGCGCCGACTGGAGAGATCAGAGCTGGTCGAGCACGCCACCACTGACGCCCCAAGAACCGGTGCCAAACGCAAGACCTACAGACTCACCGACAGCGGACGCCGCGTGCTGCGCCGATACGAGGAGACCACGCTTGGCTACCTCGCGAGGCTCGCGCTGCTCGATCGACGATGACCGACAAGCTGAGCCATCCCGGGTTCGGCGTTGCGTTCCCGCGACACCGCTCAGCTTTGGGGGATCGCCGCCCCCACCACCTCAGCCGCCGTGCGGCCCGCGATCCGGATGGGGGCGACGTCACGGGTGGTGCGGGCCAGGAGGAACGCCCCCTCAAGGAGTGTGAACACCGAGACGGAGACGTCTCTGGGCGAGGCGATCCCTCCGATCCGGAGGTAGTCGTCGAAGGATGCGAGCCACGACTCGAACACCTCGGCCGACGCCTGGCGCAGCGGTTCGTTCGTGCTCGCGACCTCGAGGGCCACAGTGGCGATGGGACATGCGTCGGCGTAGTCAGCATCGCGGACGGTGTCGGCTGCGGCGTCGAAGAACGCGGCGGTGGCGGACACGATGTCGGCACCTCCGCCGTAGAAGATGTCGATGAGCTGTGCGTAGATCGCGCCTGACCAGCGCAAGGTGTCGACCCCGAGCTGCTCCTTGCCGCCGGGAAAGTGGTGGTACATCGACCCGAACGGCGCGCCGGCGGCCTCGACGATCTGCTTCACCGCGGTGCCCGTGTAGCCCTGACGACCGAACAGCTCGGCCGTCGAGGTGATGAACCGCTCGCGTGTGGTCACCCGGGTCAGGATACCGTGCCCGACCCCGCTGGAATGATCGCTCTACTCGGCGTAGAGTGATCGCTCTAGTCCCAAGCTGGGAGGACCCCGTTGCCAACCATCGACCTCCGCGCCGGGCCCATCGAGTACCTCGACTCCGGTGGGCCGGGCCCGACATTGGTGATGACGCCGGGGCTCCTCATGGACGAGACCCTCTGGGAAGGCGTCGTCGACCGCCTGACCCCCGCGCACCGCTGCATCGTCCCGGTGCTCCCCCTCGGCGGTCACCGCCGACCGATGCATCCCGACGCCGACCTCTCACTGCACGCCCAAGCCGACCTGCTCGCAGAGCTCCTCGACCGCCTCGATCTTCATGGCGTCATCCTCGTGGCGGTGGACTGGGGCGGTCCGCAGCTCACCGCGGCACACCACCCCGACCGGTTGGCCGGCCTCGTCCTGTTGCCCCAGGAGGCCTTCGACAACATCCCGCCCGGGCTGCCGGGGAAGTTCGCCGGCCTCGCCGGACGGGCCCCCGGCGGTCTGTTCATGGCGACCCAATCACTGCGCTTCCCCCTGCTAGCCCGGCTGCCCATGACCTTCGGCTGGATGGCCAAGCGTCCGATCCCCAAGTCGACGCTCCTGCACTGGACCAGCGGCGCCCGAACCAACCGGGCCGTCCGCCGCGACCTGGCCAAGTACGTGCGCACGAGCGACTACGACGGACTGAACGAGGCTGCCGAGCTGCTCGCAGACTTCGATCGGCCGACATTGGTGCTCTGGGCCACGGAGGAGCGGGTCATGCCCGTCGACCACGGGCGCCGGTTGGCCGAGATCATCCCAGCGGCCCGCTTCGAGGAGATGGACGACTGCTACACCCTCATGCCGCTCGACCGACCTGAGGCCGTCGCCGACCGCCTCGCCCGGTTCGCGACCTCGCTCCTCGGCCGGACCTGATCAATATCGTCATGGCGCTCGGCGGCCGGATCCTGGCGAGGGCCCTGGAGGCCGAGGCACGCACTGATCGCCGACGAGATCGATGCGATCCTGGCGGTCACCGAGGCCGGGTGAGACCGACCGGTCACGGCGCCGCATCAGAAGTCGACACGTTCCAGATACTCGGCCACCGCCTGGGTGTCGCTAACGATGTGGTCCTCCGACAGCCTTCCTCACCGCGCGATCGCGTACTGCGTGCCCCATCCCGACCAGCGGCCGTCGGCGGCGGTGTCGTGATAGCGCACCCAGAGCTTCATTCGCCACGGCGGTCCCGAAGCGGCGATGTCGCGAACGTCGAACTCGAGGCCGGGGAAGCGCTCGAACAGACGGCCGAAGAAGGCCTTGATCTCGGTCCGGCCACGGTAGTCGCCGGCAAGCGAATGGCTCCCGGGGAAGCTGAACAGTGCGTCGGGCCGGAACAACTTCGCGATCGCCTCGGGGTCGTGGGAGTTCAACTTCCGATAGGCGTGGCGGACGAACGGCGAGGCGAGGAACTACCGGCGATTCGAGGCGGCTGTCGAGTGGCCGATGCTCGTCTTGTCGGTCGTGTTCGTCGGGCTCATCATCGGCCCCGAGGTCACCGATGCCGCCACCCCGGCGATCGACGACGAGACCCACTGCTGACCCAGGCGGACGGTGATCCGCTCCCACCGGCGACAAGCATCCGCTTCTAGTGCTGGCGCGCGGAAGTAGTTCGCGTGTTCATCAGGCGATCTTGAGGGGGTTCAGATACCCCCGACCCACACAGCGATGTCAGCGCCCTATGTCAGGAGTCCTGGAATCGGTGGCTCAGCATCGCGCCGTCATGACTGCGGGGACGACGCGTGTTGGCCCCGGATGGCAGTGCACAACGCCGCGGAGCTGACAACCGCACGCTGTGCGCCTCCCACGGATGACGCAAACCACGCCGCCCGCTCCTTGACGTAACCGGGACCTGACAGGTCGAAGCCCGACATGCGGGCCTCGACGACGTGACCGAGTCGAGGCCATGGCCCCTACTCCGCCACCCGGGAGAGGACCTGTGGAACCACGCGTTCGTGAACCGGTCGGTCGGTGGCCCACATCGTGCTGGCTGCGGCGTAGTCCAACCGGACAAAGGTGGCGAACATCAGCGTGTCCGGTTGGCGTTCGAAGAGCAGCTCCCCAGAGATGCCGAGGCTACCGTTGGCGGCCAAGAGCGCGCTGTCGGGCTCGTTGCACCTCAGCGCCCAGCCGAGCACATGCTGGTCCGACGAGAGGCGACCGAGCCGCAGCCCGAGCGCCTGCCAGCCAGTCACCAGCGCGGCTCGAACCGGGGCGGCTGCTCCTTCGAAGACCGTTCGCGCCCATTCTTCGGCGGTGCGGTCGAGCGCGGCCGAGCCGACGTCGACGACGAAGGTGTCCTGGTAGTCGACGTGGGCCAACGTGCTTCGGGCCAGGAGGTCTGCCGACGGTGCGGTCTGGCGAACCCCGTCTGATCGACGCGTTGCGTCGGCGTCGGCGTCGTCGGGATGTGAGGTCACTGCGATCTCCTCGGTCGGACAGGGGGACGGGTCATGCGGGAAGTCCGATCTCATCGGGACGGGTGGCCTCGGCCAGCGCCTTCAGGTTGAGCAGCTGACGTCGCATCATGATCAGGTCGCCCAGCGGGAGCACGGGACCCAGCGCTCGACCGAGGAGTCCCGTGGGCGACACCACCACGAGCTTCACCACGAGCCGGGCGCCGGCGGGAACCTCTGCGGAGATGGCATGAGTGACTGCCAGATCACCGAAGGCTCGATGCCGACGCAGGACAAGGGTGAGGTGTTCATCGATCTGCCCGAAACGCGCACGTCCCGCTTCGATCCGTGATCGGACTCGCCCGATCCTGGCCACCATGGTCGCTGTCACGTCGTTCGGGACCATTGGTGACCGATCGAGTCGATCAACCTCGGGTAGACCAAGGCGTCCCGGATCGGCCTGATGCCGGCCATGTAGGCCGTGGCGAGCCGCCCGTTCGGTCTGACCAGGACGGCCATCTGGCCCCGGTAGCGATCGGGCCCGTCGGGAACCCACCCGATGTGCATCAGCGCATGGACCGTCCGGTTCGCGATCTCTGCCACCCACTCGTCCTTGGTCTGATACACCGAGGTGAACGGACCCACCCGCAGGTCGGGGCCGCGCGGTCCGTGACGTAGATCATCGGGCAGTCGCTCGCGGAGAGACCGGACCCTCTGATCGATGCCCGCCGAAGATCGGTCCCAGCCGAACAGCTCTCCGAGCTTCCCGCGAGCCGCCAGAAGTGTGCGGATCACGAATCCTGAGATCTCCTCGTCGTCATCGGATGCGAACTGGCGCACCAGTCGGTCGAGGTCGTCGGGTCCGCCGGGGGTCGGAAGGGCCCACACGTCCTCGAGGTCGAAGTCGTTGGCGATCTGGTGGATGCGCCAAGGCCGGTCCGTGTGGGCACTGTCACGCAGCCGGGTGTACGGGCCCAACAGGCGGCCGGTCAACTCGACGCAATGGCCACGGAGTGCCGCCATCGGCGAGCGTCGGTCACGGTTCAGGCTGACGTCGACGCAGCGGCGGACCGGTTGGCCAACCGGCGTTCCGCCCACCGCTTGCCCTTATCCGCGTCGCCCATCACCTCACCAGCCAGCTCCCCAAGGGTGAAGATGCGACCGCCGCCGCCCCAGGTACCTTCGGGCACCTCGTTGGGAAAGACGAAGATCCGCATCGGATCACGGTCATAGGCGCCCGCCTCGGCATCGAGGATCGCGTCGGTCACCTCGCGGATCATCGATCGACGGCGCTCATCGTCGTAGGCACCCTCGGGCACCGAGGCGATGACCCGATAGCGGGGCTGGGTCGCGGGCTCACCGCCGGCGAACATCTTCGCCGGCCGGTGCAGCCAGACATAGGCAAGGGGCCGGGCAAAGGCGTTCGACGGGTCGGCCCCTTCAGACCGCAGCAGGATGTCGGTGAGCTCGGCCAACAGGCGATCTTCGGCCTCATCGGAGAGCGCCCCCTCGGGGATGAACACATCGAGCATGGGCATAGCAACGTTCCTCTCACAGGTGATACATGCGCTTACGTATGGATCACCGTAGAGCGGACCCCCGGGGTCGTCAAGGGATGCGCGCGGCGATAGAGATGGGGACGCATGGCACCTCCCACTCGCACCTCCCGAAGCGCCTGGATCGACGAGGGCCTCCGAGCACTGGCAGCCGGAGGCCCCGACGCCGTGCGAGTCGAGAACCTGGCGCAGGCCCTCGGAGTCACGAAGGGCGGCTTCTACCACCACTTCATTGATCGCCAGACACTTCTCAACGAACTTCTCGAGGCCTGGGAGAAGGCCAGCACCGACGACGTGCTCGAGCGAGTCGAGCTCGCCGGAGGGGGAGCCGGATCCAAGATGCGCCGGGCCGGAGCGCTCACCTTCTCCGACAAGCTCCTGCCCATCGACCTTGCGGTCCGAAGCTGGTCCCGTCGAGACCCCTCGGTCGCCCGCCGCCTTCAACGAGTCGACAACCGTCGGATGGACTACCTCCGCTCGCAGTTCCGCACGTTCAGCTCCGACGAGGGCGACATCGAGGCACGATCCCTCATCGCGTTCTCGCTGCTCATCGGCAGCCACTTCCTCGCCACCGACCACGGCCCACGCAGTCGCGCCCAGGTACTCGAACTCGCCATGAGGCGTCTCGAGCAGTAGAGCGACAGCGGGCGGGAGACGCCGACTGCGCCTTGCTTGCGACCGGTGGGGTCGTCCTTGCCTACTCGCGAACCACGGCTGATCTGGACGCGGCCCGACCACCGACCGCGCCCACCCGATCGCAACACACCTCCCCAGACCGCAACGCCACCACCGACGCCGGACACCGATCGGTGGATCCAGGCTGAAGCGCCGATTCGGCCCGCAGGTCCAGAACCGCGCGGGTCGCCGTCCCGCCGTTGATTCACCCCACCGTGATCGACAGGCCCCCAGAGGCCGGACGTCAACGTCTGATCGACGCTGGTGGTGTCGACCCCGGTGGCCACCTCCGGCCTCGGGGGAGAACGTTGACATCACATATCCCGGATGTATAGGGTCCTGGTTATGCGTATGAGCGAAGGAGTCGAGTGGGCCCTTCATTGCTGCACCGTGCTCGCCTTCCTGCCCGACGACGAGTCCCTGCCGGCAGCTCGACTCGCCGAGTTTCACGGCGTGCCCGGCCCGTACCTGGCCAAGCACCTCCAAGCCCTCACCCGGGCAGACATCACGACCTCGACCTCTGGGCCCAGGGGCGGGTTCCGGCTGGCGCGACCTGCGACCGACATCACCCTGCTCGACGTGGTCCTCGCCATCGACGGCGACGACCCCGCGTTCACCTGCACCGAGGTCCGCCAGAACGGCCCCCAGGCCGAGCCGGGCATCGACTACGCGCAGCTCGGACCGTGCGGAATCGCGACCGCCATGTGGCGCGCCGAGGACGCGTGGCGACGAGAGCTCGCCGACACGTCCATCGCCGATCTCACCAAGACCCTGTTGGACACGGTCCCCGCAGAGCAGCTCGCCGTCAGCGCAGTGTGGCTGGAGGGCGCCATCAAGAGAAGGAGCACCTCATGAAGATCTTCCTCACCGGATCCACCGGTGTCATCGGCAGCCGAGCGTTGCCCGGTCTGGTCCAGGCCGGCCACGACGTCACCGCGGTGGCCCGCACCGACGAGAAGGCGAGCCTGGTCGAACAGCTCGGCGGGATCCCGGTGCGCTGCGACCTGTTCGATCGAAGTGGACGGACACGACGTCGTGGTCAACCTGGCCACCCACATCCCGCCGCTGCGCAAGGCGGCACGCAGGGCGAGCTGGGCGACCAACGATCGCCTGCGGACCGACGCGTCCCGGAACCTCGTCGAGGCCGCGACCATGGCGCGGGCATCCCGGTTCGTCCAGGAGTCGACCTGCTTCCCCTACGAAGACCAGGGTGCCGACTGGGTGGACGAGAGCACCCCCAGGACGCCGAACAGCGTCACCGCCTCAGCCCTCACCGCAGAAGCGAACACGGCTGAGTTCGCTGAGCGGGGCGGCGCCGCGGT
>JBBSME010000011.1:0-39397 GCA_038233335.1 Acidimicrobiales bacterium | reverse complement strand
TGGAGCCCCAGGCGCTGGGCTCGGATGAGGGCCATGCGGATGCGATCCAGGACAAGGCCCCGGTTGGGCAGCCCGGTGAGGTCGTCGTGGAAGGCCATCTCGGCCAGGACCTCGTTGACGCCGTGGTGCACGGTCGTCTCGGTCCGGGTGACCACCAACCCGCCGCCGGGCGTGCTCTCGGCCGCGACGAGGAACCAGCGGGCCTCGCCCACGTCGGCAGAGGACCCCTCCAGCTCGTACTGGACCTGGAAGCTCGACCCCCGGCCGTCGAGGAGGCGGGTGAGGCCATCGGCGATGTGGTCGGCGACCGGCCCCGGTCGCCCCTCGCGGAGGTGCTCGATCAGCCCCCGTCCGAGCGGTGCCACCAACGGGTCCTGGTCGGCTGCGCCCTGCTCCCAGAGCCAGTTCGTGGCGACCACCTCGCCGCGGGCATCGGTGAGGGCGGCGCCGTGGGGCAGCAGGTCGAGGACATCACGGTCAAGCAGGGCGTGGCCGGGAGCGGCGGAAGGAGCGAAGGAAGGAGTCACGGGCAGCCCGATCGGGGGAAGGCTGCATCCCACGCTACCCCGGCACCCCGAGCCCGAACCCGGAAGGCCAGGGGGTGGCAGGGGATGCCACTCGTGGCGGGGGGCCTGTCGTGACCTCATCCCCGGCCCCTATGCTGCCGACGGTGCGGGGGGAGCAGCCACAGCCGCGATGAACAGGTCACGCTCACTGATCGCCCGATGGGCGAGGCGAGGTCTGGTCGTCGCGTGCGCGGCCCTCCTGGTCGGCTCGATCCCGGTGGCCCCGGCATCGGCCCAGGGCGCGGACGACGATCCGACCGGCGGCCCCAGCTCGGTGGACGTGGCCGCCCTCCGGGAGCAGTACGAGGAGCTGGTCGGTGCCGAGACCGACCTCCTGGTGCAGTACGACCTGGCCGCAGCCCGCCTGTTGGAGCTGGTGCCCGAGGTCCAGCAGGCTCGCGAGGCCGTCGATCGGGCCGACACCGCCGTCGTCGAGGCCCAGGTGGCCCTCGCCGAGAGCCGGGAGGTCGAAGCGGATGCCGATGCGGCTGCAGCCGACGCGCGAGACGAGGTCGCCCGGGCCGAGGAGCGCCTGCGGACCTATGCCGTCGAGACCTACATGGATGTCGGGGACACCGAGGCGCTCGGCGCGGTGTTCGACACCAGCGCCGGCAGCGATGACTCCCTGGCCCGTCGCGGCTACCGGCAGACCGTCAGCGACCAGCAGCGCGACCTGATCGACGACCTGATCGATGCCCGCACCCGGAGCCGTCAGGTCCAGGACCGGGCCCGGCGGGCCGCCGCTGCCGCCGCGACCCAGCGCGAGCAGGTCGACGACCTGAGGCGCTCGGCGTCGGAGGCGCTGGACACATCGACGGCTCTGGTGGTGGAGGTGGCCGCGGAGCGGGATCGCCAGGAGGCCCTGCTGATCGAGGTCCGCTCCCGCAAGGTCTCGATCGAGGCGCGGATCACCAGCCTGGAGAAGGCGGCCGACGGCATCGCCGCCCTCCTCGCCGCGTTCCAGGGTGACGAGGAGGACTGGGTGGCGGGGGTCGTCGACGTCCGCATCCCCCGCGAAGGCGGGGTGATCAGCTCCGAGTTCGGTCAGCGGGCCCACCCGATCCTCAGCATCACGCGCCTGCATGCGGGGGCCGACATCGGAGCCCCGTCGGGCTCACCGGTGCTGGCCGCGGCCAACGGCATCGTGCTGGCCGCCGAGGCCCGTGGCGGCTACGGCAACACCGTGGTGCTGGCCCACGGGAGCTCGCTCAGCACCGTCTACGCCCACAACACCTCCTTCACCGTGGAGGTGGGCCAGATCGTGGAGCAAGGGGACGTGATCGCCCTGGCCGGGAGCACGGGGCTCTCGACCGGGTCCCACATCCACTTCGAGACCCGCCTCAAGGGCACCCCTGTCAACCCCCGCAGCATCCTCGCCCCGGGCGACGCCACGTGGGGGAAGGCCGACGCCGACGGCGACGGCATCCGCAACATCCGCGACGTCGATCCCGCCAACCCCGACGTCCCGGTGGCCGACGGTGACGAGGACGAGGACGGCGACGGCCAGCCCAACGGGGGCGATGAGCTGGGGGAGGCGCTTCAGCCCCGCTGAAGCGCCTCGGCCAGGGCGGCGACCAGCGGGGCGACCGGCGGCCCGGCGTGGCCGTCCAGGCGCTCGACGGTGCAGAACACCTCTACCGCGTCGAGCCGGCCCTGGAGGGACGCCACCAGCGAGCACGCGGCCGGACGGTCGCCCTCTCGGTCCTGGACCAGGACGAGCACCTCGACCAGCCCTGCGCCCCGGTCCAGGTAGGTCACCTCGCCCAGCTGGTGGGCCGCCTCCACCAGGCGGGCCAGGACGGTGTCGGGGTCGGCGCGGACGAAGAGGGCGTCGCCCTCGGCTCGGGCGTCGACAGGCGTCGCCGCCGGGGCGGGGGACGGCGGGGGCGGAGAGGGCACAGCGCGCGCCGAGGGCGGAGCGGTATCCCGCAGCACGCGGTGGGCCTCGATGAGGCGGGCGGCGACCTCGCCGCCGGCGGCGCCGCCCCGGTCGGGGTGGTGCTGACGGATCAGGTCTCGGAACGCACCCCGGACCGCGGCGGGCGAGGCGTCGATCGCGACCCCGAGCACCCGGGCCGCTTCGGCCCGGTCCACCGGCTCAGCCCTCGAACCAGGCGGTGAGAGCCGCGGCCATCCGGCCGGGGTCCTCGCTCCCGCACAGCTCTCGCGCCGAGTGCATGGCCAGCTGGGCGACGCCCACGTCGACGGTGGGGATCCCGACCGCGGCCGCGGCCAGTGGCCCGATCGTCGACCCGCACGGGACCTCGTTGTGGCCGACGAAGTGCTGGACCGCCACGCCGGCGACGTCGCAGGCCACCTCGAAGGCGACCTGGGTGGCGGGCTCGGTGGCGTAGCGCTGGTTGGCGTTCACCTTCACCACCGGACCCCCGTCGATGGCGATGGGGTGGGAGGGCTCGTGGCGGTCGGGGTAGTTGGGGTGGGTGGCGTGGGCCATGTCGGCCGAGGCCAGCGCCGACTGCGAGAGGGCGGCCAGCAGGTCGGACCGGTCCCCGCCCCGGGCCAGGACGAGGCGCTCGAGCACCTCGGCCAGGAGGGGACCGGCCGCGCCCCGGGTGGACCCGCTGCCCACCTCCTCGTGGTCGAACAGGACCAGGACCGATCCCGTGCCCTCTGGACGGGCTCCGGCCAGGGCGACCAGGCCGGCCCAGCAGGAGCACAGGTCGTCGAGGCGGCCGCCGCTGACCAGCGCCCCGCCCTGGCCCACCCGCGCCGCCGGGGTGAGGTCGTGGGCCATGACGTCCCATCCGCAGACCCCCTCGGGGTCCACGTCGAGGTGCTGGGCCACGACCCTCCGGAAGCCTCCGGGGTCGACGGGACCGACGCCCCACACCGGGCTCAGGTGCCGTTGCCGGTCCAGCTTGAGGCCGTTGCTGGTGACCTCGCGATCGAGGTGGATGGCCAGCTGAGGGACGCGGAGCAGGGGCTCGTCGATGCGCAGGAGGCGGACGTCCACCCCGTCGGGGCCGCGCACCGCCACCCGTCCGGCCAGGCCCAGGTCGCGGTCCAGCCAGGAGTTCACCAGGGCCCCGCCGTAGACCTCGACCCCCAGCTGGCGCCACCCGGCGGTGCCGGTGTCGGGCCGGGGCTTGATGCGCAGGCCGGGGCTGTCGGTGTGGGCGCCGACCAGGCGCAGGCGGGGCGAGGCCACGCCGGGGGGCAACGACCAGGCCACCAGGGCCCCGTCGGCCACCAGGTGACCCCGATCTGGGCGCTCTGACCAGGGCTGGGAGCGGTCGACGGCCACCGAACCGGCGGCTTCGAGCCGCCGACCCGCCTCGGCCGCGGCGTGGTACGGGGTGGGGGACGCGTCGAGGTAGGTGAGGAGGTCCTCGACGGGTGGCGGCGACGGCGGGGCCATCGTCTGACCGTACCCGTCTCCACTGGAGGCGATCGCCCGTCTCCCAGTAGAGTCGGTAGACCCTCGGGCCAGCGACGTCCCGGCACCCCTCCGACCCCGCCACCCGATGGAAGGGACGCATGCGCACTGCTCCCGGGCCCCACGGCCTCTACGACCCCGCCTACGAACACGACGCCTGTGGCGTTGCCTTCGTCGTCGACATGCACGGCCGGGCCAGCCGGGACATCGTCGACAAGGGGCTGCTGTCGCTGTGCCACCTCGATCACCGGGGCGCATCAGGGGCCGAGGTCAACACCGGGGACGGGGCCGGGATCCTCATCCAGGTCCCCGACCGGTTCCTGCGGGAGGTGGTCGACTTCACCCTGCCCGCAGTCGGCTCCTACGCCACCGGCATCGCGTTCCTGCCCCAGGGGGCCGACGAGGCCGACGCCGCGGCCGAGGCCATCGACAAGATCGTGGCCAGCGAGGGCCTCGCCGTCCTGGGCTGGCGGGCTGTCCCGGTCGACACCTCCTCGCTGGGGAGCATGGCCCGCGACGTGGAGCCCACCTTCCGCCAGGTGTTCCTGGCCGCCGGGGACGGCGAGCTCTCGGGCCTCGACCTCGAACGCCGAGCCTTCATCCTCCGCAAGCGCATCGAGCACGAGGTGGGCGAGCCAGGGGTGGCCGGCACGCCGGGCGGAGGCGTGGTCTACTTCCCCAGCCTCTCGTGTCGCACCCTCTGCTACAAGGGGATGCTCACCACCGACCAGCTGGAGCAGGTGTTTCCGGACCTCCTGGACCCTCGGGTCGAGAGCGCCATCGCCCTGGTCCACTCCCGGTTCAGCACCAACACCTTCCCGGCCTGGCCCCTGGCCCACCCGTACCGCTACATCGCCCACAACGGCGAGATCAACACGGTCAAGGGCAACCGCAACTGGATGCGGGCCCGGGAGGCCCTGCTGGCCAGCGATGCCTTCGACGGCGCCGACGGTTCGGCCGACCTGGAGCGGGCCTTCCCGATCTGCACCGACGAAGCCAGCGACTCGGCCAGCTTCGACGAGGTCCTCGAGCTGCTGCACCTGGCCGGGCGCCCACTGCACCACGCGGTGCTGATGATGATCCCCGAGGCCTGGGAGTCCAACCCGGCCATGGACCCGGCCAAGCGGGCCTTCTACCAGTTCCACGCGTCGATGATGGAGCCGTGGGATGGCCCGGCGTCGGTGGCCTTCACCGACGGCTCGGTCGTCGGCGCGGTGCTGGACCGCAACGGGCTGCGCCCGTCCCGCTACTGGGTGACCTCCGACGGCCTGGTGGTCATGGCCTCCGAGGTCGGCGTGCTCGACATCGACCCCTCGACCGTCGTCTCCCGCGGCCGCCTGCAGCCCGGTCGGATGTTCCTGGTCGACACCGACGAAGGCCGGATCATCGCCGACGAGGAGGTCAAGTCCACCCTCGCCGCCGAGCACCCCTACGGCGAGTGGCTGCACGCCGGGTTGGTCCCCCTGGACGACCTCCCCGACCGCCCCCACATCCGGTACCCCCACGCTGACGTCGTCCGCCGCCAGGTGACCTTCGGCTACACCAACGAGGACCTCAAGATCCTCATGGCCCCCATGGCCAAGACCGGCGGCGAGGCCCTCGGCTCCATGGGCACCGACACCCCGGTGGCGGTGCTGTCGGAGCGGCCGCGCCTGCTGTTCGACTACTTCACCCAGCTCTTCGCCCAGGTGACCAACCCGCCCCTCGACGCCTTGCGCGAGGAGCTGGTCACCAGCCTCCTCGGCGTGCTCGGCCCCGAGGGCAACCTCCTCGACCCGTCGCCGGCGTCGTGTCGCCAGGTCTTGCTGCGCCACCCGATCCTCGACAACGACCAGCTGGCCAAGCTGGTCCACATCGACGACGAGGGCGACATGCCCGGCCTCAAGTCGTTCGTGGCCACGGGCCTCTACCCTGTGGCCGAGGGGGGGGAGGGGCTCCGCCGGGCCCTCGAGAGGGTCCGGGCCGAGGTGTCGGTCGCCATCGCGGAGGGGGCCCGCATCATCGTCTTGTCCAACCGGGGCGTCACCGCCGAGCAGGCCCCCATCCCGTCGCTGCTGCTTACCAGCGCCGTGCACCACCACCTGGTCCGGGAGAAGACCCGCACCCAGGTCGGCCTGGTCGTGGAAGCCGGTGACGCCCGAGAGGTGCACCACATGTGCCTCCTCCTGGGGTACGGCGCGTCGGCCATCAACCCCTACCTGGCCTTCGAGACCCTCGAGGACATGAGCGCGCGCGGCGCCCTCGACGGGGTCGGGGTCGATCAGGCCGTGGCCAACTACATCAAGGCGTGTGGCAAGGGTGTCCTCAAGGTGATGTCGAAGATGGGCATCTCGACGGTGGCGTCCTACACCGGTGCCCAGGTGTTCGAGGCCATCGGGCTGGGTCAGGAGCTGGTCGACGAGTACTTCACGCTCACCTCCAGCCGCCTGGGCGGCATCGGTCTGGAGGAGATCGCGACTGAGGTGGCCGCTCGCCACCGGGTGGCCCACGCCCCGCGACCCAGCGAGCGGGCCCACCGGGAGCTGGACGGCGGTGGCGAGTACCAGTGGCGCCGGGAGGGTGAGCACCACCTGTTCAACCCGCAGACGGTCTTCAAGCTCCAGCACGCCTCCCGCTCGAAGCGCTACGACATCTTCAAGGAGTACACGCGGATGGTCGACGACCAGGCCGGGCGCCTGGCGACGCTGCGGGGCCTGTTCGAGATCTCCACCGAGGGACGCACCCCTATCCCGATCGAGGAGGTCGAGCCCGCCTCGGCGATCATCGCCCGCTTCTCCACCGGGGCCATGAGCTACGGCTCCATCTCGGCCGAGGCCCACGAGACCCTGGCCGTGGCCATGAACCGGCTCGGCGCCAAGTCCAACACCGGTGAGGGCGGCGAGGACCCGGAGCGCTTCGTGCCCCTGCCCAACGGCGACTCCAAGCGCTCGGCCATCAAGCAGGTGGCCTCCGGCCGCTTCGGCGTCACGTCGGAGTACCTGTCCAACGCGGACGACCTCCAGATCAAGATGGCCCAGGGGGCCAAGCCCGGTGAGGGGGGCCAGCTGCCCGGCTCCAAGATCTACCCGTGGATCGCCAAGACCCGCTACTCGACCCCGGGCGTGGGCCTCATCAGCCCGCCGCCCCACCACGACATCTACTCCATCGAGGACCTCAAGCAGCTCATCCACGACCTCAAGAACGCCAACCCGGCGGCGCGGGTGCACGTGAAGCTGGTGTCCGAGGTCGGGGTGGGCACCGTCGCCGCCGGTGTGTCCAAGGCCCACGCGGATGTGGTCCTGATCTCTGGCCACGACGGCGGGACCGGGGCCAGTCCCCTGACCTCGCTGAAGCACGCCGGGGGCCCCTGGGAGCTGGGCCTGGCCGAGACCCAGCAGACGCTGCTCCTCAACGGCCTGCGCGACCGCATCGTGGTCCAGGTCGACGGGCAGATGAAGACCGGCCGCGACGTGCTCATCGGGGCCCTCCTGGGCGCGGAGGAGTTCGGCTTCGCCACCGCCCCGCTGGTGGTGTCGGGCTGCATCATGATGCGGGTCTGCCACCTCGACACCTGCCCGGTGGGGATCGCCACCCAGAACCCCGAGCTGCGCGAGCGCTTCACCGGTCAGCCCGAGTTCGTGGAGACCTTCTTCGAGTACATCGCCGAGGAGGTGCGCGAGCTGCTCGCCTCCCTCGGGATGCGCAGCCTCACCGACGCCATCGGCCAGGTCGACCTGCTCGACACCCGCAAGGCCGTCGACCACTGGAAGGCCAAGGGCCTCGACCTCAGCCCCATCCTGGCCAAGCCCACGTCCGGCTTCGCCGACCAGGACCTCTTCTGCACCAAGGCCCAGGACCACGGCCTGGATCGGGCCCTCGACGTGGAGCTCATCGAGGCCTGCCAGCCGGCCATCACCGCAGGTGAGCCTGTCCGCCTCGAGCGGACGATCCGCAACGTGAACCGCACCGTCGGCACGCTGCTCGGCCACGAGGTCACCAAGGCCCACGGCGGCGCCGGCCTGCCCGACGACACCATCGACATCACCTTCACCGGCTCGGCCGGACAGAGCTTCGGGGCCTTCATCCCCAAGGGCATGACCCTCCGCCTGGTCGGTGACGCCAACGCCTACGTCGGCAAGGGCCTCTCCGGCGGCCGGCTGGCGTTGCGCCCCTCGCCGGACGCGCCATCCGGCTTCGTCGCCGAGGAGAACGTCATCGCCGGGAACGTGATCCTCTACGGCGCCACCGGCGGCGAGGCCTACCTGCGGGGCCTGGTGGGCGAGCGGTTCTGCGTCCGCAACTCGGGGGCCACCGCCGTGGTCGAGGGTGTGGGCGACCACGCCTGCGAGTACATGACCGGTGGCCGGGTGGTCGTGCTCGGCCCCACCGGCCGCAACTTCGGAGCCGGGATGTCGGGCGGCATGGCCTTCGTGTGGGACCCGGATCGGGCCCTGGCCGCGCTGGTCAACGACGAGATGGTCGAGCTCGAGCCCCTGGACGAGCTGGACAAGACCTGGCTGGTGAGCACCGTGTTCCAGCACCAGCGCGAGACCGGCTCGGAGGTCGCCGCCCTCCTGCTGGCCGACTGGCAGTTCGCGGTCGGACAGTTCACCAAGGTGATGCCCCGCGACTACAAGCGGGTGCTCATCGCCATCAAGGCGGCCGAGGAGTCCGGCGCCGACATCGACGAGGCCATCATGGCCGCGGCCAAGGGCTGAGGGAGGCTGACGTGGGAGACCCCAGAGGGTTCCTGAAGCACACGACGCGCGAGCTGCCCGACCGGCGGCCCGTGCCCGTCCGGCTGCGGGATTGGCGGGAGGTCTACGAGCCGTTCCCCGAGGACCACCTCCAGAGCCAGGCCAGCCGCTGCATGGACTGCGGCATCCCCTTCTGCAACCAGGGGTGTCCCCTGGGCAACCTCATCCCGGACTGGAACGACCTGGTCTACCGGGACCGCTGGCACGAGGCCATCGATCGCCTCCACGCCACCAACAACTTCCCCGAGTTCACCGGGCGCCTCTGCCCGGCCCCCTGCGAGGCCGCCTGCGTGCTGGGCATCAACCAGGACGCCGTCACCATCAAGCAGGTGGAGGTGAGCATCATCGATCGGGCGTGGGACGAGGGCTGGGTCGTCCCCGTCAAGGCCTCGACCAAGACCGGCAAGCGGGTCGCGGTGGTCGGATCCGGCCCCGCCGGGATGGCGGCGGCCCAGCAGCTGACCCGGGCCGGCCACCAGGTGACGGTGCTAGAGCGGGCTGACCGCATCGGCGGGCTCCTCCGCTACGGCATCCCCGAGTTCAAGATGGAGAAGCGCCACCTCGAGCGGCGCATCGATCAGATGGAGCGCGAGGGCACCACCTTCCGCGCCGGCGTCGACGTCGGGACCGACCTGACCGTCGAGGACCTCCGGCGCGACCACGACGCCATCGTGCTCGCCGGCGGGGCCACCCAGGCGCGCGACCTCCCCATCCCTGGCCGGGAGCTGGACGGCATCCACCAGGCCATGGAGTTCCTGCCCCTGGCCAACAAGGTGCAGGAGGGGGACCTGACCAGATCGCCCCTCAGCGCCGAGGGCCGCAAGGTGGTCATCATCGGCGGGGGCGACACCGGCGCCGACTGCCTAGGCACCACCCACCGTCAGCGGGCGGCGAGCATCCACCAGTTCGAGATCATGCCCCGCCCACCCGAGGAGCGGGCCGACGCCACGCCGTGGCCGACCTGGCCTCTCTTGTTCCGGACCTCCTCGGCCCACGAGGAGGGCGGTGAGCGGGTGTTCTCGGTGAACACCGAGGCCTTCCTGGGCGACGACGAGGGTCGGGTCCGGGCCCTGGCCGTCCACGAGGTGGAGATGGTCGACGGCCGGTTCGAGAAGGTCGAAGGCAGCGACTTCGAGCTGGAGACCGACTTCGTCCTCCTGGCCATGGGCTTCACCGGACCCGACAAGGGCTCGCTCGTCGACCAGCTCGGGGTCGAGCTCGACGGCCGGAGCAACGTGGCGCGGGATGCGGGCTGGTCCTCCAGCGTCGACGGGGTGTTCGTGGCCGGCGACATGGGCCGGGGCCAGAGCCTGATCGTGTGGGCCATCGCCGAGGGCCGAGCCTGCGCTGCCGCGGTGGATCGCTTCCTCATGGGCAACACCCTGCTGCCCGAGCCGGTGACCCCGACCGAGGCACCGCTGCGCTGAGCGTCGAGGCACCGGGGCCGGACGCGACGGAGCCCCCGCCAGGGCGGGGGCTCCGAGTCTCAGATCGAGCTGATCAGGCGGACTTGATGACCACCGACTTGCCGATCTTGTCGCGCAGCGTCTGCTTCTTCGCATCCCACAGCGGGAACAGGGCATCGACGATGACGAGGATGCCGCAGCAGAAGAAGCCGGGGAGCAGGAGCAGGTTGCGCACCACACCCTGGTTGCCCCCGATGGGCTGTCCGGTCTGCTCGCCCACCAGGCGGAGGCCGGACTGCTTCATGCCCAGGCTCTGGCCCGTCTCACCGGCCATGTAGCCCATGTAGAGGGCCCAGCCGAACGGGAGCAGGAAGAGAGCCCAGCCGATGAACAGCCCCGACCCGAAGTTCCCCGGTGAGTAGCCCAGGGGCAGGCTGATGATGTTGGCCAGGATGAACGGGCCGATGTAGTCGATGAGGCCGGACACCAGGCGGTCCTGGAACTCGGCCAAGGGGCCCGGGGTCCCGGGCGGGGGACCAGCGGGGCCTCCGGGAGGCGGCTGTCCGCCGGGCGGCGGGCCACCGGGCGGCTGTCCACCGGGCGGCTGTCCACCGGGCGGCTGTCCGCCGGGCGGGGGGAAGCCCCCGCCGGGGGGTGGGCCGCTCGGGGGTGGGCCACTCGGCGGGGGACCGCCGGGTGGGGGGACATCTCCGCCCGAGGGAGGTGGGGGCAGGTTGGACATGCAGGACCTCCTTGAAAGTCGCCCGCAGCGTAGATCGGCGGCGGGGGTCGGCGCGCCACCCTCGCCCTCGGGGATCGCCGCGAGGCCCTTTGCATCGACCGAGATCCGCCGACATCGCCCACCTCCTCTCCGAGCTGATGGAGAACGCGACGCAGTTCTCGCCGCCCGACACGCGGGTCGAGGTCGTCGGCCACCGCCTGAGCGAGACCCTCTCAGCGGTCGTCACCGGGGCCCGACCGGGCCCCGCCGAGGCGTCCGGCCTCGAGGGCGGCCAGGTCCGGACGCACCCGGATCAGGTACCAGAGGGAGATCCCCACGCCCAGCACCGTCAGCAGCACGCCGGCCGCGACGGCGGCCAGCCAGGGCAGCTGGGAGTGGCGGGACAGGGCCCACACCCACCGCGGTCGGCGAGCCGCGTCCAACAGGGCCCAGAGGGTGAGGCCGAGGGGGACGCAGGCCAGGATGGTCAGTCCGACGGCGCCGACGAGGTCGCCGAACGAGATCGACTCGGCGGAGGCGGCGAGCACGCGGCGAGGCTACGCCGCGGGGGCTGAAGGTCGGCGTCGACGGCCGGAGGGGCGGAGGGGATGACCGCCGGAGGCGGCTCGGGGTCGGCCTCCGGGGCCGGGGCGAAGAACCCGACTCCGGGCCCCGGCGACCGGGGGGGCGCTCCGTCGGACACGGAGCGGATCCTGCGCACGTGCTCGTCGAAGCCGGTCTGGGCCAGCTGGCGGGCGGACACGTTCACCGTCACCCGCAGCGGCGGCCGGTCCGGGGACGGTCAGTCCGGGCGAGATGGGCACCAGGCGCCGGTGCGGAGTCGATCGACGACCAGGTCGAGCCCCAGCAGCAGGACGGCCGTGTAGGCGATCCCGTGGGCGGTGCCGAAGCGCTGGGGCCACTGGAAGCCCGCGGGCAGGCCGTGGCGGACCTGCTGGACGACGAGGTAGGTGGCGGCGAGGGCGAGGAGGGCAGCCGGTCCGAGGGCCAGGGCGGCGCGAGCCCGGGGCACCCGGAGGCCGACCACCGCGAGGGCGAGCAGGACGAGGCCGCTGACCGGGTTGACGGCCAGCGTCCCCACCACCGCCGCCCCGACGGCCACCAGCGCGGTGGCCGCGGGCCCGGGGGCCGATCCGGTCGAGCGCAGGACAGGAGCGACGGTCAGCGGTCGGGGCCTCTCGTCGAGGGGCTCGGTCGCCACCTCGTCCACGACGCGCCGGCGCCACCGCCAGGGCCGGAGGGCCAGGAGGAGGCACAGCACCGCCGCCGCGGCCGAGACGGCCAGACCTCCGAAGACGGCCCGCTGGGGGGTCCAGACCACCTCGACGGTCACCGGATCGGCTCCTGCGGGGATGCGGAACGCAGAGGAGTACCCGTCGGCCAGGATCGGATCCCCGAGGTCCTGGCCGTCGATTGAGGCCGTCCACCCGTCGTTGTCACTCTGGCCGATGACCAGGATCGTCTCCTCGTCGCGGGGACCGACCTCGACGGTGGCGCGCCAGCGGTCCTGGTCCGTGACGGTCGTCGGGACCGTGGTCGCGTCGGGCAGGAGCAGGGGATCGCCGCGGTGGGCGGCGCCGCCGGCGTCGGAGCGCAGTGAGAGATCGTCGACCTGCAGCCCGGTGACCCGGCCATCCCCGGTGCGCAGCTGAGAGGGCCCTTCGGGAAGGGCCGCGTCGTCGGCGCACAGCGTGAGGTCGAGCGGGTCCCCGGCCAGGGCCTCGTCGGTGGGCCCTGCGAGCCGGGCGGCCACCGGCTCGCCGTCGACCTCGAGGAGGTCGTCCCGGCAGCCCGAGTCGAAGGTGGCGGGCACCGGCTCCACGGCCACACCCTCGATGCCCCACTCGGCGATGCCCACCGGCATGACGATGGGCTCGGTCGACACCCAGTCGGTGGTGATGACCTCCCGCGACGCCTCGATCCCGATGCGGATGGTCGAGCCGGTGACCGCCTGCGGCAGGTCGATGGGCACCGTGGTGCGCGCGTCCCGCTCGGCCTCGTCGCTGATCGGCGGGACGTCGACGAGCACCGGCGGCCCTCCGTCGGCCTCGATGCGGAGCCGGGTGGGCACGGTGTGGCGACCGTCGGCCACCACCTGGAGGTCCATGTGGTCGAAGGTGACCGGCTCGTCCAGCGAGTAGGACGTCCACTCGGCGTCCTGACCGAGGAACCCGGGGCTCCAGTGGGTGGTGCCGTCGCCGTCGATGGCCGCGGTGGCGCCGGCGGTCAGGTCACCGGGGAGGCGACGCGAGGCGGAGGCGGCGACGCCCCCGGCGCCGGGGGTGGGTCGGCCCAGGAGCTCGTTGAGGAGGTCCTCGGAGGTCGTCGGGGAGATGCGACCGGTGCCCCGCACGTCGAAGCGGCGGGCCGAGGGCAGGTCCAGGTCCCGCACGATGGTGAGCTCCGGGTCCGACCGCAGCGCGGCGGTGGGGCGGGCCCGCCGGCGGGTGAACACGAAGGCGAGGGGGTGATCGATCGCGTCCGGGCCCAGGGCCGAGAGGGCGTCGGTCGGCGGGCGGATCGACTCGTCGAGGCGGACATCCCCGTCGCCCAGTCGCAGGTCGGCGAAGCCCACCGCGCTGAGGCCGTCGTAGCTGTCCCGCTGACCCGTGTCGGTGCCGGTGATCTCGACCTCGACGGTGGAGAAGGTGCGCTCCGGGAACGACAGCCACTCGCCCTCGCTGTCGCGGGACGCCTCGGACAGGGTGAGGTCGACCGGGTCGCCCCCGTCGAAGGTGAGGCGCACGTCGGTGATCCACCGGTTCCGGATCCCCTCGCGGGCCTGCAGCAATCGGATGCGGTCGGTCGTGCGGGCCGAGTCGTAGGTGACCTCGATGCGCTCGTCGGTGGCCTGGGCGAAGGCCGCGGTGGACCAGGAGGTGGTCAGGTCGTCGTCCAGCGCGCCGCTGGGGCGGTCTTCGGGGGTGTAGCTGATCGAGTTGCCGTAGCCGGTGGCCCGGCCGGTGACGCCCTCGCGCACGGCCACCGTCTGGGTGTCGGGCCCGGCGCCGGGGAACAGGGGCAGGCGGTTGTCGCTCGGGTCGCTGATCAGCGGCTCCTCGTCGACGGTCTCGGTGAGCCCGTCGGCCTCGTGGACCACCCCCCAACGCTGGCCGGACTTCCGGTTCGTGTCGGTGATGACCACCGGAGCACCCCCGGCCACCGCGTCGACCAGAGCGTCGGGTCCTCCGCCACCGTCGGCCGCGAACGACGCCGAGTAGAGAACCAGCTCGTCACCCTCGATGAGGCCGGCGGCGGCGGCGGCGATGATGCCCTCCCCGCTGCCGGACAGGAGCACGGCGGAGGACTGCGGCTTGCCGGCCACGATGGTCGGGTCACCGGTGACGGGGAAGAGGCCCACCCTGGGGGGGTCGAGGAGGTCGGGGTCGGCGCCCAGCTCGACCTCGTCCTCCAGCGGCAGGCGAGGGTCGGGCACGTTGGGGGAGGTTCCCCCGAACCCCTCCACCGGCGCGAGGCCGGGCGCCTCGCGGAGCAGCTCGTACACCTGGCGCGGGCGGACCAGGTTGTAGCGCTCGTAGGCCAGGTCGCCCCGCTCGAGCACCACCCCGGCCCCCATGAGCCGCGCCACCGGGGCCACCGCGTCCGGGGAGAGCACCGCCTCCTGGAGCTGGCGGTCGAGGGAGTTGAGCAGGTCGGCCGAGGGGGGCGTGCCGTACGGGATCAGCTCGCGGGCCACGTACGGGCGGTCCGTCAGCCCGGGGGTGATCGGGTCGACGGTGTCGCCCCACCGGTACGACGCGAAGTCCGCACCCGGGACCTCGAGGATCCGCGATGCGTAGCCGCCACCGGGGAGCCGGCCGCCGGCGTCGACCGCGGCCGCGGCCTCGGTCCAGTAGGTCGGGACCTCTTCGGGGCGCTGGAGGTTGTCGGCGACCATCTGGCCCCGCCAGAGCGGGGGGAGGGCCACGATCGCGAGCAGCACCACGGCGCCGGCGGCCGGCCGCTCCCACCGCCGGACCCGCTCGCCCAGGGCGGTGACGGCCGTCCCCGTCAGGACGGCCAGGCCCAGGCTGAGCACCGGCACGGCCCGGGGCAGGCTCCGCATGGCCAACCCGGCCTGCGACTGGAGGAAGGCCTTGAACCCCTCGCCCAAGGGCGCGGGGTCGTCCCAGGGGTGGGCACCGACGGCGATGACCAGGCCGATGACCACCAGGCCGACGAAGTAGGAGCGGTGCCGCCAGCGGATGACGGCCGCGCTGACCAGCCCGATGATCGGTACCGCGTAGGTGATGAGGATGAGGCCGGGGCTCTGGGTGTAGGCGCCCGAGGGCTCGATCCAGGCCCCCAGCTTGTCGTCCCCGTAGAAGTACCAGTAGCCGAGGCCACGGAGCAGCTCCGGCGCGGTGGACGCGTCGGCGACGGTCTTGGCCGTCTCGGTGTAGCGGAGCACGTCGATCCCGAACGACCCCTGGGCCCAGAGGCCGACGATCCACCACAGCGAGGCCCCCAGGGTGAGGATCCCGATGCGGGCGGTGACCGCCAGGGCGGCCCGGAACCGGATCTCCTTCAGCACGAAGGTGGCGTACGGGACCCACAGGGCCGGCGCCACGCCCACCAGGAGCAGCGCGGTGGCGTTGGTCGACCCGAAGGTGGGCACGGCCAGGGCGAACAACGCCGGATGGACCCAGGTGCGCTCCCGCGCCGCCCGCACCGTCAGCCCGATCATCCACCCCAGGGCCGTGAACGGCAGCAGCAGGGCCGAGATGCGAGCCCCGAGCGTCAGCACGTAGGGCGACAGGGCGTACAGGAACATCGCCGCGGTGACCCCCGGGCCCGACTGGCCGAGGGCCCGGAGCATGTAGCGCACGCCCAGCCCGGCCAGGAACAGGATCGACCCCAGCCACAGCCGCTGGGCCAGCCAGTCGGGCAGGCCGAGGGTCTCGGAGAGCCAGTAGAACGGCCCCATGGGCCAGAGGTAGCCGATGTTCTGGTGGGGGACGGTGCCCAGCCCCACGTTGGGGTCCCACATCGACCAGGCCCGGCCGAGCAGGCGCCCCGGGTCGAGGTAGAGGTAGGACTTGGTGTCGGCGCCGACCTGACCCCGATGGGTGAGGAGCAACGGGACGTAGCAGACCACCGCGACCAAGCCCGCGGGGGCCCACCCGCGGAGGGTGTCGCGGGGCGAGGACAGACGGCGGCTCGCGGCGGTCGCGGTCACCTGGCGGGGGTGGGGGCCGTCACCCTCGACGCCAGGCCCGCCACGGCCGGTCCTGCCACCGCTCGGCCTCCTCGGCCAGGGCGGTGAGGATGGAGCGTGCCGTCGCGTCCCAGGTGAACTGTGTGACGTGGTCGCGGGCGCCGGCGGAGAGCCGGGCCCGGAGGTCCGCGTCCGAGGTCACCGCGGCGAGGTGAGCGGCCAGCTCGCGATCGTCGTCGGCCAGCAGGCCACCGCGCCCGTCGGCCACCGCGTCGACGTGGCCGGCGATGCGGGTGGCGACGGCGGGGGTGCCGCAGGCCGCGGCCTCGGTGAGGGTCATGTTCCACCCCTCCCGCACCGACGATGACGCGATCACCCACGCCCGCCGATACAGGTCGAGCAGCTCCGCGTCGCTGACCCGGCCCGCGAGGGTGACCCACTCCTGGGCGTCGAGCCCGGCGATCAGCTCCTCCAGCTCGTTGCGGAGGGGGCCGGTGCCGGCGATGACCAGCTCCAGGTCAGGGGTGGTCTGGCGGGCCTCGGCGGCGGCCCGGATGAGCCGATCGAAGCGCTTGACCGGGGCCAGGCGACCGGCACCGACGACGAGGGGACGCTCGGCCAGCGGCCCGCCCGGGGTGAAGCGGGGATCGATCCCCGGCGGCACCACGTCGATGCGATCGGGCCGGAACCCCAGGTCCACCATCTCCTCCTTGGAGGAGGGGGAGAGGGTGATCATCCGGCTGCGGCGGTAGATGCGGGGGGCCAGCTGGCGCTCCACGGTGTCGCCCACCTTGGCCAGGTTGGGGGGCAGGACCATCTTCCACATGTCGGCGTGCACGTGGTGCAGGACCACCACGCTTGGGGTCGTGGCCCACAGCGGCGAGAAGAACGGCATGCCGTTCCAGATCTCGACCAGGCCGTCGGGTCGGCCGTAGGTCTTGCGGATCTCGGCCAGCGCGGTGCGGGGGAACACCTGGTAGCGCCCGGCCTTCCGGATGACCTCGTAGCCGTCCCGCCGCCCGTGGTTCGGGTGGCCCTGGGCCCAGGAGGTCCGCATCAGGACCTCGAGGCCGGCCTCGGCCCACAGCCGGGCCACGGTGGCCGCGTGGAGTTCGGACCCGCCGGCTTCGACGTCGTCGAGGTCGCGCCACGCGATCATGTGCACCCGCTGGAGCCCGGCCGCGGCCGCGATGTCGCCCATCTTGGGCGCAGCCACGCGGGGAGAGAGGGGCGGAGAGGTCAACGGATCACGGGGTCGAGTGGGGCCTCGGAGTAGGGTGGAGGGCCTGCGCCGCCCGCACCGGGCAGCCGTCTCACTTTAGAGCACGGGTCCTTCGGCGGCGTGGTCATGCCGGGCTCCTTGGCCCGCTGTCCCCGGACCCCGACCCGAGCCGAGCGCCGTACCGATGACCCCTTCCGCTGACCGCTCTGACTTCGCGACCACCCTGGCCGATGTGGCCGACGTCGAGGGCTGGATGACCGACGGCCAGGCCCGCCTGCTGTGGGAGGGCGCTGACCGCGTCGCCCCTGGTGGGAGGATCGTGGAGATCGGCAGCTTCCGAGGCCGCTCCACGGTCGTGCTGGGCCGATCCGCAGCTCCCGGCATCGAGCTGGTGGCCATCGACCCCCATGCCGGCAACGACCGCGGCCCGCAGGAGATCGACGGCTTCGTCGACGAGGCGGCCGAGGACCACGACGTGTTCAACCGCAACCTGGAGAAGGCCGGCGTCCGGGACCGGGTCACCCACGTGCGGGCCTTCTCCGACGTGGCCCACGCCCAGGTCGACGGACCCATCGACCTGCTCTACATCGACGGCGCCCACCGCTACGGGCCGGCCCGAACCGACATCCGGGACTGGGGGGCGCGGGTCTCCGACGGCGGCACCATGCTCATCCACGACTCGTTCAGCTCCATCGGCGTGACCCTGGCCATCCTGCGGGAGCTGTTCGTTGGGGGCCACTGGCGCTACGTGGGCCGGTCCGAGTCCATGACCGAGTACCGGCGGGAGCGGCTCCGCCCCAAGGCCCGGGTGGCCAACGCCGTGCACCAGGCCCTCGAGCTGCCCTGGTTCGCCCGCAACGTGCTCATCAAGGTGCTGATCACGGTCAAGCTGGGAAGCGTCACCCGCCTCCTGGGTCACGACCCGTCCACCTGGCCCTACTGAGCCGAAACCGGAGGAACGCCGGTGTCCACGACACGCTGTCGATTCTGATGCCCGTGTACAACGAGCCCGCCACCCGTCGGCGGGCGATCCAGAGCGTGAGGCCCATGGCGATGACGTTCAGGGCTGCGGTGCCGACGTGGAGCGCCCAGGACCCGGCGCCCCATCAGGCGGTAGAACGGCCAGGCTCCAGAAGCCGAGAGGACCAGGGTGGCTGCCCGTCCCTTCGCCCGGCGGACCGATCCGGCCTCCGCCGGGGTGGCACTCAGCGTGACCGGGTCAGCCATCAGCGAGGAACTGGTCTGCGTTGCGCAGGGCCAGGGTCATGATCGTGCTCTGCGGGTTCACACCCGGGGCGTCCGGCAGCAACGACGCGTCGTTCACGCGCAGGTTCCGCATCCCCCAGATGCGCCCGTAGCTGTCGGCCCCGCTCCTGTCACGGTCCTCGCCGATGCGCACCGACGAGGTCATGTGGACCGTCATCAGGTTGGTCCGGCTGCGGGTGACCGCGTCCCACCAGCTGACCAGGTCCTCCCGGCGTCGGACGACCGGGGCGCCGGTCATCGAGGGGTACAGCTCGGTGGCTCCGGCGGCCAGCAGCGCCTCGCCCAGCAGGACGAGGCCGCGGCCGAGGCGGCTCATGTCGCCCTCGCTGAGGCGATAGGTCACGAGCGGGGCGCGCAGGCCGGGCAGGGTGGTGACGCGTCCCACGCCGTCATGGGTGGCGGCGTAGTACACCGCCACCTTCTCCCAGTCGTCCATGGCGTCGTCGTAGTCGGCGGTCGAGTCCGACAGGGCGAGGGCGACGTGGCTGCGCCGGCTGGCCGACCCCCCGATCTCGAGACCGGGGCCGAACTCGGTGATGCGGTGCATCGGCACGTCGGCGTGGTCGAGGGCGTGGCGGAAGCGGGCGGCCACGCGGATCGTCGGGTGCAGCTTGAGGCCGCCGCCGATGTTGCGGCGGAGGCCGCTGCGCTGGAGCAGGGCCGGGGTCTGGATCGCGCCCCCGCAGACGATGACGTGGTCGGCGTGCAGGGTGAGATCCTCGTCGGTGCCATCCGGGCGGCGTCGGGTGCACCGCACGCCGACGATGCGGTCGCCCGAGCGCAGGAGCCGGTCGACGCGGCAGTTCGGGAGCATCGTCGCGCCGGCGTCGACGGCGGCCGGGATGAAGGTCCGGGCCATCGTCTGCTTGACGCCCCGGTGGTCCTGGTCATAGCGGAACACCCGGGCGAACTCGACCGACCTCCAGTCGAGGGCGTCGGCGCCGCGGGCGAGAACCGCAGAGGACTCCGGCGGCGCCCCCGGGAGCTTGGACACGGTGAGCTCCTCTTCGATCCGGTCCGCGTAGCGGCCCAGGGCCTCCGGGGTGAACTCCTCGATCTGGTGGCGCTCCCGCCAGTCGTCGGCCAGCGCGTCGGGCAGGCGGTGCCAGAGGCCGCTGTTGATCTCGGTGCTGCCGCCCACGCACCGGCCCTCGGCGTAGGCGACCGGTGGGGCTCCGAGGGCGGCCGCTCCCCCCTGGTGGCGATACTTGGCCACCATCTCGTCGAGCGAGAACGGCTCCAGCGCGCCGGGGTCGACCCAGGGTCCTTCCTCGACCACGGTCACGTCCCGGCCGGCGCGGGCCAATGTGGCCGCGGTGACTGCGCCGCCCGCGCCTGAGCCGATGATGACGATCTCGGTGTCGAGGGTCGTCATCCCCCCGCTCCGGGCTGCAGCTCCTGCTCGGCGAAGAGGACCAGGGAACGCATCAGCCGGGCGTACTGGCGGACCGGGTTGAGGGGGTGGAGCTCGAGGGCCTGCAGGCTGACGGCCGAGCCTTCCCGGAGAGCGCCACCGAGGCGCCCGGGGAGGCGGGCCCAGAGGCCGAGCGCCAACGACTCGGCGCCGACACACAGGCGGAGGTGCTCGGGCATGGCGGTGAGGGAGCCCTCCACGTAGTTGGAGACCCGGGACCGTCCATCAGGGTCAAGGTGGCGCGTCATGGTGGCGACCAGCTGGCGCTCGAACCAAAGCATGGCCGGGGAGCGTAGGTGTTCGGCCCAGGTCCCAGCGACGGGGAGCCCCGGCCGACCGACGCTCAGGGGAGGCGCTTGAGCCCGCGGAGGAGGCCGAGTCGGACAGGTGACTGGTGGTGCGAGCCCCGGGTCGAGGCCAGCTCGTCCCGGTGGGCCAGGAACCACTCGTAGGACTCGATGAGCATCTCGCCGTTCGACTGGGTCGAGCTCCACCCGAGCTCCCGCTCCGCCCGGCTCGTGTCGAACCAGAGCGACTCGCCGTAGAGCAACCAGTGGTAGGGGGCGAAGGGCACGAGGCGCATCTCTCCCAGGGCCTGCATGGCGCTGCTCGCCGGGCCCGTCGGCAGCGAGCGCACGCGGGAGCCGGTGCCGGCGTGGTCGACGAGGGCTTGGAGGGTCTCCCGCATGGTGCCCGGGTCACGGGCGCCGACGTTGTAGGTGGCCGGGCCCGGCCGCTCTGCGGAGCGCAGGCAGGCGTCGGCCAGGTCGCTCGCGTGCACGAACTGGTAGCGGTTGTGGCCGCCGCCGAGGACGAACACCGGCGCTCCCTCGGCCACGAACTCGAAGAGGATGGCCATGATGCCCAGCCGCCCGTGGCCGAGGATGGTCCGGGGCCGCACCACGGTGACGTCGAGGCCGCCGTCCACCGCGTCGCGGCACAGGACCTCGGCGGTGAGCTTGGCCCGTCCGTAGGCCTCGAGGGGCCGGCCCGGGGTGTCCTCCACCACGGGGTTGTGCTCGGGGATCCCGAAGATGGCGCTCGACGAGGTGTGGACCACCTTCCCCACCCCGGCGTCGCGGGCGGCGAGGAGGACGTTGGCCGTCCCCAGGACGTTGACCGACCAGAACAGCTCTTGGTCCTTGGCCAGGGGCACCTGGGCCACGTTGTTCAACACCACGTCCACCCCCTCGCAGGCCGCGGTGAGGGCGTCGCGGTCACGGACGTCGCCCCTGGCGAAGGTGGCCGGACCGGGGTCGGCCGGTGGCTCGAGGTCGAAGATGCGCACCTCGTGGCCACGGGCCAGGGCCTGTTTGACCACCTCGGTGCCGAAGTACCCGCTGCCTCCGGTGACGAGGACGGAGCTCACAGCTGCTCCCCGCGCGCGAGGCACCACCGGATGCTGGACCGCATCCCCTCGACCAGCGTGGCGACGGGTTCGTACCCGAGGTCCAGGTGGGCCTTGGAGATGTCGCAGGCGATCGTGTCGCGCAGCTCTCCCAGGACGTGCAGTGGCTGCACGTAGCGACCCGCACCCTGGAGGAGGGCATCGGCCCGCGCCGCCGCGGTCGAGGCGACGAGGGGCAGGCGAGGCCGGCGGGGCGAGACCTCCAGCCCCTCGGCCTCGAGCGCCTCTCGTACGACATCGAGGACGTGCCGCAGCTCGTAGGGCTCCTCGTCGGCGATCCAGTAGGACTGCCCGGGGGCCTTCTCGGCGGTCTCGGCCAGCAGGAGGGCCGACACGAGGCTCCCCGTGTAGGCCATGGACCGACGTTGGTGGCCATCACCCACGAGGGGGAAGCGACCTCGGCGGATGGCGGCGAAGAACTGCGTCTGGCGAGGGGGCTGGAAGGGACCGTAGAACCACGGTGGCCGCAGGACCACGGTCTCGAGGTCGCCCCGGTCGTGGCTCCGTTGGACGAGCTGTTCAGCCTCGAGCTTCGACTCGCCGTAGCCCAGGTAGGGGTTGAAGGGAGAGTCCTCGGTGAAGCGGTGGTCGCGGTGCGGGTTGGCCCCGAAGACGGAGTTGGAAGAGACGTGGAGGAAGCGGCCGCTGCCCGCCCGGCGGGCGCGGTCGAGCAGGTACTGGGTCCCCCCCACGTTGACGTCGTAGAAGGGGCGCGTCCGGCCGGGAGGATGGATCACGCCGGCGGCGTGGAAGACCGTCGCGCCCTCGGCGCCCGCGAGCAGCTGGTCCGCCGTCGTCGGGGCCCGCACGTCGCCGACGAGCACCTGGACCGACGGACCGACCAGCTCCAGCAGCGGCGCGTCCTCGGCCCGGTCCACCAGGGCGCGCACCTGGGTGCGGTGCGGCGCCAGGGCCCGGACCAGGTTTTGACCCAGCCACCCGCCGGCACCGGTCACGATCGCGGTCGCGGCGCGTGCGCCGTCGGGTTCCCCTCGGGATGGCTCCTTGGGTTCGAGGGTGGGGCCGGTGGTCACGAGCGGGTCACGGTACTCGACGCCACCGATGGGGCCCGCCCCGCATCGGCGCGCTCGGCGACGCAGAGCAGCGACGTGCCGAGGGGCGAGCTGGCGCGCCCGAGGAGGGCGCGTTCGACGCGGGTGAGCACCATGGCGGTCCGGTCGATCACCAGGGACGTGCGATCGAGGCCCAGCTCGGCCTCGCCTCCGCCGGTCAGCCGCCGCGCCACCCACACCGGCAGGACGAGCCAGCTGAACACGTGCGCGAGGACGATCGGCCGGAGGTCGGCCTCGTCCAGCTGGCGACGCAGGAGCCTGCGGTCGTAGCGCCGCACGTGGCCGAGGGACTCGTCGGCCGCGCTCCAGAGCCACCGGTGGGCGGGGACGTTCACCACCAGACGTCCCCCCGGGGCCAGGGCGCGCGCCGCCTCCTGGAGGGCGGCCACCGGGTCGTCCAGGTGCTCGATGACGTCGAGCAGGCAGACCACGGAGGCCGCCCCGTCGGCCACCGGGAGCGCGTGCACGGTGCTCTGCAGCCCCAGGAGGCCGTGAGCGTGCCTGGCCTGGGTGACCAGCGCGCCGTTCCCCTCCACCACGATCACCCGGTCGGGCCGCCACCCGAGCAGGGCCGTCACCCCGCCGGACCCCGCTCCGGCGTCGACCAGCCAGCCGCCGGGATCTCCGTTCTCACCCGTGCGTCGCAGGGCGGTGGACACCAGGGCAGCCTTGCTGCGGAACCACCAGTGGACCCGATCGGCGGCCATGAGCTTCTCGGCGTTGGACTGGTCGAAGATCTCGGCGGTCCGGTGTCCGCTCGGCGCGGCGCGGAGCGCCTCGTGCGGAGCCGGGCGGGTCATGCGCCCGTTGGCGGCGGCGTCTCGGCTGCTGCTCCAGATGCGGGGGATCGCCCAGACCATCGCCAGGCCGTCGCGGCCGACGTCCACCTTGGAGCGCGCATCGTGGCGCCAGTCGATCGGGATCTCCTGGACCGCGATGCCCAGGGCGGTGGCGATGGCGATGACCTCGACGTCCCAGGCGAACCCCACCTCTCGGCAGTGGGGCAGCACCGCCTCCCAGACCTCGGCCGAGGCCACCTTGGCTCCGCACTGGGTGTCGACGACCCCGGGGGTGAGCGTGGCCTGGAGAAGCCGGTTGTAGGTGCGGCCCAGGGCCTCGCGGACGGGTCCCTCGGCCCGCAGGAGCCGGGAGGAGGCCAGGTCCCGCGACCCGATCGCGAGGGTGGGCGCCCGCCGCGCGGCGCGCAGGATCTGGTCGAGCTGGTCGAGAGGTGTGGAGAGGTCCACATCGCAGAAGCCCCTGTCGTCAGCGGTCGTGGCCCGGAGCCCGGCGGCGACAGCGGCTCCCTTGCCCTCGTGGGGGCGGCGCAGGCACCGCACGGACCCGTCCGGGTGGGCGGCGCCGAGCTGCGCGGCGAGCTCGGGGGTGGCGTCGGTGCTGCCGTCGTCGACGAAGACGAGCTCGCTGCCAGGCGGGTGACTCGAGACGTAGTCGACGAGCTGCTCGGCGAACTCTGGGAGGCGGTCGGCCTCGTCGAACAGCGGGACGACCAGGCCGAAGGTCCTCACGGACCCTCGTCGGCACGGAGCGGCGCAAGGAAGAGGCCCATGGTGCGGAAGTCCCAGCGGTCCTCCAGGTCCTGGTAGCGGCCGAGCCGCTCCTCCCACTCGTCGGAGAGGACCAGGTGGTCGTCCTCCAACAGTCGGAGGATGAGACCGGAGTCGACGAGGCGTTCGATCGTGGCGCGGTCGTGGTCGGTCGGGACCGCGGCCCGCTCGGCCGGCAGGAGGGAGCCGTCGTCGAGGTCGCGGGTGACCAGCCCAGAGGTGGTGAGGTGATCGACGATGGCGTCGCGCCGCGCGTCTCGCTCGCGCTGCTCGGTCTCGTCGAGGCCCTCGACGTACACGACCCGCCGGGCGCCCGGCACGGGGGCGGCGGCCCCATCGCCCTCGCGGAAGAGGAGCCGCTGGACGTCCTCGTCCCCCAGCCGCCGAGCTTCGCCGAGCTGGCGCACCTGGACCTCGGAGTCGACGTAGAAGGGGATGCCCCGCCGCTGCAGCTCGGCCATCACGGGACCGGTGTAGGGCTCGGCGAAGCGGATCCCGGTGGTGTCGACCAACAGCGGGCCCTCGTCCTCCAGGGCGACCATCTGCCTGGCCGCTTCATCCATGGTGGCACCGGCGGTGGCGTCGGCGACGGGCCCGGCGCGCACGTTGTAGGTCGGCAGGGTGGAGGCTGCGACGAGCAGGATGCCGACGAACAGGGCGACGGAGAGGACCTGGCGGCGGTGCGACGTCGTGGCCACCTGACCGATGACGGCGGCGAGCAGGGCCAGGGCGGTGAAGGCCCCGAGGGGCCAGAGCCAGCGGAACTGGTGGGCAGAGATGCCGAACGCTCCGGAGGGCATCAGCCAGGCGGTGACGAGGCCGGTGCCGAGAGCGACCCCGGCGGTGGCCAGCGCGGCAAGGGCAGCGCCGTCTCGGCGCCGGCGAGCCGTCCACCCCGCGGCCAGCATGAGGGCGCCCAGTCCGACCAGCAGCATGGCGGCCACCGGGAACGAGGCATCGAGCGAGGCGATCTGATCAGGGTCCTGCTGGGCGGTGTTGTGGTCGAGAGCCTCGGCGAAGGATGGCCGCAGCCAGGCCGGTGGCACGATCACGACGTCGGCGACGACCCTCGTGCCGTCGGCCACCCCGACCTTCTCCTCGGCGCTGGTCATGTTGCCGGCGAGCCTGCTCAGGTTCCCCTGCCCCGAGGCGGTGACGTTCTCGACCACCGGCTGCAACCAGCACAGGCCCACCACCACGGCGCTCACCACGAGGACCCGCCGGAGCGACCGTCGGCGGGCTGCCCACCCGTCGGGGTCATCCGCCCTTGCCTGGCGCAGGGCCCGCCCCAGCCCGATGACCCCCCACATGCCGAGGGCGACCACTAGCACGGCGTAGGTCAGGTGGGTCTGGACGAGGAGGCTGCCCACACCGAGGGCCCACGGGAGGGCGACCACATCGCCGTCCGCCAGTGCCCACGTGCAGGTCAGACCGAACAGGAAGGGCAGGAGCAGGCTGTGCGGCTGCCACGGGTCGTACAGCAGCTCGCTGCCCATGCTGGAGCACAGCAGTCCCGAGACCAGCACCGCGGCCATGCCCACGACCGGCCCGCCCCGCCGGCGGGCCATCAGGGCGATGCCGACGAGGGAGAGGCCGTTCAGCGCGGCGGCACCGATGGCCAGGCCAATGCTCCCGCCGAGCTTGGTCGGCAGGGCGAGGAGGTCGAACAGGAGGGGGCCCGGGTTGTTGAAGTTGGTGGCGGTGTTCTGGGACGCTGAGGTCCAGGTCCCGAGCAGCGGGTGGTGCGAGGTGAGGACGTCGCGGGACCGGATGAGGAAGTAGCCGTTGTCGCCCACCGGCCGCCACCCACGTTGCGCGGCGCGGACGGTGGCGACGACGACGGGGATGAGCACCGCCACCACGGAGGCGGCGAAGAGCCGGTCTGGGGTCGACCCACGGCGGAGGACCCCGCTCCCGACGGCGGCTCGGGCATCGTCTGAAGGGGCGTCGCGCCGGTCGGTGAGCAGCGTCATCGGGGCATCGAGGGCGGTCCCAGGAACGCGGCCGAGGAACGACCCCGTCCCCGCATCCGGTCGATGCCGTCGTGGGCCTCGGGGGTGCGGCGATCGGCCGAGGCGAGCGCCTCCGCGTCAGATCGGGCCCACCAGGCCTCGACGGACGAATCGCCGGGGGCGGGTGCGCCAGGGGCCGACGGCGCCCTCGGCCGGCCACGATCGTCAGAGAACACCGGCGCCATGGCGGGCGAGTATAGGGCCGGCCCGATGGCCTCCCCCCAGCAGCGGAGGTCTGCCGCGACCCCGTCCTCGAGCCAGGAGCGCTCGGGGGCGCCGGCATCCAGAACGACCCCCGATGGTACCGTCACGTCGGTGGGGAGCTCCGTCGAGGTCGACCCGCCCGGCCCGACGCCCCGCCTCCCGGGCCACCGGGGTGAGGCTCTGGTGTGGGTGGCCATGGCTCTGGCCGTGCTGCCGGTCCTCGTGGCCGCCGTCCGCGCCAGCGCCAGCGACTGGTTGCCCATGGGCGACAACGCCTACTTCACGGTCCGCTCGCTCGATGTGCTGGGGCCTCACCACCCGCTCCTCGGGGCCTGGTCGTCGGGATCGAGGACGGTGGGGACGACGGTCAACAACCTGGGACCGCTGCAGCTGGACCTGCTGGCCCCGTTCACCAGGGTCGATGCGTCGGCGGGCACCGCCATCGGCGTCGCCCTCGTCAACGCCGCCTCGCTCATCGGGGTCGGCCTCGTGGTGCGCCGACTGGCCTCGTCGACGGCGGTGGTGGTGGCCCTGGCCACGTCGAGCCTGGTGGCCTGGGCCATGGGCTCCGAGCTGCTGCTCGAGCCCCGCCAGCACCACTACCTGATCCTTCCGTTCCTCTGCTTCACCTGGTTGTGCTGGGGTCTGGCATCCGGTGATCGCTGGCTGCTGCCGTGGGCCGCGCTCGTGGGCAGCCTGCTGGTGCAGACGCACCTGAGCTACATCATCATCGCACCGGTGCTCGGCGGGTGGGGGCTCCTCGGACTGCTCGCGACGACCCGCTGGCCGCCGGACAGCGGGGCCGACCCATCGTGGCGCCCGCTCCGCGCCCCGGCGCTGACCTCGGCCGTGGTGCTGGCCGTGATCTGGCTGCAGACCCTGATCGACCAGGTGACCGGGCGGGGGAACCTCTCCCGTCTCCTCGACGCCGGCTCCGGGTCCGAGGGCACCGCCCCCGGCATCCGCACCGCCGTCCGGATCGTCGGCGACATCGTTCCCTCCCCCTCGGGGTGGCTCCGCTCCGGCTTCCGCGACTACGCGCCCCGAGCCCCCGGATCGCCCGGGGACGGCGTGCTCACTCCCGCTCTCGGGCTCCTCGCGGTGGTGCTCGTCCTGGTCGGCGGGGCCGGTTGGGCCCTGCGACGCCACGACCGGACCGCGGCGGCCGCGCCGACCACGGCCATCGTGGCCCTGGGCGGGGCTCTGGTGGCGGCGGCCGTGACCCCGAACCCGGCACCCGGCAACTACCGGTGGCTGTGGCCGCTCGTCGCCTTCTCCCTCTTCGCTGTCGTGCTGGCGTTGATCGGCTCCCACCGCTCGGAGGCAGCGGTCCGGACGGCACGGGGCCCGACCGTCGTCGGGGTCGTGGCCGGGGCGGTGCTGCTGGTGCTGACGGTGGCGAACCTCCCCGCCGCCTACCACATGGAGGTCACCCGCTCGGACCTCGAGCGGCGACCCGTGGCCATCGAGCTGCTGGCCGAGCTGCGGGCCGCCGACCTCGATGGCCCCGTGCTCTTCGATCGCACGGCCGTGGCCTTCAGCGAGCCCTACTCCTACCTGGTGTCCATGGTCCTGCAGGAGGAGGGGATCGCGTTCACCTTCGAGGACGACAGCCTGGACGTCGCCCGCTTCGGCGACGGCCGGGCCGACCAGGGTCGCGCCGACACCCGGCTGTCGTTGGTGACGGGCTCGGGGGCCCGGGAGCCACGTCCCGGTGCCCGGCGCATCGCCTTTGCCACCTCCCTCAGCGACGCCGAGGAGGCGGAGCGGGCGGCGCTGACGCCCCGGGTGTTCGCGTCGGTGGCCGACGGGGACCTGGTGCCCACCGACGCGGCGCGGCGCCAGGTGGACGACGGGCAGTTCCGGTTCTTCGCGGCCCAGCGCGCCGGTGAGGTCGCGCCAGAGGACTTCCTACGCAGCGACCTGCGGTTGCTGGTGGAGGCCGACGGGCTCACCGGTGAGGCCGCGGCCCTCGCCGCCGCCCGTCGGCTGGCCCAGCTGGACCGGCGGGAGCTGTTCGAGACGGTGGCCCTCTACACCGAGCCACAGCCCTGATCGGGCCCTCCGCCGGCGGCCCCCGACGATGGGCCCGTCCTATGCTGCCGACGCCCATGGATGCCGACCACGCCACATCCGAGGCCTCGGCGGCACTCCCGTCGTCGGGGCGACCGCCGGACCCCCGGCGGAGGGGCATCGACTGGCGCACGGCCGCGGGGGTGGCGGTCGTGGCCGTGGCCGTGGTCCTGCCGCTGCGTGCCCTGTTCCACCAGAGCGGCTCTCCCATGGAGGAGGGCTTCATGCTGGTCTTCCCGGAGAGGATCCTGGCCGGCGATGCGCCCCACCGGGACTTCCTCCACCTGTACGGCCCGGGTGGGCTCTGGGTGCTGGCGGGGGTCTACGAGGTCGTGGGGACGTCGCTGGCGGCGGAGAGGGTCGTCGGTCTGCTCCAGCAGCTGGGCATCGTGGCCGGCGTGTTCCTCCTGGCCCGACCGTTCGGGAGGGGCGTCGCCACGGTGTGCGGCGTGACGGCGGTGCTCCTCAGCGTCATGCCGTTGGGTCTCACTGCGCTGGCCTGGAGCGGCGGCGTGGCTCTGGCCGTGCTCGGCCTGGTTGCCGGGCTCCGCGGCCGTCGGGCGGGCCGGGGGGTCCTCGCCGGTCGAGCCGACGACGCGGGAGGCCCCTGGCTGGTGGCCGCCGGCCTCCTGGGGGCGGCGGCCCTCCTGTACCGACCTGACCTGGTCCTTGCCGTGGCCCTGTCCTACGGCGCCCTCGCCTGGGGCCTACCCCGACCCCAGCGGATCCGCCTCCTCGGTGCCCTGGGCGCTGCGCTGGTCGTCGGCTATGGCATCCACCTGGCCCTGTCCGGACCGGTCCATGCCTTCGACGGGATGGTCGTCGAGCCGGTGTTCGAGCTCCGTCCCGGGCGCTCGCTGCCGGTCCCGCCCTCGTGGGACCAGTTCGACGGCCACCTGGCCGACGTCGGCCGCCTGGCGGCGCCGGGGTGGTCGCTGCCGGCGCCGCAGGGGCCGCAGCAGGTGGTGCTGTGGTTCTTCGCGCTGCCGCTGGCGATCCTGGCCGAGGTGGCGTACGCGGCGCAGCGGGTTCGCGCCGCACCGGGTGACGGGCGCGCCCTCCGGTTGCTGGCCCCGGCCTTGCTCGGCCTGGGCATGCTGCCCCAGGCCCTCCAGCGCCCTGACGCCACGCACCTGGCGTGGGTCAGCTGCGTCCCCCTCGCACTGGGCCCGGCCTTCGTGGCTGAGGCGATCCGCCACCGGTACCCGGGGCGTCGAGCCTCCGGTCCGCTGGCCCTCGGCGCCGCGGTGGTCTCCGCGCTCGTCTTCCTGTTCGTCGTCACACCCCACTTCACGGTGAGGACCTGGGTGGACCTGTCCCGACAGACCGCCCAGGGCGAGTACTTCGGCTATGAGGTGAGCCGCGGCGACCGGAACTTCTACATCGGCAGCGACCCGATCGCGGCGGCCGCGCAGACCCTCGTCGACGACCTGGATCGTCGCTCCCGCCCCGATGACCGGCTGGTGGTGGGCACCGCCGACCTGCGCAAGACCCCCTACAGCGACGCCTACTTCTACTACCTCTTCCCGGAGCTGGTCCCTGGCACGCGCTACATCGAGATGGATCCTGGGGTGGCCAACGCCGAGGGGTCCGGGCTGGCCGAGGACGTGGCCGGCGCCGACTGGTTGGTCCTCAGCCACGTGTGGGACCTGTGGGACGAGCCCAACGCCTCCAGGGACCTCGGCTCCGACGCCCCCAACCCGGTGGTGGCCGATCACTTCTGCCTCCGCGGCTCTTACGGCGCCGAGGACCCGCCCTACTTCCTGCTGTACCAGCGGTGCCGGTAGCGCCCGACGGCCGCCACGTCGGGGTGGAGGACGGGCCGGCAGTAGTGTCGCCGGCCATGCGCGCGGTGGTCGTCGTCCCCACCTACGACGAGGCGGAGAACATCGAGGGGTTCCTGCGCGCCGTGAGGGCGGCCGCGCCCGACGTGGCGATCGTCGTCGTCGACGACGCCAGCCCCGACGGCACCGCCGCACGCGCCGACGCCGTGGGCGCCGAGCTGGGTCGGATCGACGTGCTGCGGCGCCCGGGCAAGGACGGCCTGGGGAACGCCTACCGGGCCGGCTTCGCCCACGCCCTCGCGGCGGGGCCCGACGTGCTGGTCACCATCGACGCCGACTTCTCCTTCGACCCCGCGGTCATCCCGGCCCTCCTGGCCGAGGTGGACGCGGGAGCCGACGTGGCCATCGGCTCGCGGTACGTCCCCGGGGGAAGCACGCCAGACTGGCCCATCCACCGTCGAGCCCTCTCCCGGTACGGCAACCGCTACACGGGTTGGGTGCTCGGGCTCCCGGTGCGCGACGCGACCTCAGGGTTCAGGGCCTACCGCCGCACCATCCTCGAGGCCATCGCCTACGACACGACTCAGGCGAACGGCTACGCGTTCATGACGGAGCTGGCGTTCCGCATCGTCGCTGCCGGTGGCCACATCACCGAGATCCCCATCGAGTTCTCCGACCGTGAGCGGGGGGCCTCCAAGATGTCGGGCCAGATCATCATCGAGTCGATGGCCCGCGTCAGCTGGTGGGGCTTCCGGCAGAAGGCCCGGCGCGTGGGATCCCGTCGCCGTCGCTCCGTGGCCCCGTCGAAGCCGACGTGACCACACCCGCAGCGGACGCGACGGCCAGCCGGGGCCGGGGCCGGGGGCTCTCCGATGCCTGCGCCTCCGTGGTCCGCACCCTGCGGACCGACCGCGCCCTCGCCGTGGTGGTCACGGCCACCATCGTGGGTCTCGTCCTCCGCGTGGTCTCCGCCGCGATCGCGGCACGAGCGCCGAAGGGGCTCTTCGACCCTGCCCGCTACGCCGGCTACGCCCGCGTCATCGCCGACGGCCAAGGCATGGTCGAGCCCCTCACGGGACAGCCCACGGCCTACTACCCGCCGGGCTACCCGTGGTTCCTCGGCATCATCCAGTGGGGCATCGACCACACACCGCTCCCGGACGACCTCGCCCTGGTGACGGCCCTGGTGCAGGCCGTTCTCGGGGCCGCCTCCGTGGCCCTCATCGGGACCCTCGGGCGGCGCATCCACTCGCCCGCGGCCGGTGCCGTCGCCGCGGTGGTCGTGGCCCTGATGCCCAACCTGGTGCTGCACTCGTCCACCGTGCTGGGGGAGACGCTCACCATCGCCCTGCTCCTCGCCTTCCTGGTGGCGCTCGTCCCGCCGCCAGGCCATCGACCATGGCCCGCAGGCATGGGGCGGAGGCGGTTGGCGACCGCAGGCGTGCTGCTGGGCCTGGTGCTCCTGGTCCGCCCGGTGACCGCTGGGGTGCTCGTGGCCGTGGCCGTGTGCTGGTGGATCTCGGGGATCGGGTGGCGCCGCACCGCGACCTGGACCGGCGTCTTGCTCGGCATCGCCGTGCTCTGCATCGTGCCGTGGACCGTGCGCAACGCCATCCGCATGGACGCGCTGGTCCCGCTGTCGACCAATTCGGGCGACAACCTCTGCATCGGCCACGGCCCGTCCGCCACGGGCTCGTTTCGCCTCGACGAGGACTGCGCCATCCAGGGCAACGTGGTGGACGGCACCGCGGTCGAGGTGTCGTCCGATCGGGAGAAGACCGACCTGGCCCTGAGCCGGTGGCGCCGCGGCTGGCGCGACGAACCCGGCCTCACGGTGAACCGCCTCCGGTTCACCGTCGAGCGCGACGACGACGCCCTCAGAGCGCTGCAGTCCTACGGGCTCGACCCCTGGCTGGACGACGGGGCGGAGACGGTCCTCAGCCGGGCCAGCAACGGAGCCTGGTTCGTCGTGGGCCTGGTGGGGCTGGTCGGGCTGGTCAAGCTCTCGTGGACCGGCGAGGGCCAGCGGTTGCTCGTGCCCCTCACGGTCCTGTCCGTGCTGGCGGCGCCGCTGCTGACCTTCGGTGACCCGCGCTTCAAGGTCCCGGTGGTGCCCCTCATGGCCCTTGCCGCCGCGGTTGCCGTCACGCGGCGCTCTGTGCTGCGCCCGCCACCCTCTGTGGAGGGGGACCAGGGGGCCACACCCCGAACCTGAGCGGCAGGTGGCGACCATCTACGGTGTCCGGATGGCCATCGCCCCCTCGCCCCGGAACAGGGCCCGCCGCAGCAGCGCCTCTGGAGATCGGGTGAGGTTGCCTCGCCACGACCTGATCGACATCTTCCTGGTCAGCTTCGCGGGCCTGCTCCTGGAGATCAGCTACACGCGGGTGATCTCCCACAAGCTCTTCTACTACTACACCTACCTGATCATCGGCCTGGCCCTCCTCGGCATCGGTACCGGTGGTGTGGCGGTGGCGGTGTCGCGCCGGCTCCGGGAGGCCAGGCTGTCCACGGTGCTGGGGTGGGGGTCGGGGCTGGCTGCGATCTCGGTGGCCGCCGGCTTCATCGTGATCGCCCGCACGCCGATGACCACTCTGGACATCTGGGACTACGGCGCAGGGCGCTCGTTCGACAACCTGGCCCGCCTGCTGGTCATCTGCTTCGCCCTGTTCGCGCCATTCGCCCTGATCGGCGTGATGATCGCGACCCTCTTCGGGCGCCGGACCGACGGCATCGCGCGTCTCTACTTCGCCGACCTGGTCGGGGCCGGCCTGGCCACCGGGATCGTCGTGTTCCTCATCCGCGGGGTGGGTCCGCCCACGGTCATCATGGGTGCGGGGTTGGTGCTGGCGGCGGTCGCCGTCGGTCGTGCCGTCCCCACCCGTCGGGCCGGGACGGTCGTGCCGGCTGCGGTCCTCGTGGTGCTGCTGGTGGCGGGGGTCGTGGGCGCCGACTCCATCGAGATCAAGGTCGATGACAGCAAGCAGTTCGCCGCTGCGGGCACCGCCATCCACTCGGAGTGGAGCCCCATCTTCCGGGTCGACGCGGCTCAGATCGACGACCGCATCCTGCTGTACCACGACGGGTTGCTGGGCTCGGGCATCTTCGAGTTCGACGGCAACGTGGAGGGTCTCACCCGCTTCGACACCGATCCTCGCGCCTTCCCCTTCGAGGTCCTCGGCGACCCCGCGGACGACGTCATGATCGTCGGGGCCGCCGGCGGCCACGAGATCCTGGCCTCGCTGTACTTTGACGCGGCGCACATGGACGCCATCGAGCTCAACCCGGTGACCCACGACCTGCTGCAGAACAAGTACGCCGACTACGCCGGCAACATCGCCTCCCGGCCCGAGGTCAACTACGTCCTCGATGATGGCCGCTCGTTCCTCGAGCGCAGCGAGAGCGAGTACGACCTGATCTGGTACCCCGCCCCCGACAGCTACGCGGCCGCCAACGCCGCGACCTCGGGGGCGTTCGTCCTCTCCGAGAGCTACCTGTACACGTCTGAGACGATCACCGCCAGCCTCGATCACCTGACCGACGACGGCATCCTGGCCGCGCAGTTCGGTGAGGTCGACTACGAAGCAAAGCCGAACCGCACCGCCCGCTACCTGAGCACCGTGCGCTCCGCGCTCGGGGAGATGGGCGTCGACGACCCCGGCTCCCACGTGCTGGTGGCCACCAGCCCGACCGACCTCGGGGCGACTGCGGTGTCGACCATCCTGGTGAAGAGGACTCCGTTCACCCCCGAGGAGGTGGCGCGCTTCACGGAGACGGCGAGGACCGTCCCCGACGCAGAGCTGCGCTACGTTCCCGGAGGGCTTGTCGAGGAGGGCGTCGCGGCGGACATCCTCACCTTGCCGGACGACGAGCTCGACCAGTGGTACGACGACTATCGCTTCGATGTGCGTGCCATCAGCGACGACGCCCCCTACTTCTGGAACTTCGCGCGCTACCGGAACGTGGTGCGAGACGTGGGCCAGCCCATCAACTCGACCGACCCCGAGGCGGGCACGGGCGAGCGGGTCCTGCTGCTGCTCCTCGCGGTGGCAGTCCTCTTCGCCATCATCTTCCTCCTGCTGCCGTTCCTCGCCATCCGCAGCGACTGGAAGGCGCTGCCCCGAAAACCCGTGTCCGCGCTCTACTTCGCCTGCCTGGGCTTCGGGTTCCTGTTCTTCGAGATCACGCTCATCCAGAGACTCACCCTCTTCCTCGGCTACCCCACCTACTCCCTCACCGTCACCCTGGCGTCGATCTTGCTGTTCACCGGCATCGGGGCGTTGCTCAGCGACCGCGTGGTCGGGAGGGGGTGGAAGGTCGGCCTGTGGCTCCTCGGCGCCCTCGCGGTGCTCACCGCCTTCTATGAGCTGGCCCTGCCCGCGCTCACCGACTCGCTGTTCGACCTCTCCCTGACGCCTCGCATCGTCGTCGCCTTCTTGGTGCTCGCCCCGCTGGGGCTCTGCCTCGGGATGTTCATGCCGCTGGGTCTGGGCGCGGTAGGGCGGCTGTCGCCCCTGTCACGTGAGTACGTGGCCTGGGGGTGGGCCGTGAACGGCTTCGCCTCGGTCATGGGGTCGGTGCTCACCACGCTGCTCTCGATGACCTTCGGGTTCCGCACCGTCATGCTCATCGCCCTCGGCGTCTACGCCGTGGCGGTGGTCGCCCTCCGCAGCCTGATGGCGACGCCGCCGATCATCGAGGACGAGCCACCGGTCGAACACGAGGGCGAGGCGGACACGGCCCTGGTGACGGCGTAGCCACACCGGAGCCCGAGGGGCACCCCCGAGGGTCAGAGCCCGCCCCGAGGAGCCGGCGGCGTGGTCCGACACCCCCCGGCCGGCCACGAGGATGGTCTCCCGGGCCCGACGTCCGCCCGTGGTGGGTCCTCGCCCTCTCTCCTAGCCCTGGCTCACGCCGCGGTTGGCGCGGACGCGCTCGGTCTCGGCCCGGGCGATGACGGGAGCGTCGCGGCCGCTGCCCCGGTTGCTGCGTGCATCGGTGGTGGAGGTCTCTGACAGCGTCTCGTGGTACTCCTCCTCCACGTTCACCTCCCAGATGTCGTGGCCGGCACCGGTCACGATGTTCTCGACTGTCAGCATGGCCGTGAACATCGAGTGGTCCTGGTTGTTGTACCGGAACATGCCGTTGCGGCCGACGGGGTGCACGTTGGGGGCGTGGCGCTCGAGCCAGTCACGCAGGACCCGCACGTTGGCCTGGTAGTGCTCGTCGTAGGTGGGGTACGCCTTCGGCATGCGCACCACGTAGCCCGCCTCGACGTGTGAGGGCTCGACCAGCCCGAGGGCCTTCAGCTCGCGCTTGCCCTGCTCGATGAGGTCCTCGTCGGCGGAGGTCCACATGCGATCGCCCTCGAACACGAAGTACTCGAGTCCGAGGACGTTGCGCCCCTCCTTGACCAGGTACGGCGACCAGGAACCGAAGTTCTGGATGCGACCGACCTCGACCGCGGGATCGTGGACGTAGATCCAGTTGTCGGTCCATGGAACCTCGTCTTCGGGCACCACCAGGGCGACGGTGAGGAAGTCTCGGAAGGCGAGGCCATCGGCGGCTCGGGACACCTCGGCCGGGACGGGGGGGTCCATGGCCTGGAGCAACTGCGAGATGGGCATGGACGAGATGACGTGGCCGGCCGGGAAGGTGCGCTCGACGCCGTCGGGCCCGACCGCCGTCACCCCGACGGCGCGGCCGTGATCGTGGCCGATGCGCGTCACCTTCGTCTCCATCTCGATGGTGGAGCCCTGGGCCAGGACCTTGTCCCGGCAGACCTCCCACATCATGCCGGGCCCGTACTTGGGGTACTGGAACTCCTCGATGAGCGACGCGATGTTCTTCTGGTTCCGCTTGGGCAGCAGGGCGTTGACGATCGCCTTGCCCAGCGAGAGCTCCTTGATCCGCTGGGCCGCCCAGTCGGCGGGCATGGAGCTGACCGGCACGCCCCACACCTTCTCGGTGTAGGTCTTGAAGAACGTGGCGTACAGGCGCCAGCCGAACCGGGCCACCAGCCAGCCCTCGTAGTTGGTCTGGTCCTTCGGCGGGCGGGCTCGGGCCCAGGCGTAGGAGCCGACGCACCGCACGGCCTCGATGGGGCCCAGGTTCTTCAGGGCGTTGGAGGCCTTGAGCGGGTAGTCGAAGAACTTGCCGTTGTAGAAGATGCGGCTCTTGCGCGGCCGCAGGAGGAAGTCCTCGGCCGGCAGGATCTCGTGCCACAGGTCCTCGACCTCCTTCACCTTGGTGAAGAAGCGGTGGCCGCCGATGTCGAACCGCCACCCGTCGCGCTCGGGACTGCGGCTGATGCCGCCGACCACGTCGTCGGCCTCGAGGACGGTGGACGAGACGTCGTGCTTGTGGAGCTGGTAGGCGGCGGTCAGACCGGCCGGGCCGGCACCGATGACCACCACGTCTCGGGGGACGCTCGGCGCGGTGGCGAGGTCGATGTTCTCGTCGCTCATCTGGTGGGGTCTCCTTCGCTGGTGGGCCGACGTGTTCGATCTCGATGGCCAGCCGTCCCGTAGACGGCCTGGCGACGGTGCCAGCCAACGGGCGCGAGGGTACTTGGCCCGTTCTGGGGGCTCGGCATCTCCCCTGCTTGGAGGGGCGGACCGCTGGCCGCGGCGGCCGAGTGCCGACGGACGGCTCCGCCAGGGGTGACGTCCCGGGAACCGGTGGATGCGAGCTCTGCCTCAGCCGCTCGCGTACCGTGCCCAGGTGGCCACCCGCTTCCCTGTCGACGCCGACAACAGACCTCACGCGGATCCCGACGGGCACCGCTGGCGGCCCTGGCCGATCGTCGAGGTGCCCCAGCCGGGGTGGATGTGGCTCCGCGTCCTCGACGCGGTCGCGGTGGCGGGCATCGCCGTGGCCGGCCTGGTTCTGCGGGTCCTGCAGCGGTCGCCCCTGTGGCTCGACGAGGCCCTCAGCTCCAACATCGCGGCCCTGCCCCTCAGCGACATCCCCGGGGCGCTGAAGCAGGACGGCCACCCGCCCCTCTACTACGTGCTGCTGCACGGGTGGCAGGATGTGGTCGGCGACGGTGACGTCGCTGTCCGGCTGCTGTCGGGCGTCGTCGGCCTGGCCCTGGTCCCGCTGGCGTGGATCGCCGCCGGTCGCATCGGAGGCCGGCGCGCCGCGTGGGCCGCAGCGCTGATCGTCACCCTCAACCCGTACGTGCTGCGCTACGCCACCGAAGCGCGGATGTACGAGATGATGATGGTCCTGGTCCTCGCCGGTTGGCTGGTCGCGGATCACGCCCTCCGCCGCCCCGACCTGTCCCGCCTGGTCGGTCTGGCGGCGCTGGTCGGGCTCCTGCTCTGGACCCACTACTGGGGCCTGTGGCTGGTGGGGGCCTCCCTGATCGGGCTCCTGGTGCGGGCCGGGCTGGCCCATCGACGGGGCGAGAGGTCCCGCCGCCGGGCGTCGCTCCGGGTGGCGGCCGCCCTCGTCGTCGGGGGCCTGACCTTCCTGCCGTGGGTGCCGACCTTGCTGTACCAGTCGACGCACACCGGGACGCCGTGGGCCGACCCGGCGCTCCCCACGGAGGTGGTGGCCACGTCCATCGTGGATCTTGGCGGCGGACCGGCGGGAGAGGCGGTCCTCCTCGCCCTCGCCCTCGCCCTCGCCTTGGCCCTCGGCCTGTTCGCCCTGCCCGGCGTCGGGTCACGCATCGAGCTCGATCTGCGCACCCGGCCCGAGGCCCGTCGCCTGGCCATCGTGGTGGTCGGCACCCTGGCACTGGCCATGGTCGCGTCGTACGTCGCCGGCGCCGCCTACGCCACCCGCTACTTCGCCACCGTCGCGCCGCTCGTCCTCGTCCTGGCCGGTGTCGGCGTGGCGCGCATCGGCGGAGCAGCCAGCTTCCGGCTCGTCCTCGGTGTCGTCCTCGTCCTCGGGACGGTGTCGGCCGTGCGCAGCGCCGTCTCCCGCCCCCGGACACAGGCGCGCGAGGTGTCCGAGGTGATCGAGGCGCAGCGGTCGCCCACCGGTGCCTACGTGCTCGTCTGCCCTGACCAGCTCGGCCCTGCCCTCAGTCGCGAGCTGCCCGACGACACCGACATCGCGACCTACCCCCGCTTCGCCGGTCCCGAGCTGGTCGACTGGGTCGACTACGAGGAGCGCATCGAGCGGGCCTCGCCCACCGCGTTCGCCGAGGAGGCGCTGGCCCGGGCGGGTGACAGGGACATCTGGCTCGTCTGGTCCGGGACCTACACCACTCACGACGGGGTGTGCGAGGAGGTCGCGAACGACCTCCAGCGGGGGCGTCCCGGGGGCGCACCGGTGCTGCTGGCCGACCCGGACGCCTTCGAGCAGGCCAATACCTTCTTCTACCCGGCCGCGCCGTCCGGCGGCGGGTGACGGCCAGATCGCTCAGGCGGACCGGAGTGCGCTGCGCGCGCCGCTCGTCCCCGTCGTCGCGGCCACGGCGTCGGCCCGGCGGATGAGGAGGACGTCGGCGGTGCGGACGCTGGCGACACGGGTGCTCCACGAGTCGACGGTGGTGCGCCCGTCACCGGTGCGGAAGAACGTTGTCATGGGGCCCTCCTGCTGGTAGGCGTCGGCATCGCCCACGCTCTCCACGGTCCGGTCCCGGAGCGTCACCTCGAAGCAAGCCATGCGGACACCGTACGACGACCTCCCTGTGGGGAGGAAGGCCCGCAACCTGTGGATCTTCCGGTGGACCACGCTCCGACGGCTGGGGATGGCGGACCGCTCACGAGGGCCGGATGGCGGGCGGAGAGCAGCGGATCTGCGATGCTCGTCGGGTGAGCTCGTCGCCCCTGCCCCCGGAGCCGCCCCCGGCCTTCCCGCCCGAGCCGTGGCGTTCGGCGACGGTGCCCGAGCCGCCCCAGGGCGACCTCTCCTTCTCCTGCCCCCGGTGCGACGCCGAGGTGCAGGCGACCACGTACGGACCGTGCCCGGCGTGTCGCACCGAGCTGCGGTCGACACTGGGCACTGGACCGCGCGAGGTGGCCACGGCCGCCTACGAACCCCGCATGAACGTCACGCCGAACGCAGTGGCGGTGAAGGAGTAGCGCCCGCTCCGCCGCACCAGCGTCAGGGTCAGGGCGGTCGTGAGCCCTCTCCGAACGGGTTGCTCGGAGCAGCGATGATAGCAAGTGAGGGTCGTGGGCCGGCCACCGCGCCGGTGGATGGCCCGGTGCCATCGGAGCTCGGACCGAACCGTAAGATGACCGGCCGTGGCCGCACCCACCATCAGCTCCTTCCGGGCCCCCACGAGGATGCACCGGGCTGTTGCGGGACGCCGGGGCACCGTCCTGGCGGTGGGGATCGTCGCCCTCGCGATCGTCGCGCCGTTGCCCGCGTTGTTCCACTACCAGGGCCCTCCGATGGAGGAG
>JBBSME010000010.1:0-40954 GCA_038233335.1 Acidimicrobiales bacterium | reverse complement strand
GGTCACCAGCCTCCACCGCGACATCGCCTACGCCATGGCCACCCCCGACGTGCGGATCCTGGCCCCCATCCCCGGCAAGCAGGCCATCGGCGTCGAGATCCCCAACGCCAGCAAGCAGCTGGTCACGGTGGGCGACATCCTGGCCAGCCCCGAGGCCCGGGCCGCCCGCCACCCCCTGGAGGTGGCCGTCGGGCGCGACATCGACGGCCAGGCCGTGATGGCCCCGCTGGCGTCCATGCCTCACGTCCTCATTGCCGGCGCCACCGGCGCGGGCAAGTCGTCGTGCATCAACTCCCTGCTCACCTCGGTGCTCATGCGGGCCACCCCGGACCAGGTGCGCATGATCCTGGTCGACCCCAAGCAGGTCGAGATGGGCCAGTTCAACCGGCTCCCACACCTGCTCACCGAGGTGGTGACGGACCCCAAGAAGGCGGCCAACGCACTGGCCTGGGCGGTGCGGGAGATGGAGCGCCGCTACGACCTGCTGGCGAAGGTTGGCTTCCGCGACATCACCGGCTACAACGCGGCCCACGACAAGGGCCTGCTCCAGCCCGAGTCCTCCGACGACCCTGAGCTGCCCCGGCTCCCCTTCATCCTCGTGGTGGTCGACGAGCTGGCCGACCTGATGATGGTCGCGGCCCGCGACGTCGAGGAGTCGATCACCCGCATCGCCCAGAAGGCGCGAGCCGTCGGCATCCACCTGGTGATCGCCACCCAGCGGCCGTCGGTCAACGTCATCACCGGCTTGATCAAGGCCAACGTGCCCAGCCGCTGGGCCTTCGCCGTCTCCAGCAGCACCGACAGCCGGGTCATCCTCGACCAGCAGGGCGCCGAGCGGCTGCTGGGCCAGGGCGACATGCTGCTGCTCGGCCCGTCGTCCAGCATCCCGACCCGCGTGCAGGGCTCGTGGGTCACCGAGGACGAGGTGCGAGCCGTCGTCGGCCACTGGAAGCGCCAGGCCCCTGAGGTCACCTACGACGACACCGTCCAGGTCTCCGACGAGGGATCGAGCTCGGGCTCGTCGTCCTCCGGCGGGGGAGCGTCCGGCGGCGACGATGACGACGACCTGCTGGCCCAGGCCACCGAGCTGGTGGTCCGCAGCCAGCTGGGCTCGACCTCCATGCTCCAGCGCAAGCTCAAGGTCGGCTTCGCCCGAGCCGGGAGGATCATGGACCTGCTCGAGCAGCGCGGTGTGGTCGGCCCGTCCCTCGGTTCCAAGGCCCGCGACGTGCTCATGACCGTCGACGAGCTCGACGGCGGCTCATCGGATGCTGAGACCGGGGCCGGCTCGGCTGCCTCCCCCGGGGTGGCCACCGCCCCGCCTGACCCTCTGGGCTGACCACCCGACCCCCGGGCTGACCCACCGGCGCCACCCGGTGGGGCCCACCGTCGTACTGGTCCCTGTTCTGGTCGCCAGGACGACCATTCTCGGGACCAGTTCGGTCGTGCCGGGGCGGCTAGCGCTTCGGCGCCTTGGGGGGCAGCGAGGCGGCGTGGTCGGCGCCGCGGGTGACCCAGGGACGGAGCTGGCGCTTGGTCCGGACGTCGTCGGCGGCGACCCGGACCCAGCCGGTCATCGGCCGCCCCCGCATCACCACCTCCTCGGCGGCGGTGGACTCCAGCAGGTGCTCGTAGGCCTCGGGCCCGACGCGCACCATGATGCCGCCCTCGCCACTGTCGGCCAGGGCCATGTTCCCGCCGATCAGGAAGGCCAGCCCGCCGAACATCTTCCGCTCGGTGACGTCGTGAGTCTCGGTGATCAGCTCGCGGATGCGCTCGGCGACGTCCTCGTCGTAGGCCACACCTGACATCGTACGGGTCGGTCGTGGTCAGCAGCCCAGGGCGTAGGACACCGCCGCACACACATCGGTCATGGTGGCGTCGCCCACTTCGCCCACGCGGTCGGTGAGCGACGACTGGGCCACGGTGTGCAGGCCATCGCAGTTGATCACCGAGTCGTGGTCGACACCGGCCGACTCGTCGCGGATCGGGACCTCGGCGGCCAGGCCGCGTGCGGAGGTGGTCACCTCGGCCACGGTGACCAGCGACCGCACGTCGATGACCTCCGAGCGGGTCAGGACGAGCACGGGCCGCCGCGTGCGGCCGACCGGGGCCAGCCAGATCTCACCCCGGATCATTCGTCCGACCAGGCTTCGGCGTCGGCCCACGACGGGTCGGGCGCCTCCGGCGTGGTTTCGTATGCGCATGAGTCGTCTGATGGGAGGCAAAAGGTGACCCACTGGGTAGGGTTTCGGTCGTGCGATCGCTGTTCCGCTTCCCCAACCCGGTCGATGAGATCTCCGCCCGCCTGGTCGCCGGGGGCGTCGTGGTGCTCAGCGCCGCCTACCTGCTCACGGGATGGACGCCCCTGGTGGTCGTCCTCGCTCTGGGCTTCCTGGCCCGGGTGCTCACTGGTCCCACCCTCAGCCCGCTGGGCCAGCTCATGACCCGGGTGGTGCGCCCGGCCCTGCCGGTCGAGGCCCGCCCCACGCCGGGGCCGCCGAAGCGGTTCGCCCAGGGCATCGGGGCCACGCTGTCGACGCTCGCAGCCATCGCCGTCCTCGCGTTCGGCGCCGTGGGCGCGTCCCAGGTGCTGGTGGCCATGGTCACCGTGGCCGCCTCGCTGGAGGCCTTCCTCGGCCTGTGCCTCGGGTGCAAGGCCTTCGCCCTGCTCATGCGGGCCGGCCTGATCCCTCGGGACGTGTGCGAGGAGTGCAACGACATCTCTGCCCGCCTGGCCTGCTCGGCCTGACCCGGCCCGGCCGCCAGGAGGCCGGGGTCAGGGCTCGGGCTTGCGGGGTGGGACGATGCCGGGGGCCTCGAAGGCGATGCGCTTGTGGGTGCCGTCGCACAGCGGCTTGGTGTCAGATGCCCCGCAGCGGCACAGGAAGGTGCGGCCGGTGTGCTCCTCGACGGTGCCGTCTGGCCCGGTGAGGGTGATCGGGCCGGTGACCACGAGGGGCCCGTCGCACCGGGGCGTCACGTCGACGGGGGTGTCCTCGCCGGGGGCCGGGCCCGACCCCTCGGTGGTGGTCGCATCTCGTTCACCCATGGTGCCTGAGCGTAGGCGGGTCGCTCGCAGGCCTGACAGGTCGGCCCTTGATGCCAGCGGCGTGGCCACCTCTCGACGGGCGCGGCTCCGTGCGGTCGCCCCGACCGCCGGTGCGGTCCTGGGTCCCGGTCACGCCTCGGGGTAGGGGGATGCGATGGCCGACCTCGTCCTGGGACCGCTGCTGCGCGCTGTCGAGGGAACCCGGGCGACGGTGTGGGTCGAGGCCGACGGGCCCTGCGAGGTGCGCGTGTCCGCCGGACCGGCGCGCGGCGGAGCCCGCACCACCAAGGTCGGCGGTGGCCACTACGCGCTGGTGGTGGTGGAGGGGGTGCCCGAGGCCGGCGACACCCCGTACTCGGTGGAGCTGGATGGGGCGACGGTGTGGCCCGAGCCCACCAGCGACCTGCCGGTCAGCACCATCCGCACCGCCGACCGGAGCCGCCCCCTGACCGTCGTGTTCGGGTCGTGTCGCATCGATGCACCGGTGGAGGCGCCGTGGGATGGTCCCGGCCAGGACGACGGCTCTGGTCAGGGGGTCGACGCGCTGGATGCGCTGGCCCGTCGCCTCGCCGCCGGAGCGGTGGGGGACCGTCCCGACGCAGTGGCCCTGCTGGGCGACCAGCTCTACGCCGACCTCGTGCTGGTCGGTCCCGTCGCCGCCCGGTCTCCCCGTCGCGGCGCGCCGCCTCCGGGGTCGGTCGCCGACCTGACCGAGTACCAGGACCTGTACCGCAGCAGCTGGGCCCACCCCCACCTGCGGTGGCTGCTTTCGACGGTTCCGTCGGTGATGATCTTCGACGACCACGACGTGGTCGACGACTGGAACCTGTCCGCGGCCTGGTTGGCGGCGATGAACGAGGAGCCCTGGTGGGACGAGCGCATGGTCGGGGCACTTGTGTCCTACTGGGTGTACCAGCACTGGGGGAACCTGCCCCCCAGCGCGCTGGAGGCGGACCCGTTGGCGACAGAGGTGGCCGCCTGCGACGACGCCACCGCGCTCCTCCGGGCCCGGACCGACGAATGGCGACCGGACCGCGGCGGACCCGGCACCGGCCGGTGGAGCACGAGCCGCGACCTGGTCGGGTCGGCGACTGCACGCCTGCTCACCGTCGACACCCGCAACAGCCGCAGCCTCGATGAGGAGCGTCGTGCCCTCGTGGAGGACGACGAGCTGGAGTGGGTGGCGGCCCGGGCGCGGGTGGACCGCGATGGGATCGACCACCTGTTGCTGGGATCGTCGCTGCCCTGGCTGCTGCCGCCCGGGGTGCATGACATGGAGCGGTGGGCTGGGGCGCTGGCCGCCGGCCGGTGGGGCCCGCCGGGCCGCCGCCTGGCCGAGTGGGCTCGGCGGGCGGGCGACCTCGAGCACTGGGCCAGCTTCGGCGACTCCTTCGATCGCCTGGCCTCCCTCCTGAGGTCGGTGGCCGCGGGGCAGGAGGGGACACCCCCGTCATCGGTCCTCGTCCTCTCCGGCGACGTGCACTTCAGCTACGTGGCTCCCGCCGACCTCGGGGCCCCGGGGGCGCGGGTGGTCCAGCTGGTCAGCTCCCCGCTGCGCAACGGGGTCCCCGACAACATGCGCCGGGCCCTCACCCTGTCGGCCTCGCGCCTGGGGACCCTCCTCGGACGCCTCGCCCGCCGCACCGCCCTCCGCGACGTAGAGCCGGTGAGCTGGGGCCTCTCTGGGGGTCCCTGGTTCGGGAACAGCGTCGCCACCCTCACCCTCGACGGCGCCACCGCCCGGGTGCGCATGGAACGCGCCGTCCTGGGCCACGATGGCCAGCCCGACCTCATCACGATGCACGACGAGCGGTTGGCCGGCCCTGCGCCCGGCTCCCGCCCCCGACCTCGGCCACGACGCGAACCTGCGGCAGCTGTCGAGCAAGACCGTTGACAGGTGCCGCCGGTTTGAGTGCTCAGCCCTTCGGCGGGCCGGTGGTGGCCTGCTCGAGGACGAAGGCCTTGGTGGCGTCCGGGGCGTGGGAGTGCACCGCCCAGGTCACGCCGGGGATGTTCAGGAGGGTTGGATCGTCGAACGGACTGACGCGCACGGCCACGTCGAAGCCCTCCAGCGAGCCCCGCACCGCCACGACCTCGTCGAGGGCCCGGCGGAGCTGAGCTGCGTCGACCTCGATGATGAACAGGCCGTCGAAGCGGGCCGCTCGGCGCACCGGCCGCAGGGCATCGGCCCGGGCCGCGCACCACAGCGGGATGCCGGGGCGCTGCACCGGACGGGGCGAGAAGGTGATCTCGTCCACCGTCACGTGCGGCCCCTGGTGCTCGACCGGGTCTCCCCGCCAGGCCTCGGCCAGCACGTCGGCGGCCTCGTCGAGCATCTCGCCCCGGGTGCGGGGGTCGACCACCTCGCCGAAGCGGGTCAGCTCGCCGGCGGTGTCGACGCCGAGGCCCACGCCCATGGTCAGTCGACCTCGGCTGAGCTGGTCGAGGGTCACCGTCTGGCGCACCACGGTCGAGATCCGACGACGGGACAGGGGCGTCACCATCGGCCCCAGGCGGATCCTCTCGGTCGCGGAGGCGACCGCGGCCAGCATCGTCCAGACGTCGGCGATGGTCGTCACCTCGTCCGGGTCGCGATGCACGTGGTCCCACAGGAACAGGCCGTCCCAGCCGGCGGTCTCTGCCGCCACCGCCACCTGGGCCATGGCGTGCGGATCGGCCATCTCCTCGAAGGGGGCCAGGTACAGGGCGTGGCGCACGGCCGGACCCTACCGAGGTCAGCCGAGCTCGGCGGCGGGCTCCTGGGAGTCCTGGAAGACGTCGTCCCAGCGCTGGTCGAGGCGTCGACGGGCCTCGGCCAGGGGACGGGCGTGGTAGCGATCGCCGTCGACCTCGACCAGGTCTAGCTCGACCAGCTTCTCCAGGGCGTCGTGGACGTCGAAGTCGAGGGTGCACTCGAGGTGGTCGGCGAACCAGGCCTCGATGCGCTGGTCCAGGCCGTCCTCGGTGTCGTCGGCCTCCCGCAGGAAGCGGAGGGCCAGGATGACCTCCTTGATCTCCTCCTCGGCGGCGGCATCGAGCAGGTGGTGGAACACGCCGAGGTCGTTGTCGAGGTTCCGGAAGTACAAGCTCTCGGAGAGCATCTTCATGAACTGGATGCGCCGGTTCTTGAACTTGGTCCACTGGCGCCAGCCGAACCCGATCAACGAACCCACGCCGATGGCGATGGCGACCAGCTGGGCCTGGCCGATGTCCACCTCCTCGTCGCGCAGACCGGTCCAGAACAGCAGGAGCAGGAAGATCAGCGCCAGGGAGGACGCCAGCTTGGTGACCAGCACGATGATCCCGCTGATGAGGGCGGGGACGCCGATCACCAGCTTGTCCCACGAGCGCATCCGCACCTGGGTGTTGGGGAGCAGCATCTCGAGGTCGGCCCGGGGGACGTCCTGGAAGAGCTTGATGATGGTCGAGCCGGGCTCGAACGGCAGGTCCTTGGGGTCGTCCTCGAACTGCTCGGCGCCGCGGTACTTGATGTAGACGAGCACCCGGTCGCAGCTGGTGAACTCGACCTCCTTCGTCCGCAGCCCGAAGAAGCGGTCGACCTCCTCGGTGCGGCGGGACATGCCCCTCCGGAAGAACAGGATCTCCTCGAAGTCGTCGAGGTCGACCTCGAGGCGGACCCGGAGGAGGGACTCGGCCTCGAGGGCGTGGGACACCAGCTCGTCGCCCACCAGCTGGTAGTTGGCCGCGTCGGCCATGTCGGTCAACTCGGCGACCAGCGTGCGCTGGCACTCGGCCTCCTCCTCGGCCGTCCAGGCGCGGACCACGCGGTGGTCGGTGTCGCGGTCGAAGGGGGCGAAGGCGTCCTGGATGCGCTCCAGGTGGACCTGGTGCTCGTGGTGCACCAGGGCGGCCACGATGCGGGCGAAGGCCCGCAGCCCCTCGGGGTCGGAGGACTCCTCGGCCAGGATGTCCATCAGGTCGGCGCGGCGGAACGGGATCCATCGCTCGGCGGCTGACATCAGGCCACCCTAGGAGCGAGCCTGGACCGTCCGGCTGCGCGCCGGTCCGCCGAGTCGACCGTCGAGACCGGAGGGCCCGGCGGTAGCATCGGTCCCCGTGCCTGAACGCTCCTACTGGGTGGAGACGCTCGGCTGCCCCAAGAACCAGGTCGACTCGGACAAGCTCCACGGCCGCCTGGTCGCCGACGGGTTGACCGAAGCCGACGACCCCACCGTCGCCGACGTGGTGGTGGTCAACACCTGCGCGTTCATCGACGAGGCCCGCCAGGAGTCGATCGACACCATCTTGGAGCTGGCCGACGCTCGCGCCGACGGCGCGAGGTTGGTGGTCACCGGGTGCCTGGCCGAGCGCTACGGCGACGAGCTGGCCGCCGAGCTGCCCGAGGTCGACGCCGTCGCCGGCTTCGGCCACTCGCTGCTCGAGCCGACCACTGGATCGACCGGCACCACCGTGCCGGTGCTGCTGCGACCCCGGGTGGGCACCGCGTCGGGTGCCCCCGTCGCCGAGGTGCCCGACTTCGACCTGCTCAACCTGCCCCGGCCCCGCTCCCGGGCGCCGTGGGCCTACGTCAAGGTGGCCGAGGGCTGCGACCGGGCCTGCGGGTTCTGCGCCATCCCGTCGTTCCGCGGCCCGCAGCGCAGTCGCGACGCGGCCTCCATCCTGGCCGAGGTCGACCAGCTGGGTGCCAAGGAGATCGTCCTGGTGGCCCAGGACCTGGCCTCCTATGGGCGCGACCAGGGCGTGGGGGAGCGGGGCCTGGTGCCCCTGATCGCCGAGGTGGCCGGTCGGGTCGATCGGGTGCGGCTGCTGTACCTGTACCCGTCGGACCTCACCGACGGCCTCATCGACGCCATCTGCGCCTCCGGCGTTCCCTACTTCGACCTTTCCCTCCAGCACGTCTCCCGCCCGCTGCTGCGGCGCATGCGGCGCTGGGGCGACGGCGACCGCTTCCTGGCCCGCATCGCCGACATCCGCGGCCGCCAGCCCGATGCCGCCCTCCGCTCCAACTTCATCGTCGGCTACCCCGGCGAGACCGAGGAGGACCACGACGCCCTCCTGCACTTCGTCGAGGAGGCGGAGCTGGACTGGTGCGGCTTCTTCTCCTACTCCCGCGAGGACGGCACCTACGCGGCCGACCTCGACGGCACCGTCGACCCCGGCCTGGTCGCCGAGCGCCTGGCCGAGCTGCGGGAGGTCCAGGACGCCACCACCGAGCGCCGCCGGGCCACCCTCGTGGGCCGGACCGTCGAGGTGCTGGTGGACGAGCCCGGCGTGGGCCGGACCCACCGCGAGGCCCCCGAGATCGACGGCATCGTCAACGTGCCCGAGCACCTGCCGGTGGGGGGGATCCTCACCCTCACCGTGACCGGCTCCGCCGGCCCCGACCTCGACGCCGCCTGATGTCGCGGTCGGCTGGCGTCGGTTGCCGCCATCTGCCGGCGGGCTGACCATCGGCCCGAGGTCACCCCTTCGGGTCAGACCGACCACATCCGATGTGACGCGATCGGGGCATGGCGGGTCTGAGCAGCATGACCCGGTGGGCCGCGTGGCAGGATCGTTCCCGTGGGGGACCGACTACGAGGGACATCCGGTGAGCGTGTGCCGATGAGCGACGACGGCCACCTCCGCGCCACCGACGACGTCGAGGCCCTCGACCGGTTCGGGCCGTCGGCCCTGGCCACCCCGGCCAACGCGGTGACCATCGTCCGGCTGCTGGTGTCCCCAGCCCTGCTGGTGATGATCCTGGACGAGCCCTCGTCCTGGCTGGCGGTGGGCATGTGGTTCGCCCTGGGCGTCACCGACGGCATCGACGGCATGCTGGCCCGCCGGTTCGGCACGACCCGCTCGGGCGCCTTCCTCGACCCCCTGGCTGACAAGGTCCTCGTCCTGGGGGCACTGTTCGCGCTGGTCGCGGCTGATCGCTTCGCCTGGCTGCCGGTGGCGATCATCGCCTTCCGCGAGGTGGCCATCTCGGTCTACCGGACCCACCTGGGTCGCTCCGGCCTGGCCGTCCCGGCCCGCCAGCTGGCCAAGGTCAAGACCGTGATCCAGGAGCTGGCCGTGTTCCTGGCCCTGCTGCCCCTCACCCTCGATCACCCGTTGTTGGCCGACACCACCCTGTGGGTCGCGGTCGCCCTCACGGTCTACACGGGGCTCCAGTACCTGGCCGACGGCCGCGACGCGGCCACCACCCTCGGCCACCGCACCGAGGCCCCCACGTCCTGAGCGGATTGTGTGCGCGCGATGGACGTGCCGTCTACGGCTTAGACTGCGTCGGTGAGGATCGTTGTCGAGCTGGACGAGAGCGAGTTGGCGCACACGCTGGAGGCTCTCGGCGGCGTCGCCGACATCCTCGAACGCCGCAGTGATGAGCTGGTCGCTGCGGTCATCATCCGAGGCGTGATCGCCAAGATCACCAAGGCCATCGAGGAGCAACGATGAGCACCGTCGAGTCCCGCTGGGACCTGTCCGAGATCGAGCTCTCCCGGAGCAGCGTTGACGCCGCCCTGAACGTCGTGCGGCGGTTCACCCGCGAGAAGGACGAGGCCGCCGCGCAGTGGGCCACCGCCATCCGGTTGGCCCAGGCCAACGGTGCGTCACTGCGGGACATCGCCGCGGTGGCGGGCGTCTCCCCCCAGACGGTCTCGAAGGTCTGCGACCAGTAGCCGAGGCGCTCCCGGTGTTGGCGCGCCGAGTCGTGGTCGTCGGACCTCCGGGGCGCAGCCCTCGCGGCTTCGGGGCTCCTCACCCGAAAGGGTGACCTGGCCGTACACTGGCGGCAGATTCAGACCGAGTTGAGCAAGATCTTGTTGCTCGGTCGGACACCCGATGGGTGGCCTGGCCTCGGCCGACAGCTCAGGTCTGGTCGAGGGCGGCGATGGCGTCGGCCAGGGCGATGAGGCGCTCGGCGTTGGCCACGTGCATGTTCTCGATCATGCGGCCGTTGTGGGTCACCACGCCCTGGCCCTCAGCCACGCCGGCCTCGAAGGTGGCGATGAGCTCCCGCGCGTCATCGACGGCCTCGGGGGCCGGGGCCCAGACCTGGTTGGCCGGCTCCAGCTGGCTGGGGTGGATGAGGGTCTTGCCGTCGAAGCCCATCTCCCGGCCCTGCACGCACTCGGCCTCGAAGCCCTCAGGGTCCTTGATGTCGTTGTAGACGCCGTCGAGGATCACCTTGCCGGTGGCCCGGGCGGCCAGCAGGCACAGGCCCAACCCGGTCAGCAGCGGCTGGCGGCCGGGGACGTGATCGGCGTGCAGCTCCTTGGCCAGGTCGTTGGTGCCCATGACCAGCACGGTCAGGCGCTCAGAGGTGGCCGCGATCTCCTCGGCGTGGAGCATGGCCGAGGGCGTCTCGACCATGGCCCAGATGGCGGTGTGGTCGGGGGCGCCGGCCGCATCGAGGCGGTCCTCGATGGCCTTCACGTCGGCGGTGGAGCCGACCTTGGGGACGACGACGGCGGCCGGCCCGGCCCGGGCCGCAGCGGCCACGTCGTCGGTGTGCCACTCGGTGTCGAGGCCGTTGACCCGGATGGTCAGCTCTCGCCGGCCGTACTCGCCGGAACCGACCGCGGCGCACACCCGGCCGCGGGCCTCGGCCTTGGCGTCGGGGGCGACCGCATCCTCGAGGTCGAAGATGATGGCGTCGGCGGGGAGGCCCTTGGCCTTCTCCAGCGCCCGTTCGTTGGCCCCGGGCATGTAAAGCACGGAGCGCCGGGGCCGCAGAGCAGCGTCGGTCGGGTCGGGCACCTCAGGCCTCCGATCCGGCGAAGCCGTAGAGCTGGGCCAGCTCGGGGTCGTCGGCGGCAAGCTCCTGGGCCAGCGAGAGGATCACGTGGCACTGCTTGACCGAGGCGTCGTCCTCCATCTTGCCGTCGAGCATCACCGCACCGGTGCCGTCGCCCATGGCCTCGATCACCCGTTGGGCGTGGGCCACGTCGTCGGGGTCGGGGGAGAACACCTTCTTGGCGATGTCGATCTGGACCGGGTGCAGGCTCCAAGCGCCCACGCAGCCCAGCAGGTAGGCGTTGCGGAACTGGTCCTCGCAGGCGGTGGTGTCCTTGATGTCGCCGAAGGGGCCGTAGTACGGGAGGATCCCGTTGGCCACGCAGGCGTCGACCATGCGGGCCACGGTGTAGTGCCAGAGGTCCTGCTGGTAGGTCGTGCGGGGGGCGTCTTCGTCCTCCGCGTCGGGGTCCTGGCGCACGAGGTAGCCGGGGTGGCCGCCGCCGACACGGGTGGTCTTCATGCGCCGGTTGGCGGCCAGGTCGGCCGGACCGAGGGATAGGCCCTGCATGCGAGGGCTGGCCGCGCAGATCTCCTCCACGTTGGCCACGCCCCGGGCCGTCTCCAGGATGGCGTGGACCAGGAGCGGTTCGGTCAGCCCGGCCTTGGCCTCCAGCTGGGCCAGCAGCCGGTCGACGTAGTGGATGTCCTCGGGGCCCTCGACCTTGGGGATCATGATGACGTCGAGGGCGCCTCCCACCTCGGTGACCGCGGTGGTCAGATCGTCGAGCCCCCACGGCGAGTCGAGCGGGTTGACCCGGGTCCACAGCTGGGTGCCTTCGGCCTTCCACGCCTTGCCCACGTCGACCAGCCCGGAACGAGCAGCCTCTTTGTCGCGGGCCGGGACGCCGTCCTCCAGGTTGGCCAGGAGCACGTCGACCTTGGCCGCCATGTCGGGCACCTTGCCGACCATCTTCGGGTTCGATGCCGGGAAGAAGTGGATCATCCGCGACGGGCGGACGGGGATCTCCCGGACCGGCTCGGGGGCACCCACGGCCAGGGGGCGGAAGAAGTCCTTCGGGCTGCGCACGGTGTCCTCCGGTGCGGTCGACGACGCCGCCGAACCTAGGACGGGTGGGCCGGAGGTGAGAAGTCCGCGGCTGGCTTGTGGCGAGTGCGCCGCGTGGCGCCCCCCGGTTGGGGGCGGTGCCATCGGGGAGGTTCGTCGGTACGGTCGGATCGCATCGCTCCCAGGAGGCCCCATGGCATCGTCATCACCGCTCACCGGACACGAGGCGAAGGTCATCGGTGCTGTGCCCCAGGGCCTGTTCATCGGGGGCGAGTGGCGAGCCGGATCCGGCGGCGGGGAGATCGACGTCGAGGACCCCTCCACAGGTGAGGTGATGACCTCGGTGGCCGACGCCACCCCCGAGGACGGCGACGCCGCACTGGCGGCCGCGGCCGACGTGCAGGGGGAGTGGGCGGCGACGCCGCCCCGTGACCGGGGCGAGATCCTCCGTGCCGCATGGGAGATGATCACCGAGCGCGCGGATGACCTCGCCCTGCTGATGACGCTGGAGAACGGCAAGGCGCTGAAGGACGCCAAGGCCGAGATCTCCTACGGCGCCGAGTTCTTCCGCTGGTTCTCCGAGGAGGCGGTCCGCATCGCCGGGCGGTGGTCGGTGGCGCCCGATGGGGCCAGCCGACTGCTCACCATGCGCCAGCCGGTCGGGCCCTGCCTGTTCGTCACGCCGTGGAACTTCCCCCTGGCCATGGGGACTCGCAAGATCGGCCCTGCCATCGCCGCCGGCTGCACCATGGTGGTCAAGCCGGCCCGCTCCACCCCGCTGTCCATGCTGATGCTGGCCCAGATCCTCAGTGAGGCCGGCCTGCCCGACGGCGTCCTCAACGTCATCACCACCTCCACCACCGGCGAAGTGATCGAGCCGCTCATCCGTGACCCGAGGCTGCGGAAGCTCTCGTTCACCGGATCGACCGGCGTCGGACGCAGCCTGATGGAGCAGTCGGCCGAGCAGCTGCTCCGGGTGTCGATGGAGCTGGGCGGCAACGCTCCCTTCGTGGTCTTCGGCGACGCGGACATCGACGCCGTCGTCGACGGGGCCATGGTGGCCAAGATGCGGAACGGCGGCGAGGCCTGCACCGCTGCCAACCGGTTCCTCGTCCACGAGTCAGTCGCCGACGAGTTCTCGTCCGCGCTCACCGAGCGGATGAAGGCGCTGTCGGTGGGCCGGGGGACCGAGGACGGCGTGGAGGTCGGCCCGCTGGTCGACTCCGACACCCGGGACAAGGTCGCCGAGCTGGTCGGCGATGCGGTCGACAAGGGGGCGAAGGTGCTCACCGGCGGCGAGTCCGTCGGCGATCGGGGCTACTTCTACGCTCCGACGGTGCTGGGCTCGGTGCCCGACGACGCCCGCCTGCTGGAGGAGGAGATCTTCGGGCCGGTCGCCCCGATCACGACCTTCGCCACCGACGAGGAGGCCATCGCCGGGGCCAACGACACCGAGTTCGGCCTGGTGTCCTACGTGTACACCCAGGACCTCAAGCGGGCGTTCACCGTCTGCGAGGCCATCGAGGCCGGCATGGTCGGGCTCAACACCGGCCTCGTCTCCAACCCGGCCGCTCCCTTCGGCGGCATCAAGCACTCCGGCTTCGGCCGAGAGGGCGGGGCCGAGGGCATCGACGAGTACCTGGAGACCAAGTACGTGGGCATGCCCCTCTGAGCGGCTTCTCTCCGGACGTGGGGTCTGGGTCGAGCGAACGGATAGGCCGGAGCCGATGACGCGGGCGTCGAGGGCAACGGGCGACGAGAGCGTCCAGGTGGTGGGGGGCCCGGGGTCCGGATCGGTCATGACCTTCAACCTCGGGCGTGGCGCATCCGGTCCGGCCGGCACCGGGCCCGATGACCTGGATCGGGTCGCGGAGGTGATCGCGGCCGACGGCGGTGTCGATGTGGCCGCCCTCCAAGAGGTCCACGCCGCTGACGTCCCGATCCTGGTCGAGGCCCTGGAGAAGCGACATGGCGTCACTGGCCACGCTCACTTCACGGCGACGGTCCCCGAGGCCAGGATGCGGGCCAGCCTGGCCCGGGCCCGCGACCGGGGCGACGCCCCCCGGGTCGCCCACCTGGAGGGCCGTCAGAGCGACTACGGCATCGGCGTGCTGTCGCGAGGACCGATCACCGAGGTCCACGACCACTCTTTGCCCGACGATCGACGGGAGCCGAGGAAGGTCCAGGTGGTCACCACGTCCATCGGCGGAGTGCCGCTGACGGTCATGAACACCCACCTCGGCCTGGTCTCCGACCGCAGCCTGGTCGACCTGGTCACCTTCCGACCCGCGCCGCAGCGGGCCCAGACGCTCGCCGTCCTGGCCCTCGCCGGCCGGAACCGTGGTCCGGTGATCGCCCTGGGCGACCTCAACCAGGTTCCCGCCGTCCTGGCCGAAGCGGTGCGCCGAACATCGCTCCAGGTAGCCAGCGACCCCACCCGTCCCACCTGTGGGCGCCGGGTGCTCGACCACGTCCTCGTCAGCTCCGACATCGCCGTCCTGGGCGCTGAGGTGCGCGACGTCCCCGTCTCGGACCACCGGCCGGTGGTCGTCCGCATCCAGCTCCCCGTCGACGCCGACGCCCGTGGGTGACGCCCCTCGGCGGAACGACCGGACCCGACGCGCGCCGCCCCGGTCGGGCCCGGTCCCGGCCGGCGGTAGGTTGCCGCCGTGCGCTGTGAAGTCGTGGCTGTGGGGACCGAGCTGCTGCTCGGCCAGATCGTGGACACCAATTCGTCGTGGATCGGTGAGCAGCTGGCCCTGGTCGGCATCGATTCGCTGCGCCAGACCAAGGTCGGCGACAACATGGATCGCATCGTCGCGGTCCTCTCCGAGGCGGTGGACCGGGCCGACGCGGTGATCGTCTGCGGGGGTCTGGGCCCCACCCAGGACGACATCACCCGCGACGCCATCGCCCGGGTCATGGGCGTCGACCTCGACCTCGACGACGAGGTCGCGGCCCGCATCGAGGCCATGTTCGGTGGCCGGGGTCGGCGCATGCCCATGAACAACCTGCGCCAGGCCGAGGTCCCCGTCGGGGCCACCGCCATCGCCGATCCGCAACCGGGGACCGCTCCGGGCCTCATCTGCCCCTTCCGTCGGCCGGGGCCCGACGGCCAGCCCGTCGACAAGGTGATCTACGCGGTGCCGGGCGTGCCGTACGAGATGAAGGCGATCATGGCCGGGGCGATCTTCCCCGACCTCCAGGAGCGGGCCGGCGTCACCGCCGTCATCCGCAGTCGCACCCTCCGCACGTGGGGCGAGAGCGAGTCGGGCCTGGCCGAGCGACTGGCCGACCGCATGACGGCCCTCGATCGCGCCTCCGTGTCAGGCGAGGCCGCCGGTGCGGTGACCATCGCCTTCCTGGCCTCGGGCATCGAGGGGCTGAAGGTGCGGCTCACCGCCAAGGCCGCCTCCGCCGACGCGGCCGAGGCACTGCTGGCCGCCGAGGAGGCCGAGGTCCGGGCCATCCTGGGACCCGACCTCATCTTCGGGCTCGACGACGAGACCATGGAGAGCGCGGTCCTCGCCCTGCTGGAGCGCAACGGGCTGACCCTGGGCCTGGCCGAGTCACTCACCGGAGGACTGGCGGCGTCGCGGATCACCGACGTGCCCGGCGCATCGAAGGGCTTCCGGGGCGCGATCGTGTGCTACGCCTCCGAGGTCAAGCACGACCTGCTCGACGTGGGCGACGGCCCGGTGGTCAGCGCGGGTGCGGCCGAGGCCATGGCCAGCGGCGTCCGGCGGGTGCTGGGCGCGGACGTCGGCGTCTCGTTCACCGGGGTGGCCGGGCCCGAGGGCCAAGACGGCGAGGAGCCGGGAACCGTGTTCGTGGGCCTCGACATCGACGACGAGGTGTCGTCGGTCCGCCTCCAGCTGCCCGGCGATCGCCTCCGGGTCCGCCAGTTCTCGGTGATCTCGGGCCTGGGCCTTCTCCGGACGCGCCTTGCGGCGCGACTCGGTGCCGGTCCGGACGCTGCGGACCTCGACGCCCGCTCGATGCCCGCCTGGGAGCGCGACGAGGCGTAGCCGCGCCTGCGCCGAACCCCGCACCCCGTTCGGCTGGGCTGCTCAGGCTGCCTTCGGCTCCATCACCTACCGTCCGAGGGATGCACGGGGTGGATCCGGGAACGCGCCGGGCGTCGGCATCGAGCGACCCGTCCCGACCCGGGCACTGACCACGTCCAACCTCCCTTCCGGGCGCCTGGGTGCTTGACCGAACGACTGTTCGAAACTACAGTCCTGTCGTCCCCATCCGCCCCGCTGGTGCCCCGTCGCCGGCTCGCTGTCACACCCCCTCCGTAGGGTCCCCCTCATCGGTCGCTGCGGCGTTCCGCAGCCGGCACTCGTCAGGCCCCGCAGGGGGCCACTCTGGAAAGGACCACCACCGTGGAAGATCGTCAGAAGTCCCTCGACATGGCTCTCGGCAGCATCGAGAAGCAGTTCGGCAAGGGCTCGGTCATGAAGATGGGCGAGCGAGGCATCACCGCCATGGAGTCGGTGCCCACCGGGGCCATGGCCCTCGACATCGCCCTCGGCATCGGCGGCCTGCCCCGAGGCCGGGTCTGTGAGATCTACGGCCCGGAGTCCTCGGGCAAGTCCACCCTGGCCATGCACGTGGTGGCCGAGGCCCAGCGCAACGGCGGCATCTGCGCCTACATCGACGCCGAGCACGCCATGGACCCGATCTACGCCGGCAACATCGGGGTCGACGTCGACGAGATGCTCATCTCCCAGCCCGACACGGGGGAGCAGGCCCTGGAGATCTGCGACATGCTCGTCCGCTCCGGGGCGCTCGACGTGGTGGTGATCGACTCGGTCGCCGCCCTCACCCCCCGGGCCGAGATCGAGGGCGAGATGGGCGACAGCCACGTCGGCCTCCAGGCCCGGCTCATGTCCCAGGCCCTGCGCAAGCTCACCGGCAACCTGCACAAGACCGACACCATCTGCGTCTTCATCAACCAGCTGCGGGAGAAGATCGGGGTCATGTTCGGGTGCGTCCACGGACGGTCGGTGGTGTCTCTGGCCGACGGCACGACCGAGAAGATCGCCAGGATCGTCAAGGAGCGGATGCCGGTGGAGGTCTTGAGCTACGACTTCGAGTCCGGAGAGGTCGTGCCCCGCAGAGTGATCGACTGGTACGACAACGGGCTGACCAGCGAGTTCCTGCGCTTTCAGGTCCCGCGAGTGGGCCACAAGTCCTTCTCCAGCTTCTCGGTCACCCCAAACCACCAGATCATGACGCCGAGCGGCTGGCGCGAGGCACAGGAGATCGAGGTGGGTGACCGCGTGCTCCGCTCGGTCGAGCACCACCTGTCCGACTTCCAGTGGCAGGTGCTGCTGGGAAGTCTCATGGGCGATGGGGCACTGTCGCCCAACAAGAACGGGCTGGCGGCACGGTTCCGGTGGGGGCACGGCGCGTCCCAAGCGGAGTACGCCGAGTGGAAGGCCTCTCTGTTCTCCAACCTCTCGGTCTCCCGGTCGTCCAACGCCAAGGGCGCGGTGTTCTTCGACGTCCAACCGCTGGCCGAGCTGGCGGAGCTGCGACGGGCGGTCTATGTCGAAGGCGCGAAGGTCCTCAGCGAGGACTACTTCAAGCAGCTCACGCCGCTGTCGCTCGCTCTCTGGTACCAGGACGATGACGGCTTCACGTTGCGTTCGAAGGGTCTCCAGGCCCGGACTGAGGGCGGAAGCGGTCGCAGCGAGATCTGTGTCAAGGCCATGTCGCCCGACACCCGACGGCGACTGCGAGACCACCTCGCCGACACCTGGGGCCTTGAGGCCAAGGTCGTCGAGCGGGGCGCGCGGAAGATGCCGGTGCTCCAGTTCTCGACCGCCGAGACGGCCAAGCTGCATGCGTTGGTCGCACCCTTCATCCACCCCTCGATGGAGTACAAGCTCCTTCCCAAGTACCGGGGTCGGTTCGCGGTGGAGCCGATGTTCCGGGAGATGCGACGTGAGCTGATGCCGGTCCCGGTGCTCGACATCTCGCCGCTGGAGCTGCCGACCGAGAACAGCTCCCGCTACGACATCGAGGTTGAGGGCACCCACAACTACTTCGTGGACGGGGTCATGGTGCACAACTCGCCCGAGACCACCCCTGGCGGGCGGGCGCTGAAGTTCTACTCGTCGGTCCGGCTCGACATCCGCCGCATCGAGTCCATCAAGGACGGCGTCGAGGTGGTGGGCAACCGCACCCGGGTCAAGGTGGTCAAGAACAAGGTCGCCCCGCCGTTCAAGCAGGCCGAGTTCGACATCATGTACGGCAAGGGCATCAGCCGCGAGGGCTCGGTCCTCGACATCGGCGTCGACCTGGGCATCGTGAAGAAGTCCGGGGCCTGGTACACCTACGAGGGCGAGCAGATGGGCCAGGGCCGGGAGAACGCCAAGGGCTTCCTCCTCGACAACCCCGAGATCATGGTCGAGGTCTCCGAGCGCATCCGGCGGGAGACGGGCCTCGACGACAGCGACGGCGACGACGCCATGACCGAGGCCGACGAGGAGCCGATCTCCCTCGAGCTCGAGGACTGATCCTCTCCCGGTCGGCCCCGTGCCGGCCCACAGACCGGTGGGGCGGGTGGCGTCCGCGCCCCATGGCCGTCGCCCGCCCCACCTCGGCTCCAGCCCGCCCGGCGCACCCTCCGGGCGAGTGCCACTCACCCCAAACTGGGATCCCCGCCACCGTCGAGACCCTCAAGGTCTCGATGACCTCGAGCCCGCCTCGGTCGCCGGCGCCATCGCGGGCGCCATCCGCACCTCCGGCGCCGTCTTCATCCAGGTCGTGGGGGCGGGGGCGTTGAACCAGGCCACCAAGGCGTCGGTGATCGCCCGAGGGATCCTCTCGATCAGCGGCCTCGACATCGTCGTCACCCCCTCGTTCGCCGACATCGAGATCGATGGCGAGGCCCGCACCGCCCTCCGCCCCTGGCTGGAGGACCGGGAACGCCGGGAGGTGGCCCCCGATGACCCCGGCCGACCCGATCCCGTCGCGAACGGCGGCGCCCCCACGCCCTGGTGAAGGGGCGGTCGGCCGGTCACACCGCCGACGCCCGGCACCGGGATCAGGGGAGGGCCGCGGGCGCTCCGTAGACTCGCTGGGCCATGGATGCTCCCGCCGACGGCTCGCGCCGGTACCTCGTGCGCACCTTCGGGTGCCAGATGAACGAGAACGACTCGGAGCGCATCGCCGGGCTGCTGGAGGCCGATGGGTTGACCCCGACCATCAGCGAGGACGACGCCGACGTCATCGTCCTCAACACCTGCTGCATCCGCGAGAACGCCGACAACAAGCTGTACGGCACCCTCGGGCACCTGAAGTCCCGCAAGGACGCCCGACCCGATCTCCAGATCGTGGTCAGCGGCTGCCTGGCCCAGAAGGACCGCGACCAGGTGCGGGCCCGCGCCCCGTACGTCGACGTGGTGCTGGGGACCCACAACGTGCACCGGGCGGCCGAGCTGGTGGCCGAGGCGAAGGCGGGCGGCCCGATCACCGAGATCCTCGATGCCGCGGTGGCCGACGACGCCACCATGTTCCCCTCGGCCCTGCGCACCCGCAGCGGCCTGGGCCACACCGCCTGGGTCACGATCCAGATCGGCTGCGACAACTCCTGCGCCTTCTGCATCGTCCCCGCGGTACGGGGACCGGAGATCAGCCGGCCCTTCGACGCCCTGGTCGAGGAGGTCCGCGCCCTGGCCGACGACGGGGTCAGTGAGGTCACCCTGCTCGGTCAGAACGTCAACTCCTACGGCCGCGACATCACCCTGGCCGCCCGTCAGGCCGGGGAGGACGTGCGGGTCCGTCCGCTGTTCGCCGACCTGCTCCGCGCCACGGGTGCGGTGGACGGCATCCGCCGCGTTCGGTTCACCAGCCCGCATCCCAAGGATCTTCGGCCCGAGACCATCGCGGCCATGGCCGAGGTGCCCGCGGTCTGCAACCACCTCCACCTGCCGCTGCAGTCGGGGTCGGACCGCGTGTTGGCCGCCATGCACCGGGGCTACACCGCCGAGCGGTACCTGGGGCGTCTGGCCGCCGCCCGTGCAGCCATCGACGACCTGGCCGTGACCACCGACATCATCGTGGGCTTCCCCGGCGAGACCGAGGACGACTTCGTCCGCACCCTCGAGGTGGCGGCCGAGGCCGGCTACGACTCGGCCTACACCTTCATCTACTCCTCCCGACCGGGCACCGAGGCGGCTGAGATGGCCGACCAGGAGGTCCCGCCCGAGGTCGTGGCCGAGCGCTTCGAGCGGCTCAAGGTGGTCGTCGAGCGGACTGCAGTGGCCACCCACCGGGCCCGGATCGGCAGGGTCGAGGAGGTGGCGGTGGAGGGCCCGTCCCGCAAGGACCCTTCGGTGCTCACCGGTCGCACCGGCCAGAACAAGCTGGTCCACTTCCCCAGCCCCACGCCGCTGCGGGTCGGCACCTACGCCCACGTCCGGGTGACCGAAGCTGCGTCCCACCACCTCAAGGGCGAGCTGGTCGACGTGATTGCCCCTGCCCGCCACCGCACCAGCATCCCGGTGGCGTCGGTCTAGCCGTCTGCCTCACCGTCGTCGCTTCTGAGCCACGAGCGCGCCACCGGCGGCGCGATGGTGCTCAGATCGGGCCCACCCGATGTGCCGCGACGTCAGGCGGCGGTGGTGTCGCCCCGGGCCTCGCCGAAGAGGGCGGGGTAGGCCAGCCCGGCCAGGCCACCGCCGAGGAGCGGAGCCACGAGGAACAGCCACAGCTGGCGCAACCAGGTCCCACCCACGAACAGAGCCGGGCCGATGGAGCGGGCCGGGTTGACCGACGTGTTGGTCACCGGGATCGAGATCAGGGGGATGAGGGTGAGGGCCAGCCCGATGGCCACCCCGGCCAGCGCCGGGTGGGCGCGGGTGTCGGTGGCGCCCAGGATGACCAGGATGAAGCCGAAGGTCAGGACCACCTCGGTGACCGCCGCGGCCAGGAGGTTGTAGCCCTCGGGCGAACCCTCTGGCCCGTAGCCGTTGGCGGCCAGGAAGTTGTCGTCGGCGGCGAAGTCGGGGCGGCCGTTGGCGATGACGAGGAGGATCCCGGCGGCGGCGATGGCCCCCACGACCTGGGCGGCCATGTAGGGCAGGGCATCGCTCCTCGGGAACCGCTTGGCCAGGACGTGGCCCAGGGTGACCGCCGGGTTGAAGTGCCCGCCGGAGATGTGGCCCAGGGCGTAGGCCATGGTGAGCACGGTGAGGCCGAACGCCAGCGCGACCCCAAGGAACCCGACGTGGTCACCCGCGATGACGGCCGTGCCGCAGCCGCCGAGCACCAACCAGAAGGTGCCGATCCCCTCGGCCGACAAGCGGCGAGCGAGGCTGGGGTCCATGCGAGCGCCCTTCAGGTGGGGGAGGCGGCCGAGGGCGGCGGTGAGCGTGACGTGGGGTCGTCGGCAGCCCCCGGCGTGACCACGAGGCGACCGTACTCGGGCCGAGCGGTCGGTGCGACCGGGTCGAGGGACCCGTGGCAGACTCGGGACGACCGCTGGTGCCGCTCCTCGGGCGGCCACTGGGCGGGGACTCGTACGGACGCCCCTGGTTGACGGCGCCGCACGGCCCGGATGCCTTCGGCCGCCGCCGACGCGCCGATCGACGCGCACCCGGTCGGGGTCTCGGGGGCCAGGGCTCGGGCACTGGGCGCGAGCGCAAGGCGCTCCCCGGACCTCGGCGCCGTGGCGAGGCCCGCACAGGGCTGGATGATGTCGCTCGCCGGGCGCGGCGGGCATCGGCCCTGCTGGGCCCAGCAGGGCCGGCGCGTCGTCCCTGGAGCTCCGCAGGCATCATGGACCCGTGCCAGCCCAGCTCCGACCTGCGCCCGGTCGGGCGCGCTCTGGCCCGCGGCTGGACCCGTGGGCGCGGTGACGCAGGTGGCGAAGCACGCACCCGCGGTCGCTCTGGTCGGCACCACCGCGTCGGGGAAGTCCGCCCTCGCGCTGGCCGTGGCCGAGGCGCGGGGTGACGTGGAGCTGGTGTCGATCGACTCGATGCAGGTGTACCGGGGCATGGACGTGGGGACGGCGAAGCCCACGCGCGCTGAACAGGACGAGGTGCCCCACCACCTCATCGACGTGGCCGACCCCTGGGAGGACTACTCGGTGGCCCGGTTCCAGGCCGAGGCGCGGGTCGCGCTGGCTGACATCGGGGCGAGGGGGCGGCGAGCGGTGCTGGTGGGCGGCACCGGCCTGTACCTGCGGGCGGTGGTCGACGACCTGGAGATCCCCGGTCAGTTCCTCGACGTGCGAGGGGAGCTGGAGGCCGAGCCCGACACCCGCGCGCTCTACGCCCGTCTCGTCGAGCTGGACCCAGTGGCTGCCGCTCGGAACGAGCCCGACAACCGGCGCCGGACAATCCGTGCCCTGGAGGTCTGCCTGGGCAGCGGCCGACCGTTCTCCTCCTACGGGCCAGGTCTGGGGAGTCACCCGATCGGCGGCATCCCGCAGGTGGGCATCCGACTCCCGCCCACCGTGGTGGCCGCCCGCATCGAGACCCGGTACGCACAGCAGCTGGAGGACGGGTTCCTCGCCGAGGTCGACCGGCTCCTCGCCCTGGAGCAGCCCCTCAGCCACACGGCGGGCCAGGCCCTCGGCTACCGGGAGCTGCTGGCCCACCGTCGGGGCGAGCTGTCGCTCGACGAGGCGGTGGACCTGGCTGTGCGCCGGACCCGTCGCTTCGCTCGCCGCCAGCGGGTGTGGTTCCGCCGCGACCCCCGGATCACCTGGGTCGACGCTGACTCCGACCCGGCTGACGCCACCGAGCGGGTCGCGTCCCTGCTGGCCGCCGCCCTCTCCTGACCGCAACACGCGTACCTGCGGCAGCTGTCGAGCAAGACCGTCGATAAGTGCCGCCGGTTCGCGGTGGTCGGGCCGGTGGTGCGTACCTGCGGCAGCTATCGAGCAAGACCGCTGACAAGTGCCGCCGGTTCCCGACCAGCAGGGCACGCAGATGGATTCTCGGTGGGGAGACACGGGCGCGGCTCGCCATCATGGGGTGATGACGACACCAGCGGGAGGGCCTGCGATCGAGGTGATCGACGAGCCGTGGGGGAGCGAGTTGGGCACGACGCTGGTCGATGCCCTGCTGGCCGACCTCGACGTGCGGTACGGGCCGTGGGATGGCTCGGCCCTGACCCCGCCACCGGGTCCACCGCCCGATGGGGCCTGGCCTGCGCCGCAGTCTGCGCCCCCTGCGGACGGGCGCTGGGCCGTCGCCCCCGATGCCGTCCGCCGGCCCCTCGGCACCTTCCTGGTGGCCTGGTCGGAGGGGCGGGCCGTGGGGTGCGGCGCTCTCCGGCCCCTGCCCGGCGGGCGGGAGACCGATGCCGAGATCAAGCGGATGTTCACCATCGCCGAGGTCCGAGGCCGGGGCGCGGGCCGGGCCGTGCTGGCCCACCTCGAGGGCACGGCACGCGAGCTCGGCTATCAGCGGATGTTCCTGGCGACGGGGACGGCCCAGCCCGAGGCCATGGCCCTGTGCGTCTCGGCCAGCTGGTCGCCAGTGGCGCCCTACGGGGACTACTGCGGCGCGGAGCAGACCCGCTGCTTCGGCCTCGTCCTCTGAGCGTCGAGCGGGTACCGGTCGAGGGCGACCGGGCCACGGTGTTGCCGGCTGTCGGCCAGGGTCACCGTCACGCGCCCTGGACCACGCCGACCTGCCGGGACCGGCTCGGGGACGACGGCCGGAAGTCCTGCGGGATCGGGGCCGCGCCCTGCGAGACTGGAGCCCGACTCGACGCGCCTGCGATCCCGGAGGACCATGACCCATCGCCTGACCAAGCACCACGGCCTCGGCAACGACTTCCTCGTCCTGCTGGGCCCGGCCGACGCCCTGGCCGGGGTGGGGGCCGACGAGGGGCGCCGCTGGTGCGACCGCCACCGGGGCATCGGCGCCGACGGGCTCCTCCTCGGCATCACCGACACCGAGGGTGCGGACCTGGTCATGACCCTCTACAACGCCGACGGCAGCGGGGCCGAGATGAGCGGCAACGGCATCCGTTGCCTGGCCCAGGCCGAGGCCGACCGTCGAGGCGTCGCTCGGGTGGAGCTCCTCATCGCCACCGAGGGCGGCCCCCGCACCGTCTCCGTGGAGCCCGGACCCGACGCGACCAGCGTGGTGGCGTCGGTCGATATGGGCCCGGCCGCACCTGGACCGGAGCCCGACGGCGAGCGGGGCCCGATCGCCGAGGCCGATGATCCGGTGGCGCTGGCCGCCGAGCCCAAGCAGACCCGTGCCCTCGACCTGGGCAACCCCCACCTCGTGCTGCTGGTCGACGACCCGGGCGCGGTCGACGTCCACCGGGCCGGCCGTCACTGGGAGGCCGCCTACCGCGCGGGCATCAACGTGCACGCCGTCGCCCCGTCCCCGGGGGAGGACGATGCGCTGACGATGGCCATCTGGGAGCGGGGCGCCGGGGCCACCGAGGCCTGCGGCACCGGGGCCACCGCCGCCGCCCGTGCTGCGCACGACTGGGGCCTGGTGGGCACCGACGTGGTGGTCCACATGCGGGGCGGCGACGTCACCGTGTCGGTGGGCGAGCGCATGACCCTGCACGGGCCGGCCGTCCGCATCGCCACCGTGGAGGTCGGGTGATGCCGCCGTCGCCCGACCACAGAGACGATCTGCCCGCCGACCACGGCCCCGTCGACCACGACGTGAGCCGCGTCGACGATCCCGACGAGGGGGATGTGGTCCTCCAGCCCCGGGACGAGGACAGCCACCGCGGCGCGTTCGGCGACTACGGCGGCACGTCGGGGGCGTTCATCGAGCGCACCTTCCGGGAGAAGATCCTCCTCGTCGGCGTCACCCTCGCCCCGGCGACCGACGAGGACACCGAGGCCAGCCTGGACGAGCTCGAGCTGCTCGTCGACACCGCCGGCGCCGACGTCGTCGGTCGGGTGCTCCAGCGCCGGACCCGCCCTGAGCCCGCGACCTACATCGGCACCGGCAAGGTGGCCGAGCTCAAGGAGCTGGCCGAGGCGGTCGACTGCGACACCGTCGTCTTCGACGACGAGCTCAGCCCGGCCCAGCAGAACAACCTGGAGAAGAAGCTGGGCCGCACCGCCATCGACCGCACCGCGGTCATCCTGGACATCTTCGCCCAGAACGCCTCCAGCCAGGAGGGCAAGGCCCAGGTCGAGCTGGCCATGCACCGCTACCGGCTGCCCCGCCTCCGGGGCAAGGGCGGCTCGCTGTCGCAGCAGGCCGGTGGCTCGGGCGGCGGCCTGGGCGCTCGCCGTGGCCCCGGTGAGACCCAGCTCGAGGTGGACCGCCGACGGGTGCTGCGTCGCGTCCACAAGCTCGAAGCCGACCTCCGGGAGATCACCCAGCACCGCGCCACCCAGCGCAAGGCGCGGCACCAGAGCCGCACCGGACACGTGGCCCTCGTCGGCTACACCAACGCCGGCAAGTCGACCCTGCTCAACCGGCTCACCGACGCCGACGTCCACGTCGAGGATCGGCTGTTCGCGACCCTCGACGCGACCACCCGACGCCTGGCCCTGCCCGGAGGCGAGACGGTGTTCGCCACCGACACCGTCGGCTTCGTGCGCAAGCTGCCCCACCACCTGGTCCAGGCCTTCCGCTCCACCCTCGACGTGGCCGCCCAGGCCGACCTGCTGGTGCACGTGGTCGATGCCTCCTCACCGGACCCCGAGCTCCAGATGGCCGCCGTGCGCGACGTGCTCGACGAGATCGACGCCGGCGCCGTCCCCGAGCTGCTCTGCTTCAACAAGGCCGACCTCACCCCCGAGGCCAAGCGCCTGGTCGACCGCCACCCCGGCTCGGTCGCCGTGTCGGGGGCGACCGGCGCGGGTCTCGACGGCCTCCTGGCCGCCCTCTCCGAGCAGCTGCGGGCCACGACCACCGTGGTCGAGCTGGAGGTCCCCTTCGCCCGGGGCGACGTCCTGGCCGAGATCCATCGCGAGGGCGAGGTCCTGTCCGAGGAGGCCGGGACCTCGGCCATGGCCGTCCTCGCCCGCCTCGACGACGCGGGCCGCTCCCGCCTGGCCGAGTTCGTGGTCGACGCGGCGACGCCGTGAGGCTGCGCCCGCGGCCCAGGGGTCGGACCGGCGGCGGGCACCACTAGCCTCGCCCCGGTCATGGACGCATCCCTCCTCCTGCACCTCACCTCGCACCGCCCGCTGTCGCGACGCGCCGTCGAGCAGCTGACCACCGTCGACCCCTCGGCGGTCGAGGTCCTGGCCATGGCCACCGTGGCCGAGGTCCTGGAGACGGTGGAGAACGCTCCCGGATGCGTGGCCCTCCTCCCGGTGGAGGACTCCTACGAGGGCGAGAACACCGCTGTCCTCGACCGGCTGATCTTCGGCACCTCCCGGGTCTTCGTCAGTGAGGAGGTCGTCGTGGGGGAGACGCTCGACGCCTTCCGGGTGCCCTCCGACGCGCCGGCCGAGGGGCGCGTCGCCATCTCTGCGCCTCGCGCCATCGAGCACTCGCATCGCTTCATCCGCGAGAACGGTCTGGTCACCCGGTTCGTCGGGTCGACCCAGGAGGCCTGTCGCACCGCCATCGAGACGGGCGACACCTCGCTGGTGGTGCTGGCCCCGCGGGAGGTGGCCCAGTCCCACGGGCTGGTGCCGCTGGCCGCCGGGGTGGAGGACATGCCCGAGGCCCGCACCCGGTTCTTCCTGGTCGGCCAGGCCGTGGCCCCCCCGACGGGCCGGGACAAGACCACCCTCGTCCTGACCCAGCCCAGCGACCGCTCCGGCAACCTGCAGCGGTTCCTCGAGGCCTTCAGCGAGCACGATGTGAACCTGGTCAGCCTGCACAGCCGACCCCTGAGCTCGGCCGCCAACTACTGCTTCCTCGTGACCGCCGAGGCCCACCTGGCCGAGCCCCGGATGCAGGCCGTGCTCGAGGAGCTGTGGTCCGCCGGTGCCCAGATCAAGGTGGTCGGCGCCTACCCGCACCGCGACAGCGCCGAGGTGGTGGCCCCGTTCGTGGAGCCGCCGGCGTCGGTCGGTCGCCAGTCGAGCCCGGCCCAGAAGAACGCCGTCCTCCGCCTCGGACACCCGGCCTGACGGTGCCCGCCGTCGTCGAGTACCTCGGCCCCGAGGGCACCTTCGCCCATGCCGGGGCCGACCGGCTGCGCCACGTCCCCAAGGGGGCCCGGATGGTGCCCCGACCGACCGTGCAGGAGATCGTCCACGACGTGGACCAGGGCCGCTGCGACATGGGCCTGGTGCCGGTGGAGAACTCCGTCGAGGGTGGGGTCACGGGCACCGTCGACGTCCTGGTGTTCGAGACGACCGACGTCGTGTTGCGAGAGGAGGTCGTCGTCCCCGTCACCTTCTCGGCCCTGCGGCGCCCCGGGGACGAGAGCGAGCCCGCCACGGTGCTCAGCCACCCCGTCGGCCTGGCCCAGTGCACGCGGTGGTGGGGCAGCCGCTCCTTGGAGTGCCGACCCACGACCTCCACCAGCGAGGCCTGCCGCCTGGTCGCCGGCTCCGAGGAGCCCGGGCTGGTGGCCATCGCCTCGGCCAAGGCCGGCCTGCTGGCCGGGCTGGACCCGGTTGCCGTCGGAGTCGAGGACCATCTGGGGGCGCAGACCCGGTTCGCCCTGGTCGCTCGGGAGGAGGTGGGGCCGACCGGTGACGACAAGACCACCGTCGTGGTGACCCCGCCGTCGGAGGTGCCCGGCATCCTCCTCCGCATCCTCGAGCCCATCTCCCGCCGTGACCTCAACCTCTCGAACATCCTCAGCCGGCCGCTGCGCCAGGGGCTCGGCGTGTACTGCTTCGTGCTCACGATCGACCGCCATGCCTCCGACCCGGGTGTCGGCGCGGCCCTGGCCGAGCTGGAGCAGCTGGGCTGCACCGTCAAGCGGCTCGGGTCCTACCCCGCCTGGCCCCCGGGCCCATGACGGGGACCAGCCGCACCATCGGCATCGTGGGGCTGGGGCTCATCGGCGGCTCCCTGGCTCGCGACCTGGTGGCCCGAGGCGTCGACGTGGTGGCCACCACGCGGTCCGAGGCCACCCGGGCCGATGCCGCCGATGCCGGCATCACCGTGGTCGGCGACGTCCGCGCCGTGGTGGGCGAGGCCGAGCTGGTGGTGCTGGCCGTCCCGCTGCCGGCGCTGTCCGAGCACCTGGCCGGAGTAGCCGCAGCCCTTCCGGCCGGAGCCCGGAGCCCGACGGTCACCGACGTCGGATCGGTCAAGGGCCCGGTGACGGCGGCGGCCGCCTCCGCCCTGGCCGACCCCTCCGTCTTCGTGCCCGGTCACCCGATGGCGGGCACCGAGCACCAGGGCTGGGCCGCGGCCGACCCGCACCTGTTCGAGGAGCGCCGGTGGGCCCTGGCCCTCGACCCGCCGGTGGCGCTGGGCCGGTGGGCCGAGGCCGCCGCCCTGGCCACCGCGGTGGGATCTGAGGTCGTGCCCGTCGACGTCGCCGGCCACGACGAGGCCGTGGCCCTGGTCAGCCACCTGCCCTACGCGCTGGCTGCGGCCGCGGCTTCTCTCCTCAGGTCGGACGAGGGCACCGGCCTGGCCCGGGCCCTGGCCGCCGGGTCCTTCGCCGACCTGACCCGGGTGGCGGGCGGTCACCCGACCCTGGGTGCCGACATGGCGGTGACCAACCGTCGGGCCCTGGGGTCCCAGATGGAGGCGCTGTCCGGCACGCTCCAGGACCTGGCCCAGGCGCTCGGGTCGGGCGACGCCGGCGCCGACGAGGAGGCGGTGGCTGCGTGGTTCTCCGCCGGGCGCGAGGGCCGGGAGGCACTGGAGGCGGCCCGGGCCAGCCCGGGCGTCCGGCACCGGGCCACGCTCGATCGCGAAGGGCTGCTGGCCCTGGGTCGGCGTGGGGGCCGGGTGGTGGGGGTCGCTCCCGCCCCGCCGGCTGCGGAGGAGCTCGACGTGACCACCATCGACCCGGGCCGACCGACGTGACCGGGGCCGGGTTCCAGCCGCCGCCCCTGGTGTGGGAGACCCTCGCGGAGGTCCGGGCCCTAGCCGCGGCCCATCCCGGCGCCATGATCGACCTCACCATCGGGACACCGATCGACGCTCCGCCCGACTTTGTCTCCGAGGTCCTGTCTCGCTCTCTCGCGGCGCGCTCCTACCCACCCTCGATCGGCACCGAGGGCTTCCGTCGGGCCGCCGCCGGGTGGCTGCAACGTCGCTTCGGCGTGGAGGTCGACCCCGGTGCGGTGGCCGCCACCATCGGGTCCAAGGAGCTGGTGGCCGGCCTGCCGCAGTGGCTGCGCTTGCGCCGGCCCGACCGCGACACCGTGCTCCACCCGGCCGTCGCCTACCCGACCTACGCCATGGGTGCGCAGCTGGCCGGGTGTCGTGCGGTCGCCGTCCCGTCCGGGCCCTCCGGTGCCCTCGACCTCGCCGCCATCGACCCCTCCGACGCGGCGCGCGCCCTCTGCCTGTGGTCCAACAGCCCGTCCAACCCGACCGGCGCCCTCGACGACCTCGATGCGGTCGCCCGGTGGGGCCGCGACCACGACGTGATCGTCGCGTCCGACGAGTGCTACGCCGAGCTGACCTGGGACGGCCCGCCCCGCACGATCCTGTCGTCGGGGTCGGAGGGTGTGCTGGCCGTCCACTCGCTGTCGAAGCGCTCGAACCTGGCCGGCCTCCGGGTCGGGTTCTACGCCGGGGACCCGGAGCTGGTCGCGTACCTCTCGCAGCTGCGCAAGCACGCCGGGTTCATGGTCCCAGGTCCCGTCCAGGAGGTGGGTGCGGCCGCCCTCGACGACGACGACCACGCCGAGGCCCAGCGGGAGCGCTACCGACGGCGCCTGGACGCGGTGGTGGCCGCGCTCCGCTCTGCGGGCATCGACGCCACGCCGCCGGGCGGCGCGTTCTACCTGTGGGTCACGGCTCCGTCGGGCGATGGCAGCGATCTGACCCGCACGCTGGCCCGCGACGCCGGGGTCCTGGTCACCCCCGGCTCGGCCTACGGGCCGGACGGGTCCGGGTTCGTGCGCCTGGCCCTGGTCGTGGACGACGACCGCCTCGAGGCCCTCGTCGCCCGCATCGCGTCGCTCTGAGCTCGCGTGGGGGGAGGAGTCCCCGCACCGGATGCTCGCGCCATCGAGGTCGAGCGTGCATGATGGTCGGGTGAGCACAGTTCCTCAGAAGCCGAAGCCCAGTGGCGTCCTCTACCTCTTGCCAGTCGCCATCTGGGTCATCTTCTCCATCATCGCCGTGGTCCTTCTCGTCATGGGGATCGCCCGCAGCAGCGACGTGGTCGACAACTTCGCGCGCATCGACTCCGGGACCGAGGCCACCGTCGACCTCACCTCGACCGGGGGCTACCGCATCTGGCTCGAGCGGCCGGGGGTCGATGACGAGTTCGGCGACCCGCCGACGACCGTCACGGTGACCAAGGACGGAGCACCGGTTACCGTCGAGCAGTACATCGGCGACCTCAACTACTCCTACGACGGCCGCGACGGGGTGGCGCTGTTCACCTTCAACGCCGACGAGACCGGCGAGTACCAGATCTCCGGTGAGGTGCTCGACGGAGGGGGCGGACGCTTCGCAGTGGGCAAGGACAACCCGCTGGCCGAGGCCGGCAAGGGCGTCGCGGCGATGATCGTCGTGGGCACCCTCGGGTTCATCATCGCCCTCATCATCGTGATCGTGCTGGCGGTGAAACGGGGCAAGTCCAAGCGCCAGCTCCGCCAGTCCAACCCGGCGGCCTACCCCCCGCAGGGCTACGGGCAGCAGCCCTACGGGCAGCAGGGCTATGACCAGCAGCAGGGCTACGGCCAGCAGCAGGGCTACGGCGAGCAGTCCTATGGCCAGCAGCAGGGCTACGGCCAGCAGGGCTACGGCCAGTCGGATCCGACCCAGGGCTACGGCAGCGCGCCGTCGGTCGGCGCACCGCCACCACCGCAGAGCGGGTCGACGCCGGGCGCGCCCCCGGCGTTCGGGACCTCCCCGCCGCCCGAGGGTGGGACCCCCCCGCCGTCGCCGCCGGGCTGGTCGCCGCCGTCGGGTGAGCAGCCGCCGTCGGGGGGGACACCCCCGCCACCTCCGACGCCCTAGGTGGCCGCCGTCCCCCGACGGGCACCGATCAGGCCCTCGGGCTGGTGGTACCTCGCGCCGACGGCCGGACTGGTCGTGGCCATCATCCTGGCCGTCATGAGCGTCGTCGGTGGGTACCGCAGCTCGCAGGACACCTTCTTTGACGCATCCCTCGCCGGACCGGGGGAGTCGCAGACCCTCACCATCGAGGATCCCGGCTCCTACACCGTGGCCTACGCCGGGCCGATCATGGTGTTCACCGAGGCCGAGCAGCGCTCTCTCGCCGATGAGCTCGACATCTCGATCGTCCCCCTTGACGGGGGGACGCCCCTCCCGTTGGCCCGCTACGACGGGCTGATCGACGCCGAGCAGGATGGAGACCAGTACGTCCCGCTGCTGACGGTGCGGTTCGACGAGGCCGGTGACTACACGTTCCGGTCCCAGCCGGCGCCGAGCGTGGAGGCGGACAAGAGCGCCTTGGTGGTGCTGGAGAGCCCGTGGAGGCCGTTGCGCGACGGGGTCGTCCAAGCTCTCGTGATCCTCGCCGTCGGGCTGGGCCTGGTCGTGTTGGCCAACGTGATCCTGGCCCGCACCCGAGGCCGGGCCAAGCGCAATGCGCCGCCGGCCGGGCCACCGCCCGGCCCCGGGGCGTACGGCCCTCCGCCCGGGTGCGGGGGTCAGCCGGGGTATGGGGGTCAGCCGGGGTATGGGGGTCAGCCGGGGTATGGGGGGCAGCCCGGGTATGGGGGTCAGCCCGGGTACGGCCAGCAGCGCGGCGGGGCCGGTCCTGGTGGGTCGGTCGGTCGGTGAGCCCTGGGCCGGGCGCGGCCCTCAGTTGGCGTGGAGGTCGGCGTTGAGCCCGCCCCAGTCGCCCTTGCGGGCGCGGGCCTCGACCGCGCCGGTCTCCGAGTTGCGGATGTAGAGCAGTCCCGGCTCACCCGACAGCGTCTTGGCCTTGACCACCTCGCCCGAGGGCAGGGCGACCCGGGTCCCGGCCGTCACGTACAGGCCGGCCTCGACCACGCAGCCGTCGCCCAGGGAGATGCCGATGCCGCTGTTGGCCCCGAGCAGGCAGCCCGATCCGATGCTGATGATGGCCTTGCCTCCGCCGGACAGCGTCCCCTGGATCGAGGCCCCGCCGCCGACGTCGGAGTCGGGACCGACCACCACGCCGGCACTGATCCGGCCCTCGACCATGGAGGGCCCGAGGGTCCCGGCGTTGAAGTTCACGTAGCCCTCGTGCATGACCGTGGTGCCCTCGGCCAGGTGGGCACCGAGTCGCACCCGGTCGGTGTTGGCGATCCGGACACCTGAGGGCACGACGTAGTCGATCATCTGCGGGAACTTGTCGAGCCCGATGACCTCGACGTTCTGGCCTCGGGCGCGGAGGGCGACGCGGGCCTCCTCGAACCCGTCGGGGTCGGCCGGGCCGCGATCGGTCCAGACCACGTTGGACAGCAGCCCGAACTGCCCGTCGAGGTTCAGCCCTCTCGGCGGGACCCGCCGGGAGGAGATCAGGTGGAGGCGGAGGTAGACGTCGTGGGCATCGACCGGGGGAGCATCGAGATCGGCCAGGGTGGTCACCACCGCCGCCCGCCGGACGGGCAGGCCTGAGCCGCCGTCCTCGTAGCCCAGGGCGTCGGCCAGGGCGCGCAGGATCTCGGCCTGCGGGGCCCCCTCGTCCGCCGCGGCCCGCAGAGCGTCGGCATCGACGACCACGGTGCCCGTCGTGGCGCCCTCGCCGGCGGCACTCAGCACGGCCAGGGCGGGATCGGCCTCGGCGTCGATGGCCAGGATCGGGTACCAGGTGTCGAGGACCTTGGTGCCCGAGCCCCTGGTCGAGAAGGTGGCCAGCCCGACCCCCCGGGCAGCAGGGGTGGCGGGGGCGTTGGCAGCGGCGGTCAAGGGTTCCTCCTGGTCGCGAAGACGGGCCGAGGATAGGGGAGCGGCCGGCACCGACCTGCGGACGGCGGCCATCTGGCACGGGGTGACCCGCGACCGGACCGTATCCTCGACCCGTGACCGATCTCCTGGCCCTCACCGCCGAGCTCGTCGACATGGCCTCGGAGAGCTTCGACGAGGCCGCCCTGGCTGACCGCATCGAGGCCGACCTCCGCGCCGTGGATGGGCTCGAGGTCACCCGGGTGGGCGACAACGTGGTGGCCCGCACCGACCTGGACCGCGGCACGCGGGTCGTGCTGGCCGGCCACATCGACACCGTCCCCGCCGTCGGCGGCAACGATCGGGCCCGCATCGAGGGCGACACCCTCTGGGGCGTGGGCTCGACCGACATGAAGAGCGGCCTGGCCGTGATGTTCCACCTGGCCCGCACCGTCGCCGACCCGGCCGTCGATGTGACCTGGGTGTTCTACGCCCGGGAGGAGGTGGCCGCAGTGCACAGCGGCCTGGCCGAGCTGGCCGAGGCCCGACCCGACCTCCTGGTCGGTGACCTGGCCATCCTGGGCGAACCCACCGACGCCACCATCGAAGCGGGCTGTCAGGGCACCCTCCGGGCCGAGGTGACGCTCGTCGGGGCGCGCTCCCACACCGCCCGACCCTGGATGGGGCGCAACGCCGTGCACCGCCTGGGTGACATCCTCACCGCGGTGGCGGCCGTGCCCGAGCGCCGACCGGTGTTGGCCGGGTGCGAGTACCGGGAGGCCCTCCAGGCCGTGCACGTAGAGGGCGGTGTGGCCGGCAACGTCGTGCCCGACCGGGCTGTGCTCACCCTGAACCACCGCTTCGCCCCCGACCGCTCCCTGGAGCAGGCCACGGCCCACGTCCGCTCCGTGGTGGCCCCGTTCCTCGATGACGGCGACAGCTTCGAGGTGGTCGATGCCGCCCTGCCCGCAGTGCCCGCCGTCGACCACCCGCTCCTGGCTCGCGTCATCGCCGACCACGGCCTCGAGGTGCGCGCCAAGCTGGGCTGGACCGACGTGGCTCTCTTCTCGGCACTGGGGGTGCCGGCGGCCAACCTCGGCCCCGGCGACGCCACCCTGGCCCACACCCCCGACGAGAGGGTGAGCCGGGAGCCGATCGAGCGGTGCCATGCGGTGCTGGCGGATCTGATCACCTCCGCCACCCCATAGGGTGACGCTCCCGACCCAGAGGAGAGTGCCCATGCCAGTGGCGATCGGCGACGAGGCCCCGGACTTCGAGCTCAAGGACCACGACGGCAACGCCGTCCGGCTGTCCTCGTTCCGCGGCGACAAGGCCGTGGCCATCGTGTTCTACCCCTTCACGTTCACCGGCGTCTGCGAGGGCGAGCTCTGCGAGCTGCGCGACGACGTGGCCTCCTACGACGCTCAGGGCGTGCAGGTCCTGGCCATCTCCTGCGACAGTCCCTTCGCCCAGAAGCAGTGGGCCGAGCAGAAGGGCTGGACCTTCCCGGTGCTGTCGGACTTCTGGCCCCACGGCGAGACGGCGACGGCCTACGGCGTGTTCGACGAGGCTCTCGGCTGCGCCACCCGGGGCACGTTCCTGGTCGACAAGGACGGCAAGGTGGCCGACACCTTCGCCTCCGAGGGCCTCGGCACCCCCCGTGACAAGTCCCGCTACACCGACGCCGTCGCCAAGCTGGGCTGACCGGCCAAACGGGCTAGCGGGAGTTTCTATGATCGTCGCCGGCCTGCGTACTGGCTTCTCGGGCTCTCCCCTGATCGGCTCGCAGGGACCCGAGGGAGTTCCGGGCGATACCAGGAAGTCGCACAGTCAACGACCGCTCGATCGGTCAGCCGATGGGGGAACTGGCCGACTCGACGCTCAGACCCGCCGCATCACGCTCACGACCCGACCGAAGATGTTGACCTCTTCAGGCTCGAACACCATGTCCTCGAGGCGCTCGTTGGCCGGCCGCAGGATGACCTTCTTGCCCTTGGTGAGGTAGGTCTTGATGGTGGCCTCCTCGCCGGGGATGCCGGCCACCACCATGTCGCCCCGCTCGGCGGTGACCTCGGCCCGGGCCACCACGAAGTCGCCGTCGAGGATCCCGGCGTCGATCATGGAGTCTCCCCGGACCCGGAGCATGAACAGCTCGCCCTCGCCGGTGAGGTCGGCCGGCACCGGCATCGACTCGGTGATGTTCTCGGCCGCGAGCACGTCGGTCCCGGCGGCCACGTCGCCCACGATGGGCACGTGGCGGACCTGGCCCCGCTCGACCACCCCGCCGGACATGGAGTCGTAGCGGACCTCGATGGCGCGGGGCTTGCTGGGGTCGCGGTGCAGGTAGCCGCGCTTCTGCAGGTTGGCCAGGTGGTTGTGGACCGTGGAGGGGGAGGTGAGCCCCACCTGCTCGCCGATCTCTCGGACCGAGGGTGGGTAGCCCCGCTCGCGCATGGTGGCCTCGATGCAGTCGAGGATCTGGCGCTGGCGGGCGGTGAGCTGCGGCGTGGGCATGGGGTGTCTCCCTCTCCGGCACCGTTCGGTCGAACGGGTGTACGTGAAAGGTACCACGCCGGGCACCCGATGCCAAACACCTGTTCCGCCGCACAGGTGTTCGAAGAAGTGCTTGACGCCGGAACGCCTGTTCGGCCAGAGTGACGACGAACAGGCGTTCCAGCCCGGTGCGTCGATCTCGCTGTCACACCCCCCAGGGAGGATGTCCCCATGGCCGCAGTCCTCAGCCCCAGCCCCTCCTTCGCCCCCGGTCCGCAGACCGGTCGGCGCCCCTCGGCTCGCCCGGCGCTCCGCCTGGTGCAGGGGGGGCGATCGGCCGTCGTCATGGCTCCGGTGTACCGGCGCCGCCGGGTGATCGCCGCCCTGGTCCTCGTCACCCTCCTGGTCGTCGGGTGGCAGGTGGCCCAAGCCGCGGCCAGCGTGGCCGGTGGCTGGGCCGCCCCGGTCCCGGCCACGATCGACGGGCCCACCGTGGTGGTGGAGGCCGACACCGGCGACACGCTGTGGACCCTGGCCCGCGACGTGCAGCCCACCGGCGACGTGCGGCCTGCGGTCGAGGCCATGCTGGCCGAGCGGGGCGACGCCCGCCTCGAGGTGGGCGATCGGGTCCGTGTCCCCGTCGGCTGAGCTGGCTCGGCGGCCGGCGCCGGCCCTGCGTCCGCCCCGGGCCCACGGCAGGCCGCCCCGCTTCGTCGCGGGCGGAGCAGGGCCCCGCAGGACGGGTAGCGTCGCCCTCGTGCGCTGCCCGGACTGCTCCGCCCCCGACGACAGGGTCGTGGACTCCCGGGCGTCCGACGACGGCTCCGCCATCCGTCGTCGCCGGGAGTGCGCGGCCTGCGGCCACCGGTTCACCACCTTCGAGCGGGTCGATGCCGCCCCGCTGATGGTGCTGAAGACCACCGGCGAGCGCCAGCCCTTCGACCGCGACAAGGTCGTGGCCGGTGTGGTCGCGGCGGCCAAGAACCGCCCGGTCACCCCGGAGCAGATCGACGCCCTGGCCACCGGGGTGGAGGACAGCCTGCGCCAGCGTGGGGGAGAGGTGGGGTCGACCCACATCGGGTTGGCCATCCTCGAGCGCCTGCGCTTCCTCGACGAGGTGACCTACCTCCGGTTCGCCAGCGTCTACAAGGACTTCACCGGCGTCGACGACTTCGCCGACGAGGTGCGACGCCTGCGCAAGGACCCGGATCGCGCCCCCGCGGGGGGCTGAGCCCCCCGGTCCGCCCACGGCGCGCCGCGTCAGCCCGCCGAGCGGTCCCGGACGAGACGCCAGACAAGGGCACCGTCCTGCTCCAGCAGGTGGGCCCCGGTCCATCCCCGGGCCACCGGCTGGCCCGGGCCGGGAGCGATGCGGGGGGCGTCGCCGCCCACGACCCTCGGATCCAGCGTGAGGCACAGCTCGTCGACCGCGTCGGCGGCCACCAGGTGGCCGTTGAGCGTGGGTCCGCCCTCGCACACCGCGACCTCGGTGCCCCTCCGGTGCAGCTCCGCCATCAGCGCCTCCACGGTCACCCCTCCTTCGCCCCCCGGGCTGGTCTCCACCAGCTCGGCCACCCCGTCGAGCCGACGGCGGGCCTCCGCGGGAGCATCGGAGGGGTGGATCACCAGCGGGGGCTCGGTGGTGCCGTCGGCCTCGGCGAAGAGGCGCTGGTCCGGGTCCAGTCCGAGCGAGGCGGTGACCACCACCAGTCGGGGGTGGGGAGCCTGTCCCCGTGCCCTCCGGGCGTCGGCTGCGTCGGCGCCGACGCGGACGGGGCCGTAGTCCTCGGTGCGGGCCGTGCCGGCCCCTACGACCACGATGTCGGCCACCGCCCGCACGGCGCGGAACACGGCCCGGTCGCCCTCGCCGCCCAGCGAGCCGGACACCCCGCCCACCGATGCGGCCCCATCCGCGGTCGACACGAACAGCGAGGTCACCCACGGCCGGCCCTCGGGGCGGGGCCGGTCCACGGCGTAGGCGGCGAAGGGGTCGACGTCCTCGGCGGGGTGGGGGAGCAGCTGGCGCACGGGGGGACCCTACGAGGCGCGCCCGGCCGCGCCGGCTGGCACCATGGGCCCATGACCGCCGTCGATCCCGCCACCCGTCCGGCCCCCTCCTCCGACACTGATGGCGCGCCCGCGACCCGCACCGCCCTGCGCACCTGCCCCCTCTGCGAGGCCGGCTGCGGGCTGGAGGTCACCGTGGCCCGAGACGACGACGGCACCGAGCGGGTCACCCGGATCCGGGGCGACCGCGACGACGTGTTCAGCCACGGGTTCATCTGTCCGAAGGGCTCGACCCTTCGCCAGCTGCACGAGGACCCGGACCGGCTCCGGCGGCCGCTGGTGAAGCGGGACGGCGCCTTCGTCGAGGTGGGCTGGGACGAAGCCTTCGCCGAGGTCGATCGCCTCCTCGGCCCGGTGATCGCCGAGCACGGGCGGGACGCCCTGGGCGTCTACGTCGGCAACCCCAACGCCCACAACATCTCCGCCCTGGTGTACCTGAAGCCGCTCCTGAGGGCGCTGGGCACCACCAACGTGTTCTCGGCCAGCACCGTCGACCAGCGACCCAAGGAGATCTCCTCGGCTCTCATGTTCGGGGCGCCGCTCTCGGTGCCCGTCCCCGACATCGACCGCACCGACCACCTGATGATCCTGGGGGCCAACCCGGTCGAGTCGAACGGCAGCCTGGCCACCGCGCCGGACTGGCCCGGCCGGCTCGACGCCATCCGCGAGCGCGGGGGTCGCGTGGTCGTGGTCGATCCCCGCCGGACCAAGACCGCGGAGCGGGCCGACGAGTGGGTGGCCATCCGCCCCGGCACCGACGCGCTGCTGCTGGCGGCCATGGCCACCACGCTCTGCGAGGAGGACCTGGTCGACGTGGGCCCGGTGTCGGAGCACCTGGCCGGTCTGGACGCCCTGCCCGACCTCCTGGCCCCCTTCACCCCCGAGGTGGTGGCACCGCTCACCGGGATCGAGGCCGACGACATCCGTCGCCTGGCCCGCGACCTGGCCGCCGCTCCCACCGCGACCGTGTACGGAAGGGTCGGGACCACCACCGCCGAGTTCGGCACCGTCGCCTCCTGGCTGGTCGACGTCCTCACCACCCTGACCGGCAACCTCGACCGGCCCGGGGGCTCGATGTTCACCCGCCCCGCAGCCGGCTCGCCCACCACCCGGGGCGAGCCCGGCGTCGGGCGGGGCATCCGCCTCGGTCGCCACCGGTCCCGGGTCCGGGGCCTGGGCGAGTCCCTGGGCGAGCTCCCGGTGGCCTGCCTGGCCGAGGAGATCGACACCCCCGGCGCGGGCCAGATCCGGGCCATGGTCACCGTGGCCGGCAACCCCGTGGTGTCCACCCCTCACAGCGACCGCCTCGACGCCGCCCTGGCCGGGCTGGAGGCCATGGTCGCGGTCGACATCTACGTCAACGAGACCACCCGCCACGCCGATGTGATCCTCCCCGCCCCGAGCGCTCTGGAGAAGTCCCACTACGACCTGGCCCTCCTCCAGCTGGCCATCCGCAACGTCGCCAACTGGAGCGACCCCGTCCTCGAGCGCGACCCCGATCAGCCCGACGAGTGGGAGGTGCTGGCCCGTCTGGCCCTGGTGGCCCAGGGCGCCGGTCCCGACGGCGACCCCGCGGTCGTCGACGACCTCGTCCTCGACGCCCTCATCAGCGCCGCGGTGGGCGACGAGCACGGCCCGGTGGCCGGCCGCGACCCCGCTGAGCTGCGCGAGGCGCTCGGCTCCGAGCGGGGCCCGGCCCGCGTGCTCGACCTGATGCTGCGCACCGGGCCCTACGGCGACGCCTTCGGCGCCCGTCCCGATGGGCTCTCGCTGGAGGTGCTGCGGGCCAATCCCCACGGCGTCGACCTCGGCGCTCTGGAGCCCCGGCTGCCCGAGGTGCTGCGGACCCCGAGCGGCAAGGTGGAGATGGCCCCCGAGCCCATCGGGGCGGACCTGCCCCGCCTGGAGGAGGCCCTGGCGGCCGACCCGGACCAGCTGCGCCTGGTGGGGCGGCGCGACCTCCGGTCCAACAACTCCTGGATGCACAACGTCGAGGTGCTGGTGAAGGGTCGGCCCCGCTGCACGCTCCACGTGCACCCCGACGACGCCGCCCGCCTCGGCCTGGTCGACGGCTCCGCCGCCGTCGTCCGGTCGCGGGTCGGCGAGGTGGAGGCGCCGGTCGAGGTCACCGACGGGGTGCGGACCGGCGTCGTGAGCCTGCCCCACGGGTGGGGCCACGGGCACCCGGACCTGCGCATGGAGGTCGCCGGTCGCCACGCCGGGGTGAACAGCAACATCCTCACCGACGACGCCGTGGTCGACGTGCCCTCGGGCAACGCCGTCCTCAACGGCATCCCCGTCGAGGTCGCGCCGGCCTAGCGGGAGTTTCGCCCAGCAGCTATCCGCAGCTTGAGCAGGATCCACAGTGCTTCGACCCCGTCGGTCCACTGGATCTTCTTGCCCTCCTCGCGGCCCCGGGCACGGTAGGAGATCGGCACTTCGAAGATCCGCTCGCCCCGGGCCAGCAACTTGCCGGTGAGTTCGGCTTCGATACCAAAGCCTGAACTCCGGAGGCCGACGTCGCGCCAGATCGCCGTGGGCGCCAACTTGAGGCAGGTCTCCACGTCGGTCAGCCAGGCGTCGAACAGGATGCTAGCCCAGAGCGCCAACATCTTGTTACCGAGTACGAACCAGAATGAGTAGGCGGCGTGTCCCCCGTAGGAGCGGGCCCCGTACACGACGTTGGACTCTCCGGAGAGGGCCGGTCGGCACAGTGATGGGATGTCGCTGGGGTCGTACTCGAGGTCAGCGTCGAGGATTGTGAGCAGGTCGCCGTCAGCTTCCTTGAATCCCCGGACCAGCGCTGCCCCTTTGCCCTGGTTGGGGTGCTGGTGGAAGAGCCGTACCTGCTCGCCATCGACCAGGTCGGCGATCGTGTCGGTACAGCCGTCGGTGGATCCGTCATCGACGATCACAACCTCGGAGGGAATGGGCATCTCCACAGCCAGCAGCCGCTCCAGGGCAACGCGAAGGGTCGCGGCTTCGTTGTAGACGGGCATGATGATCGACAGGCGCTCGAAGGTGGCGTCTGGCATTGGGGTTCTCGCAGTCGTTGAAGGAGCGGCGCACGGGACCAGCCTTTGCGCAGGGGCCGAGGCTAGAGTGAGGGCCGCCACGACATCGTTCCGGTGGAACCGTCGAGCCTGAGGGTCCCCCCGTTGACCGGTCACGTTGTCGCCGTTCAGGCCGAGGCGCCCTCGCCGCCGACCTCGGCGTCGGGGTGGACCCGGTCCCGGACCTGGCGCAGACCGTCCAGGAGCGCGTCGAGCGCCTCGTGGCCCAAGGCGCCGATGAGCCAGTGGTCCACCAGGGCGATGTGGTCGGGCAGGACCTCGAGCATGAGCTCGTGGCCCGTCGGGGTGAGGTGGGCGTGGGAGCCCCGGCCGTCGTCGTCGAGGGCCTTCAGGTCCCCGAGCCCGGCACCTACGACATCGACGCCAGCCACTCCGAGCTCTCCTTCTCGGTGCGCCACATGATGGTGTCGAAGGTCCGCGGCCGGTTCGGCCAGGTGGAGGGCTCCCTCACCTGAAGGGGGACACCTTGATTCGGCCTGGGATCCGCGGGTGCTCCTGACCTTGGAAACGAGGATGGAGCATGGCAACGACAAGTGGTGCGCGACGTCGGTCGCAGAAGTACCCGGACGAGCTGCGTGAGCGGGCGGTCCGGATGGTCCTGGAGATC
>JBBSME010000009.1:0-41601 GCA_038233335.1 Acidimicrobiales bacterium | reverse complement strand
ACTCAACCACGATGGCCCGCGACCCGGTTTCGAACTCGACCGACCGAATCTCCTGACTCGATCTGTCGTCAGCACGGGCGGCCTGGCCCGAGGACTGGAAGTCGCTGGCTTGCCGGCGGAAGTTCTCGAGGTAACCGCCCGCGAGGAAGTTGCTCGCTTCGTCCAGGTCGACCTCCCCGAGGTAGATCCCTCGCGAAGTCTCGAACCAACCCTCGGCGAGGTCGCGGAGGGCCTCCTCGTCGGCGGCGGTCGGGCTGGTGGTGGTGGGGGGAGGGGGATCGGCGGAGTCCTCGCTTCCGCAGGCGGCGCCGGTGGCCACGACGGTGAACGCCAGGGCCGGGATGATGATCCGCTTCATGAATGACCAAGAAAGCATGAAAAGATACCAAAAGCAAGAGAAAGGTCGGCGGGCGCCTGCGGTGCCTGCCTTACCCCGACGGGTGACCGGCTGCACCTGACCGTCGGGTCAGCCGGCAAGAAGCCCGGGCCACCCGGCGCCCGGACCGCCGGAAAGGTCGTCCGGCGGGGGCTCCGTGAGCGCCCCCGCCGTGTTCGGCTGTCGCCGGCGTCGATGCGCACGCCCGGCGTCGGCGCACGCTCGACCCGTCGCCACCGGGATGACCCCCGTGACCCTCCTGTCTGGAGGCCTCAGCAAAGCTGTCGGCGCCCATCAGTGCGAGAGGTCATCGGTTGGTCGTCGCGGGCACCGACGGCGACCGGCGAGATCCTGGGGCCGGCCTGCGCCGGCCCCACGAGTGGTCTACCCGAGCATCCGTGGGGCGTCCACCGAGTTCCGTGGGGGCGCCCACCCCCTTGTCGGCCGTCACCGGCGCCCGTTGAGCACGTTGCCCGCCGCCATCGTCGGTGCGGGCCGGGGTGGCCGTAGCCTCCGGGAATGCCCGAGGGTGACACCATCTGGCGTACGGCCGCCCGGTTGCGCCCGGCCCTCGTCGGGCGGCCCCTGCGGCGGTTCGAGGCCCCCCGGCTGCTCGGGGATCGGCCGCGACCCGGCGTCGAGGTCGAGGAGGTCGAGGCCGTCGGCAAGCACCTGCTGGTGCACTTCGCCGGGGGCCTGTCGCTCGAGACACACATGCGCATGACCGGGTCCTGGCACCTCTACCGGTCCGGCGAGCGGTGGCGGAAGCCGAGGCACCTCCTCCGGTGCCTGGTGGAGGTGCCCGACTGGGAGGCGGTCTGCTTCAGCGCACCGGTGGTGCGCACCTACCGGCGCGACGGTCGGCGCAACGCCCTGGGTGTGGCCGACGACCCGGTCGCGCACCTCGGCCCGGACCTCTGCGCCGAGGGGGCGGACCTCGACGAGGCCGTGCGGCGCATGGGGCAGGTGCCCGAGCCGCCGACGACCATCGCCGAGGTCCTGCTCGACCAGACCGTGGCCGCAGGGATCGGCAACGTCTACAAGAGCGAGGTCTGCTTCGTCTGCGGGCTGGACCCGTTCACGCCCGTCGGGGACGTGCCACCGGCGTTGCGTCGCCAGCTGGTCGAGGTGGCGGCTGACCTGCTGCGCCGCAACCTGGTCACCTCGCGGCGGACGACGACGGTGGGGCCGCCTGGCTCGCTCGCGGTCTACGGGCGGGCGCGCCAGGGGTGCCCTCGGTGCGGGACGCCCGTGCGCGTGGTCCGCCACGGCGCCCAGGCCCGGTCGACCTACTGGTGCCCGGAGTGCCAGCGCCGGCCACCGCAGCGGTCGTCGCGGGCCTGATCCCGGACGGTACCGTTGGCCATTGTGAGCTCATGCACAAAGGTGGTCGTCATCGGAGCCGGGTTCGGTGGGCTGGCGGCGGTGGAGGGTCTGGCCGGCTCGTCGGTCGAGATCACCATCGTCGACCGCAACAACTTCCACACCTTCCAGCCGCTGCTGTACCAAGTGGCCACCTCGGGCCTGAACCCTGCCGATGTGGCCTACCCCGTGCGGGGGATCTTCCCGCGTCGCGACGACGTGGGCTTCCGCCGGGCCGAGGTCACCGGGGTGGACTGGGCGTCGGGTGCGGTCCAGCTGTCGTCCGGTGCGGACCTGCCCTTCGACCGGCTGGTCGTCGCGGCGGGGGCGACCGTCAACGACTTCGGCATCCCCGGCGTGGCCGACCACGGCTTCCCCCTGTACGTCCTGCCCGACGCGGTCCGGCTCCGGAACCACATCCTGGGCCGCTTCGAGGCCGCCGACGCCGACCTGTCGGTGGTCGACGACGGGGGGCTGACCTTCGTCGTCGTCGGCGGGGGGCCGACCGGGGTGGAGGTGGCCGGAGCCTTGGCCGAGCTCATCGAGAAGGTGCTCCACCGCGACTTCCGCGGCAGCCGGGTCGACATCAGCCGAGCCCGGGTCGTCCTGGTCGAGATGGCCGACGCCCTGCTCCCACCCTTCCACCCCTCCTCGCAGCGCCATGCCCGCCAGACGCTGATCGACCGGGGGGTCGAGGTCCGTACCGGGGCCTCGGTCGCCGACGTCACCTCCACCCGGGTGTTGCTCGAGGGCGATGAGGCGATCCCGGCCCACACCCTCGTGTGGGCGGCGGGGGTCAAGGCGGGGTCGTTGGCCGCGGCGCTGGGCGTGCCCACCGGCCCCGGAGGTCGGGTGACCGTCGAACCGGACCTGCGCCTGGCCGACCACCCCGAGGCGTTCGCCATCGGCGACATGGCGGCCATCGAGGACGGTGACGGCGGCTTGCTCCCCGGCGTGGCCCAGGTCGCGATGCAGAGCGGGGCCCACGTGGCGGATCTGATCCGACGAGAGGTGGCCGGCGAGGGCGACACCCACGAGGCCTTCCACTACAAGGACAAGGGCTCGATGGCCACCATCGGACGCCGGGCGGCGGTGACCGAGCTCCCGCACGGGATCCGCCTCAGCGGCACCCTGGCCTGGTTCGCCTGGCTCGGGCTCCACCTCGTCTACCTGATGGGGTTCCGCAACCGGGTCTCGGTGTTCGTGAACTGGGCCTGGAACTACCTCACCTGGGACCGTGGCGCCCGGCTGATCCTGGGCTCGGGTGAGGCCGCCGGAGCCGACGCCAACGACATCGGCGACGGGGACTGAGCGGGCTGGCGGCGGCGATCAGGATGAACAGCAGCACCCCGAGCAGGCCGGTCTCGAACCGGACCCCGACCGCGAACCCGAGGGCGATGACCGGGATGGACAGGGCGATGACCAGGACCCGGGTGCGGGTCACCACGCCTCGCGTGGGTCAGGCCCAGTGGCCCGAGGCGCGGGCCTCCGCCGCCATCAGGTGGAGCTCGCCGGCGCGGGCCCGGGTGGAGGAGACCTGGCGGTGGGCGGGGTCGAGGTCGAGGTGCACCAGGTCGACGGTGACGCTCGGCGGGACCACTGGCTCGTCCTCGAGGTGGCGCGGCACCCCGGCTCGGGGGGCCAGCAGCACCCGGGGGAGGCGACGCAGCGCGTCGTCGCGTCGTTCGGTCGACGCGCCGTACCAGGCCGGATCGAGGATCTGGGCCCACTTGTCGGTGCCGACGACCACGGCGTCGGCCCCGGCCTCCTCGGCGATGTCGGCGATCAGCCCCGCTCGGGTCAGGGCCACCGACAGGTCGAGGATCTCCGCGGCCAGCGCCTCGAGGACGGCTCGGCGGGCCGCCACCGGCACCCGGCCGTCGGGCAGGTCCTCCTTGCCCAGGGCCACCTCGGAGAGGACGAGGCGCACCTCGTCGACGTGGTCCAGGGCGGCCCGGACCACGGCCAGGTGGGCCACGGTGGGCGGGTCGAACGACCCCGGGTACACGGCGAGCACGGGTCCATCCTGGTCGCCGTCACCGGCCGAATCGAGGGACCAGCCGCACTGGGCTCGGGAAGAGGGTCAGCCTCGCCCGAGGGCCCGGTCCACCTGGATCTCGATGGCGACCCGGTCGTCGCGCTCGCCGGGCTGGCGGTAGCGCTCGGCGTAGCGGCGGACGGCCTCGGCCACCCGCGTCGGGTCCTCGGTCACCGTGGCCGGGCCCTCCATGCTCAGCCAGCGTCCCCCGTCGACCTGGCACACCACGGCCCGGCTCCCGGGCGAAGCGAGCAGGTTGCGGGCCTTGCGACTGGGGGCGAAGGAGATCACCCGGGCCACCCCGGCGTCGCCGTCCCAGGTGAACCCGATGGCCACCACGTGGGGCGAACCGTCGGGTCGGAGGGTGGTGAGGGTGCCCAGGTGGCGCTCAGCCAGGAAGGTCGCCACCTCCTCGGGCAGGGCGGCGGGATCCAGTGCCATCAGCGCTCCGGTCGTTCGGTCGAGGAGGACGGGCTCACTCGACCGTGACCGCGTCGAGGACGTTCATCCGGGCGGCGCGCCACCCCGGGACCAGCGAGGCGACCACCCCGATCCCGACCGCGATCACGACCACGCCCACGATGAACAGCACGGGGATCGACACGGTCAGCGTGTCGATCGAGCTGGCCTGGCTCTGGACCACCGAGATGGCCCCCACGATCCCGATGGCCAGTCCGAGCAGGGTGCCCAGCAGGGTGAGGACGACCGACTCGGCGCAGATCGACCCGGCCATCTGGGCCCGGGTGGCGCCCACGGCCCGCAGCAGCCCGATCTCCCGGGTGCGCTCGAACACCGACAGGGCCAGGGTGATCGTCACGCCCAGGGCGCCGATGACCAGGGCCAGGCCCAGCAGGACGAACAGGAACCCCAGAGCGACGAGCAGCTGCTGGTTGGAATCGTCCTTGATCTGCTCCCGGTCCCGGACGGTCGCCGCAGGGAACTCGTTGGCCTGATCCTCGACCACGGTGCGCAGCTGCTCGAGGTCGACGCCCTCCGCTCCCTTGACGTCGATGCGGAGCAGGGTCTGGAAGTCGGCTCCGAAGTACTGCTCGAAGACCTCGTTGGACACCATGTAGTGGCCGTCGCTGTTCTGGGCCACGATCCCGCCGTCCTCGTAGATGGCGGCCACCGTCAGCGTCGTCGCCGTCCCGTCGGGCATGACGACCGACAGCTCCTTGCCGATGCCCCACACTGCGATCTCGGCGGTGGCCCGGTCCAGGGCGATCTCGTCGGGGCCCATCCCGGCCAGATCCCCCTCCACCCCCTGGAGGTCGAACACCTGCTCCACCGCGCTGGGGGTGACCCCGTAGACGGGGCGCACGGCATCGTTGATCTGGATCTGACCCCGTTGCACCCCGGTTACCGCGCCGACCTCGGGCTGGGCGGCCAGGGAGTCGACGAGGGCCGGCCCGAGGGTGTGCTGGACGCCGCTGGAGATCTCGAGGTCGGCCTTCAGGTAGCGGTCGGTGGCCGCGTTGAACGATGCCGTGAACGACAGGGTCGTCACCGCGATGAAGGTGATGATGGTGACGGCCAGCATCAGGGCCGACGCCGTGCCGGCCGAGCGCTTCGGGTTGCGGCGGGCGTTGTCGCGCCCGAGGGTGCCGGCGATGCCGGCCAGCCGGAGCGGCGCACCCACGACGGCGACGATGCCGGGGACGATGAACGGGCCGAGGATGACCACCCCGGCGAACAGGCCCACGATCCCGGCTGCCGCCACGCCGACCTCGCCGCCGTTCATGCCGCTGACCAGCCCGGCCACGCCGATCGCGGCGACGACGACTCCGATCACGAGGCGAGCGAGCGACCGGGTCGGGGCTTCGAAGGCGGTGTCGCGCAGCGCGGCGACCGGAGCGACCCGGCTGCCCCGGACCGCGGGCAGGATGCTCGAGAACACGGTGATGACCGTCCCGACCAGGAGGGACAGGACGACGGTGCGGACCGCGAGGACGGGCGCGGTGCTGGGCAGCTCGATCCCGATGGCGGCGACGACCGAGATCATCACCGTGGCCAGGGCGATGCCGCCGACCAGGCCGAGGAGCGACGCCAGCAGGCCGGTCACGGTCGACTCCGCCAGCACGGAGGTGAGCACCTGGCGCCGGGAGGCCCCCATCGCCCGCAGGAGGGCCAGCTCCCGGGTCCGCTGCCCGATGATGATGCCGAAGGTGTTGTAGATCAGGAAGGCGCCGGCGGCCAGCGAGACCACGCCGATGGCGGTGAGGAAGGTCCGGAAGAAGCCGATGCCCTGCTCGACGGTGTCCTGGCTCTGCTGGGTGCTCGCATCGCCGGAGATGACCTCCACCCCGTCGGGCAGCACCGGCTCGATGCGGGAGACGATCTCGTCCTGGGTGACGCCCTGGTCGGCGATCACCGCGATCCCCTGGATGCGGCCGGTCGTGGTGAACGTGTCGATGGCTGCCGGGGTGTCCATCAGGACGAAGGCGGCGCCGCCCAGGTTGCCGGTCTCCCCGAACCGGGCGATGCCCGAGACGGTCAGGTCGACGGTGCCCGACAGGGTCTGGACGCGGATCGGGTCACCGACGGCGATGTCGGCGCTGTCAGCGGTGGCCTCGTCGATGACCGCGTCGGTGGGCGCGGTGGGCGGCTCCCCGGAGGTGATCGTGAACACGTCGATGCCGGGGATCCCGGTCCAGTTGGCTCCGAACGACGGGGCTGCGCCCTGGGTGAGGGGCTTGTCGTCGTCCCCGAGGACGAAGGCGATCCCGGCCACGGTCGGCCGGGCGTCGGCCACGCCGTCGACGCCCCGCACCGCCTCGGTGAGCGACGGGTCGACGTCGGGGCGTTGCTCGGGCCCCTCCAGGCCGCCGGTCTCGAAGGGGGCCTTGCCCTGGACCACGGCGTCGATGCCCGCCCCGGCCTCGGAGAACAGCTCGTCGAAGGACTTGGTGATGGTGTCGGTGAGGACGAAGGTGCCGGCCATGAAGCCGACGCCCAGGGCGATGGCGATGGCCGTCAGGACCGTGCGGAACTTGTGGCCCAGGAGGTTCTTGAGCGCGACCTTCAGCATGGTTCAGCCGCCGAGGGACTTGAGGCGGTCGAGCACCGTGTCCTCGGTGGGCCCATCCATCTGGTCGACGATGCGCCCGTCGGCCAGGAAGAGGACCTTGTCGGCGTAGGCCGCCGCCGACGGCTCGTGGGTGACCATGACGATCGTCTGGTCGACGTCGCGCACCGCGGCCTGCATGAACCCGAGGATCTCGGCGCTGGCCCTGGAGTCGAGGTTGCCGGTGGGCTCGTCGGCGAAGACGATGTCGGGCCGCTGGGCCAGGGCCCGGGCCACCGCCACCCGCTGCTGCTGGCCGCCGGACAGCTCGCTGGGCCGGTGATCGAGCCGGTCCCGCAGGCCGACGGTGGCCACCACCCGGTCGAACCAGGCCTGGTCGGTGGTGCCCCCGCCGAGCGTCGACGGCAGCGCGATGTTCTCGGCCGCGGTGAGGGTGGGGATGAGGTTGTAGGCCTGGAAGATGAAGCCGACCCGGGTGCGTCGCAGGAGGGTGAGCTGCTTGTCGGAGAGGGTGGACAGGTCGGTGTCGCCGATCAGCACCCGTCCGGAGCTGAGGGTGTCGAGCCCGGCCAGGCAGTGCATCAGGGTGGACTTGCCCGAGCCGGAGGGGCCCATCACCGCGGTGAAGCGGCCGGCCTCGATCTCGACGTCCACCTCTGCCAGGGCCCACACCGCGGTGTCGCCCCGGCCGTAGTACTTGCTGGCCTCCTCGGCCCGGGCGATGACGTTGGTCGCGGGGGCGGGAGCAGCGTTCGGCATCGGGACCTCCGGGGGTGCGTCGGCGCTCGGCGGGCCGAGCCAGGACCCTATCCAATGCGGTCGACGGGCTCCCCGCTGATCGGTCTCGACGTCGCCCCTCGAAGAGCAGGGCGACGGCCCGCGCTGGCGTCGGTAGCCTCCAGACGTGGTCTGCAACCAGTGCCGTGGCGAGGTCCCCGACGGGGCCCGCTTCTGCCCGTCGTGCGGCCAGGCCACGTCGTCGCCCGACGACGAGCGACGGGTGGTCACGGTCCTGTTCGCGGACATCGTCGGCTTCACCAGCCTGTCGGAGACGCTCGACCCGGAGCGGGTCAAGCGGATGGTCGATTCGTGGTTCGAGCGCCTGGTGGCTGACATCACCGAGTTCGGTGGCCGGGTCGACAAGATCGTGGGTGACGGCATCCTGGCCCTGTTCGGGGCCCCCGTGGCCCACGAGGACGACGCCGAGCGGGCCGTGCGCGCCGCGCTGCGCATGCAGGCCACGCTGGCCGACATGGCCAGCCGGGCCACCGCCGCCACCAGCCCGCGGGTCCAGATGCGCATCGGGGTGAACACCGGCGAGGTCCTGGTGGGAGCCATGCGGGCCGACGGGGCCATCACCGCCATGGGCGACGTGGTGAACACCGCGTCCCGACTGCAGACCGCGGCCCGGCCGGGCGAGGTGCTGGTGGGGCCCGCGACCCATCGCCTCACCGTCCACGCCATCGAGTCCGAGCACCGGGGGCTGCTCACGGCGCGCGGCCGCGACGAGCCGGTCGACGCCTGGTCGGCGGTCAAGGTCCTGCTCCCTCCCGGACAGCGGCCCGACCGCGCCCAGACCCCCCTGCTCGGACGCTCCCGAGAGCTGGGGCTCATCAACGCCGGCGTGGCCGCGGCGCTGGGCCACGATCGGGCCTTCCTGGGGGTGGTCGTCGGCGACACCGGGGTGGGCAAGAGCCGGCTGGTGCGGGAGGCCGCCACCCGGCTCGCGGCCAGTCGCGACATGCTCCTGCTGGAGGGGCGCTGCGTCCCCTACGGCGAGGCCAACGTGTGGTGGCCCCTGGCCGAGGCCCTCCACTCGCTCTGCGAGGTCGATCCGACCACCGATCCGGCCGTGGTGCGCGATGCGGTCTGGGCCCGGGCCGCGGCCGCGCTGGGCGACGAGGCCGCCGAGGCCGCGATCGATCGGGTCACGTCCGGGTTGCTGGTGCTGATGGGCCACGACTCTGCGGTGGGCAGCCGCGATCCCTCCGAGGCGCGGGAGGACGCGGTGTCGGCCTTCGTGGCCTTCCTGGAGGGTCACGCCCGTCGTCGCCCGATCGTGCTCCTCCTGTCGGACATCCACTGGGCCGACGACGACCTGCTCGGCCTCTTGGAGACCCTCCTCACCGCCCTGGCCCGCTGCCCCCTCGTCATCCTGGCCACGGCCCGCCAGGCAGTGCGGGACCGTTGGAACCCGCCCCCCGGTCGCCACGACGTGCTGGTGGTGAACCTCGATCCGTTGGAGGACGGACCGGCCGGCGAGCTCCTCGTCGCGCTGCACGGCGGGGAGGTCCCCGCGGAGGTGCGCGACGACCTCCTGGCCCGCAGCGGCGGCAACCCGTTCTTCCTCGAGGAGCTGGTCTCGCTCATCGACACGGCGATGCCCGTGGGATCTCGTCCCGCCCTCCCTGACACCCTCCGCGGGATCGTCGCGGCCCGGCTCGACGCCCTGCGCCCGGTCGAGCGCGACGTGCTCACCGACGCGGCCGTGATCGGTCGACGCGGCCCCGTGTCGGCTCTGCACGAGATGGCGGCAGAGATGGGCCGGGACGTCGACGTCGAGGCCGTGGTCACCACCCTGGCCGCCAACGAGCTGCTGGCGGTGGAGGATCGGCACTGGGAGTTCCGGTCCGAGGTGGCGCGAGAGGTCGCCTACGCCACCCTCCCCAAGGCGGTGCGGGCCACGCGCCACGCCGGCATCGCCGCCTGGCTGGAGGGTCGGGTGCACCCCTCGGGAGACTCGAAGGTGGACCTCGACCTCCAGAGCGCGGCCGACGCGCTGGCCGGTCGGGCCGAGCTGGACGACGCCACCGTCAACCGCATCGCGCACCACTGGGCGGCGGCGGCCGAGCTGCGGGCCGAGATGGGCGATGAGGCGGGATCAGACCGGGTCGGCGACCGGGCCGTGGCCTGGCTCGGCGCATCGGCTCGGCGGGCCCAGCGGCGCGACCTCATGCCCGCCGCGGAACGGGCCTACGGGCGCGCGCTCCAGCTGGCGGGTCCGACGCCCCCGGCCCGGCGGATCCGGCTGCTGGTGAGCCGAGCCCGCGTGCGGGCCGAGAGCTGGGACCTGGCCGGCGCCCGGGCCGATGCCGAGGCCGCCCTGACCGGAGCCGCCTCGATCGGGGACCGGAGCGTGGAGGCGGCCGCCGTGCTGCGGCTGGGGGACATCGACCAGCGCAGCGGGGACACCTCCGCCGCCATCGCCCGGCTCGGACACGCGGCCGACCGCTTCGCCGGCGAAGGCGACGACCGAGGCCGCGGCGAGGCCCTCCGCCTGCTGGGCATGGCCCAGATGTTCTCGGGCCAGCTCGACGAGGCCCGGGCCTCGATCCTCCAGGCCCGCGACGCCTTCGAGGCCGCTGACGACCGCGCCGGCCAGGGCTGGGCCCAGCAGAACCTGGCCTGGGTGGCCATGCTGGGCGGCGACCTGGAGACGACCGAGACCGAGGTCGGTCGGGCATCCTCGCTCTTCGCCGGGGTCGACGAGACGGTGGGCGCAGCCTGGGCCCTGGGACTGCTGGCCTACGTGCGCTTCGCCCAGGGTCGCCGGGAGGAGGCCGAGACGCTGGCCTCGTCCATCCTCGGGGACGCCGCCGGTCGGGGCGACCGCTGGGCCAGCGCCATGATGCGGGGCCTGCTGGGCTCCCTGCGGCTGTGGTCGGGCCGGGTGTCCGAGGCCCTGGAGGAGACGGCGGTGGCCGCCCAGACCTTCCGCGACCTGGGCGACCCCTGGGGGCTGTCGGTGACCATGGCCACCCACGGTCGGGCCCTGGCCATGAGCGGACAGGTGGACGCCGGCTTCGCCGCCCTCGCGTCGCTGCGGGACTCCGCGGGCTCGGATCGGACCAACGACATGGGGCAGATCGGCACCCTGGCCCTGGCCGTGCAGGTGGGCGAGCCCCAGCGGGTCACGCCGGGGACCGACCTCCGGACGCTCCGCGCCAACGGGGTGATGGTCCAGTCCGAGGGCGACGCCACCGTGGCCCTGGCCCAGCTCCAGCAGGGGGAGGTGGTCGCGGTGCCCGATGCCGACGGCCGGGCCCACGGCTTCGCCGCCAGCGCGCTGGTCGCGGCGGCAGCGGGGCTGACCGACGACGCCCTGGACCGGGCGTCGGCGGTGGAGGGCTGCGCCGAGGCCACCTACCTCGATCGATCCACGGCCTTCGTGGCCGCCGGGTTGGCCATGGTCGGCCGGGGCGAGGTCCGCGCCGGGCTGGGCTGCATCGAGTCCGCAGCGGACCTGGTCGACGCCACCGACGACCGCGTCGGACAGGCCATGGTCGCGGTGGCCCGGGCCGTCGCCGCCGAGGTGGGGCGGGCCGACTCGGCCGTCGCCGACCGGGACCGGGCGTCCGTGGTCCTCGACGAGCTCGGCCTGACCGGCGCGGGCTGGGAGGTGGCCTTCACCCTGGCCGCCGGCGCCCGCCCCCACGCCGCCGTCCACTAGCCCGGGGTGTGACGACGAAACTAGGAGGGCTGCTTGGTGAGCCGCAGGTAGGGCTTCTTGGCGTCCCAGCCGTCAGGGAATCGTTCCTTCGCCTCCTCGTCAGAGAGGGCGGGGACGATGATCACGTCGTCACCCTGCTCCCAGTCGGAGGGGGTCGCCACCTTGTGGTTGGCCGTGAGCTGGAGCGAGTCGATGACCCGCAGCAGCTCATCGAAGTTCCGCCCGGTGGACGCCGGGTAGGTGAGGGTGAGCTTCACCTTGTTGTCCGGACCGATCACGAACACCGAGCGCACGGTGAGGGTGTCGTTGGCGTTGGGGTGGATCATGTCGTAGAGGTCCGACACCTTGCGGTCGACATCCGCGATCATCGGGAAGTTGACCTTGTTGCCGGTCACGTCTTCGATGTCCTGGCCCCAACTGCCGTGGTTGTCGAGGTCGTCGACGGAGAGGCCGATGACCTTGGTGTTGCGCTTGTCGAACTCCGGCTTGAGACCGGCGACCCGGCCCAGCTCGGTGGTGCAGACCGGGGTGAAGTCCTTGGGGTGGGAGAACAGCACCGCCCAGCTGTCCCCCTTCCAGTCGTGGAAGCTGAGGGAGCCTTCCGTGGTCTCAGCGGTGAAGTCAGGGGCTTCGTCGCCCAGGCGTACGGCCATCGTCGTGTCCTCCATGGGAGCGTGTCGTTGTGCTCGGTGAAACCTGAGCAACCTTGTCGGGTATTCCCGCGAGCGTCAAGACCGGTCCGAGCGCCGGGTGGCTCAGGTGTCGGACCCGGGCTCGAGCGGGATGCCGTCGCCCAGCCCCCCACGGCGGGCTTCGGCCTCCAGACGGGCCTTCAGCTCGGGCGGCACGTCGTGGCCGGGTTCGTGCTCGTCGACGGTCGGGGCGGCGCGCCGCTCGTCGGTCACGTCCGGTTCGATGTACATGATGCGGGCGATGGGGACGTTGGCCCGCACGTTGCGCTCGATGCGGTTCACCACCTCGGCCACCTCGGGGAAGGACAGGGTGTGGTCGAGCTCGACCTTGGCCCCGACCAGCAGCTCCTCGGGCCCCTGGTGCTGGGTGCGCATGTAGATGAGGCGGCGCACCGCAGGGTCGATCTCGATGGCGGCCCGGATGGCCTCGGTGTCCTTCTTGGTGGCCGACTCACCGATGAGTAGGGACTTCATCTCGATGATGAGGATGATGGCGATGATCCCGAGGAGGATGCCGATGGCCAGGGTGCCGATGCCGTCCCACTCCTCGACGCCGGTGACATCCGCGGTGGTGATGGCGATCAGGGCGAAGACCATGCCGACCATGGCGCCGAGGTCCTCCAGGATCACCACCGGGAGCTCGGGCGCCTTGGCGTTGCGGATGAAGCTCGTCCACCCCGCTCGGCCCCGGACCTTGTTGGCCTCGATGATCGCGGTGCGGAAGCTCAGGCCCTCGACGATGATGCCGAAGATCAGGACGCCGTAGGCCCAGCGCACGTCGGAGATGGGCTCCGGGTGCTGGATCTTGTGGATGCCCTCGTAGCAGGCGAACACCGAGCCGAGGGTGAACAGCACGATGGCCACGACGAAGGACCAGAAGTAGCGCTCCCGGCCGTAGCCGAAGGGGTGGAGCTCGTCGGCGTCCTTCTTGGCCCGCTTGCCGCCCAGCAGCAGGAGGGCCTGGTTGCCCGTGTCGGCCACCGAGTGCACGCTCTCGGCCAGCAGGGACGACGCCCCGGTGACGAGGAACGCCGCGAACTTGGCGATGGCGACGGCTCCGTTGGCCGCCATGGCGGCCAGCACCGCCTTCGTCCCACCTTCTCCACCTGCGGCCATGGAGCGATGGTAGGCCGCTCTGGGCCGCTCTCGGCGCAGGGTCCAGGCGCGCTCGGCGTGGGCGGGCCACCTTCCGCTCTGTGGTGGGTCAGGCGGTCTCGCCGGGGGCCACGGCGGCGTCGAGGCCGGCCCGCTCCTCGTCGGTCAGCTCGAGGCCGGCGGCGGCCACGTTCTCCTCCAGGTGGGCGACCGAGCTGGTGCCGGGGATGGGCAGGATGACCGGCGAGCGGTGGAGCAGCCAGGCCAGGGCCACGGCCCCGGGGGCGACCTCCAGGCGCTCGCTGGCCGCAGTGAGGGCGTCGTGGCCCTGGGCCAGGTCACCGGTGGCGAGGGGGAACCAGGGGATGAAGCCGATGCCCTCCTCGGTGCAGACGTCGAGCACCGCCTCCCACTCGCGGTCGACCAGGTTGTAGCGGTTCTGGACGGTGGCGATGGGCGTGAGGGCCTGGCACTGGACCAGCTCGTCGGCGGTGACCTCGGAGACGCCGATGTGGCGCACCTTGCCCTCGTCCCGGAGCTCCTTCATGGTGCCGAGGGAGTCCTCGACGGGGACCTCGGGGTCGATGCGGTGGAGCTGGTAGAGCGGGATGGTGTCGAGGCCCAGGCGCTTGAGGCTGCCCTCGCAGGCCTGGCGGATGTGGTCGGGGCGGCCGCACGGGGTCCACTCTCCCGGGCCGCTGCGGGTGAGGCCGGCCTTGGTCGCGATGACCACGTCGTCGGGGTAGGGGCGCAGGGCCTCGCCGATGATCTCCTCGCTCACGTCGGGGCCGTAGGAGTCGGCGGTGTCGATGAGGGTGGTGCCCAGCTCGACGGCCCGGCGGACGACGGCCTTGGCCTGGTCGCGATCGGCGGGGGGTCCCCAGATGCCGTCGCCGGTGATGCGCATGGCACCGAAGCCGAGGCGGTGCACGGGGAGGTCGCCGGCGATGCGGAAGGTTCCGGAGGCGGCGGCGTCGGGGGTGGTGGGGGAAGACATGGTCGTCCAGTGTGGCGAGTCGCACCGCCGATCCGAACGTGACCCGGATCCGGCCCGGGTACGGTCCGGCCGATGGCTGGTGCCCGAGCGGTCGAGGTCGAGGTGGACGCGGACGAGGTGGACCTGGCGTCGGGGCTGCTGTGGGGTGCCGGGGTGGCGGCCGTGGCCGAGCACCCGGCCGGCAGCGGTCGGGTCCGGCTGCGGGCCGATCTGCCCGCAGGAGGAGTGGGTGCGGTGCGGTCCGCGCTGGGCGGGCGGTGGGAGGTCTCGGGGGTGGACGTGGACGACGACGGCCTGGACGCTTGGCGCGACCACGCCGAGGTCGTCGCCGTCGGACGGCGGCTGGTGGTCCGGCCGCCGTGGAAGTCCCTGGGTGCGGTGGCCGACGACGCGGTGGTGCTGGAGATCGACCCGGGGCCGTCGTTCGGCCACGGCGCCCACCCGACCACGCGCCTGTGCCTGGCCGCGATCGAGGCGGACATCGACGCCCGGTCACGGCCCGCGGTGCTCGACGTCGGCTGCGGCAGCGGGGTGCTGGCCGTGGCCGCAGCGCGCCTCGGAGCCGAACGGGTCATGGCCGTGGACGTCGCGCCCGATGCGGTCGAGGCCACCCGGGCCAACGCCCTGCGCAACGACGTGGAGATCGTGGTCGACGCCCGACTGGTGGCCGCCGAGGAGGAGGCCGACCCCCTGGCCGGCGCGCCGGGTCGGTTCGACCTGGTGGTGGCCAACATCGGGGCCCGTGCTCTCGTCGGCCTGGCGCCGCACCTCGTCTCCCGGCTGGGCGCCGACGGTCGCCTGGTCCTGAGCGGGTTGCTCGACCCGCCCCCGCCGGAGGTGGCCGCCGCCTTTGCCCCGCTCACCGTCGTCGACCAGCCCACCCTCGACGGCTGGACCGCCCTCGTCCTGGCCTGACGTCGGCGCTGGTGACATCCGTAGTGGTACGGATCGGTGGGGTCAGGGCCCCACAAACACGCGCCAGTTCGGGTGGGGGTGCCCACCAACCACCTCGACCTGCCGGCCCTAGTGCTCCAGGCGGACCGACGGGGAGCCGTCGACCACGGTGATGGTGGCGGGGACGGCCAGCAGGTCCATCGGGTCGACGTCGGCCGGGCCCCGCAGCTCGATCACCTGGCCCTTGTGGTCGCCCGCCATCACGGCCAGGTGCACCGTGACCTCGCTCCCTGGGCCGTCGTCGGCGTCGACCACGATGGCGTCGTAGGTCCCGTCGGGGAGCGGGGAGGAGCCGATCGGGTCCTCGCTGCTCGAGCCATCGCCATCTGTCATCGGACGAGCCTCGCACGTGCCCGTCGCGGGGGTGGGTGCGAGCGGGCGGCGGGAGGGTAGTGGACCAGACCTCGCCAGTCGCGAACCCTTGCCGGACAAGGGGTTCTGGCCCCGAGGGTCCTTGACCCGGCAGGGCTGATCGGCTCAGATGCTCGTAGCCCACGTCGGGCGCAGACATCCATCTATCCAGGAGGTTGGCCCGTGGCCAACGTGACCAAGGCTGATTTCATCGCTCAGGTGGCCGCTCAGGCCGACACTGACAAGACCACGGCCGCGGCCGTCATCAAGGCCTTCGAGGAGACCGTCGCGGCGACGGTCAAGAAGGGCGACACCATCGTCCTCACCGGCTTCCTCAAGTTCGAGCAGAAGGACCGCAAGGCGGGCACCGCTCGCAACCCGCAGACCGGTGCCCAGGTGAAGACCAAGGCCAAGAAGTACCCCAAGGTCTCCGCCGGCACGTCGCTCAAGAAGGTCGTCAACAGCGAGGCTCCGGCCCCCAAGCTGGCGAAGGTCTGATCTCCGACCTCGCCTAGAGATCCGACGAGGGGAGGGTCCACGGGCTCTCCCCTCGGTGGTCGGCCGCGTCCATGCTCAGTGGCGGGCCGGCCTGCTCGGCGTGGGCACGGACGCCGTGGCCCGGGCGGGGTCGTCCCCCAGACCCACGGCCAGGTGCCGCACCAGGGCGGCGAGGGCCCGATCGGCCTGGGCGGTCGACTCCACCCCGGCCCCCAGCTCGATCGACACCAGCCCGTGGACCGCGCTCCACAGCTCCAGGGCCACCTCCCCCGGATCCGCGGGGTCGAGGCGGCCTGCGGCCATGGCCCGCTCCACGATCGCGACGGGCACCAGGAAGGTCTCGAGGGCGGCCAGCTGCTCGGCCGGGTCGACCAGGACCTCGACGACGGGCCGGGCGAACATGGCCCGGAACAGGTGGGGGTTGGCGTGGGCGGCGCGCCGGTAGGCCCGCATGCAGGCCAGCAGGTCGCCCACCGGGTCCTCGGTGGCCCGCACCCGGGCGAGGCGTCGCCCCAGCTGGAGGAAGCCCTCCGAGCACACCGCCCGCAGGAGCTCGGGCTTGCCGCCGAAGTGGGTGTAGACGGCCATGGTCGAGGATCCGACGGCCTCGGCCACCCTGCGCACGCTGACCGCCTCGGGCCCGCCCTCGTCGAGCAGGCGGGCCGTCTCGGCGATCAGTGCCGCGCGCACGTCGGTCTCATCGGGCATCGTTGACATGCTGCCACAACATCGTTATGGTCTTCCTACAACGGTGTTATGGTCCGCTCCGAACGCGACGGGCCGCCGCGATCCAGGGAGGCCCCCCATGGCCGTCGTCACCACCAACCCCTACCTCGAGGGACCCTTCGCCCCGGTGACCGAGGAGGTCACCGCCCACGGTCTCGACGTGGTGGGCACCCTGCCGCCCGAGCTCGACGGCCGCTACCTCCGCATCGGCCCCAACCCGCTCATGGAGAACGTCCCCGACCCCGCCACCCACCACTGGTTCACCGGCGACGGCATGGTCCACGGCATCCGCCTCCGCAACGGCCGGGCCGAGTGGTACCGCAACCGTTGGGTCCGCTCCACCCAGGTGAGCGAGGCCCTGGGAGAGCAACCGGCCCCGGGCGAGCGCCACGCGGGCATGGACACCGTGAACACCCACGTGATCGGCCACGCCGGGATGACCCTCGCCCTGGTGGAGGCGGGAGCCCGCCCGGTGGAGATGTCCGAAGAGCTGGAGACGGTGCGCCACACCGACCTCGACGGCACCCTGCCCAACGGCTTCACCGCCCACCCCAAGCGCGACCCCCGCACCGGCGAGCTGTTCGCGGTGGCCTACCACTGGGCCCTCCCCCACCTCCAGTACCTGGTGGTCGGGGTCGACGGCCGGGTGCGCAAGGTCGAACCCATCCCGGTCGACGACGGGCCCATGGTCCACGACATGTCGCTCACCGAGCGCCACGCCATCGTCTACGACCTGCCCGTCACCTTCGACCTCGAGGTGGCGGCCACCGGCGTCCCCTTCCCGTACGTGTGGAACGACGGTCGACCGGCGCGGGTGGGGGTCCTGCCGCGCGAGGGCACGGCGGCCGACGTGCAGTGGTTCGAGGTGGAGCCCTGCTACGTGTTCCACGCCGTCAACGCCCACGACGAACCCGGCCCCGACGGCACCGGTGGTCGGGTGGTCCTCCACGTCATCCGTCACGAGCGGGTCTTCGACCGTCAGCGCCTGGGCCCGACCGACGGCCCGCCGTCGCTCTGGCGCTGGACCCTCGACCTGGACCGGGGCACCGTCACCGAGGACCGGCTCGACGAGCGGCCCCAGGAGTTCCCCCGGGTGGCCGAGAGCAGGGTCGGGCTCCCCGCCCGCCACGCCTGGGCCGCACCCATCGGGGGCGACTTCGGGGGCGAGTCCTCGATCCTCCACCACGACCTGACCGCCGGCACGGTGGGGCTCCACCCCGCCGGTCCCGGGCGGGCCGTGGGCGAGGGCCTGGTCGTCCCCCGCGCCGACGCCGACGTCGCCGCCGAGGACGACGCCTGGCTGTTGGCGCTGGCCCACGACCGGAACACCGACCGCGGTGAGCTGGTGGTCTGGGCCGCCGACGCACCGGGCGAGGAGCCGGTGGCCCGCGTGCCGCTGCCGGCCCGCGTGCCCTTCGGGTTCCACGGGAGCTGGGTCCCCACCCAGGCGTGAATCAGGCCTCGGTGAAGGCGTCGGTGGGTCGGTCCGAGGGGTGACCCCCTGGTGGTCGTGGCCGAACGGCCGGGCCGAACCTACCGATCGGTGGCCAGACGGGTGAAGAGCTCGGCCCCGGGCCGGCCGATCCGGCGGCCGGCGGTGGCCGTCTGGTCCCGGACCTGCTGGCGGAAGCGGCCCCGGGCCCGGCCGTCGTCGTCGGCGGTGATGAACATGGTCGACTCGTGCTGGCTGCGGTGGGCCTCGAGGGCGGCGATCTTGGCCTCCACGTGCTCCGCTCCGGCGGCCTCGGCGTGGGTGGCGACGTCCGCCTCGAAGAGGAGCAGGGCGTCAGGCCGGTGGTGGGGGGTGCCGTGCTCGGGGAAGAAGTGCGGGTCGCGGGCCGCGACCAGCGCATCGACGGCGAGGCGGCCGGCGGCGTGGTGGTCGGGGTGGAGGCGGTGGCGGCGCCACGGGTCGTGGCCCAGCACGACGTCGGGCCGCAGGCGACGGATCCAGTGGGCGACGTCCGACGTCCCGTCGCGGTCGGCGACCAGCTCGCCGTCGATCCGACCGAGGAACACCACCGATCCCGTCGCCCCCAGGGCCGCGGCCGAGTCGCTCTGCTCGGCCTGACGGGTGGCGGCCAGCACCGACGGGTCGGCGCCGGCGTCCCACGTGCCCTTGGACCCGTCGGTGCACACCAGCAGCGACACCTCGCAGCCCGCCGCGGCCCAGCGGGCCAGGGTGGCGCCGGCCCCGAACTCGATGTCGTCGGGGTGGGCCCCGATGGCCAGGGCCCGCGCCGGGACGTCGAGCTGGCGCGAGGCGATCGTCACGGGGTGGTCGGGCCGCACGCCGCCGCGGCCAGCTCCGCCTCGGTCGGCAGGTCGAGGTCCCCGGGCACGTCGACGTCCCAGCCCAGGCGGGGGTCGCGCACGACCCGCAGGGGCAGGCCCAGCCGGGTGGCCTCGGACCGGTGGCGGACGAAGGACCCCGGCCCGTAGGCGAACCGGAAACCGCACCCGGCGGGGACGACGATGACGTTGGTGCCGTCCGACCGGCGGTCGGGAACGAGGGTCACCGGCCGGGGCCCGTCCATCGGAGCGACCAGGTCGGCCAGGCTGCGGGCCAGCGGGAGGTCGGCATGGGCCACCACCGCGAGGTCGGCGCCGGCGGCCTCGACCGCGGCCACCCCGGCCTGGACGGCGCCGTCGAGGCCCAGGCCGGGCGTCCACTCCACGGCCACGCCGTGGTCGGCGGCCCATGCGGCCACGGCGGGGTCGTCGCACACCACGGTGACCGGCAGGGGGGCGGCGGCGGGCCCGACCGCCGCGGCCAGCTCCCGGGCCAGGGCGGCGCGGGCCGCCGGGTCGAGGGCGGGGGCCAGGCGAAGCTTGGCCGCGTGGAAGGCCTTGACCGGGACCACGACCGCTGCTGACACCGCGGCGAGGCTACCGGCGCGCTGGTCCGGGCGCGTCCGGCGGGGCGCAGGGGCCTCGCCGTGACGCCGGGGCCCTCCCCGGCGGCCGGGTGTACCGTCCGGCGCCATGGACATCCGTGTGGCTGTGATCGGTGCTGGCTCGTGGGGGACGACGGTCGCGGCCCTGGCGGCCCGCAACACCCCGACCACGATCTGGGCGCGCCGCGCCGAGCTGGCCGATCAGATCAACACCGACCACCGCAACGGTGACTACCTGGCCGACTTCGACCTGCCCGAGTCCCTGGTCGCCACCTCCGACCTGGAGGAGGCGGTCAGCGCCTGCGACGTCCTGGTGATGGGGGTGCCCTCGCAGGGCTTCCGCGGCGCGTTGCAGGACGTGGCCGAGCACCTCCGCCCCTGGGTCCCGGTGGTGAGCCTGACCAAGGGCCTCGAGGTCGGCACCCGCAAGCGGATGAGCGAGATCATCACCGAGGTCGTCCCCGGTCACCCGGTGGGGGTGCTCACCGGGCCCAACCTGGCCAAGGAGGTCCTGGCCGGCCACGCCGCCGCCGCGGTGATGGCCATGGACGACCACAACGTGGCCCAGGCCCTCCAGGGCCTGTTCCGAGGCGAGCTGTTCCGCGTCTACACCAACGAGGACGTGATCGGCTGCGAGCTGGGCGGCGTGCTCAAGAACGTCATCGCCATCGCCGCGGGCATGGCCGACGGGCTGGGCGCCGGCGACAACACCCGCTCGGCGGTGATCACCCGCGGCCTGGCCGAGATCTCCCGGTTGGGGGTGGCGCTGGGCGGCGAGGCCTTCACCTTCTCCGGCCTGGCCGGCATGGGTGACCTGGTCGCGACCTGCATCAGCCAGCAGAGCCGCAACCGCCACGTGGGCGAGCGGCTCGGCCAGGGCGACACCATCGACGAGATCATCGCGGCCATGAACATGGTCGCCGAGGGGGTCAAGACCTCCAAGGTCGTGGTGGAGCTGGCCGAGGAGCTGGAGCTGGACATGCCCATCGCGGAAGAGGTCAAGGCCGTGTGCCACGACGGGCGCCCCGCCCTCGAGGCCTACAACGGGCTGCTCAAGCGCGACACGGGCCACGAGCTGGCTGGCGTCCGCCCCGACCTTTGAGCCCCCGCCGCTTCCTGCGCCGGGGTGCGGACCCGGACCCGTCGTCGGCAGCCACCGCGGCCGCCGCCGCCCCGGATGCCTCGGCGCTGGCCCGCATGCGCGAGCGGGGGTGGGCCCTGCCGCCGCCGCTGGCCCGCGACGACGTGGTGCCGACCTGGACGCGGATCGGAGTGGTCGACGGGGCCCGTGCGGGCCGCGTCGACGATCGCGGCCTGGTGACCCCCATCCCGACGCCGGATCGGCCGTCGGTGGACTGGTGGGTCGGGGCCGAGGACCGGTGGTACGTCCCCGCCCGCGAGCGGGGCGTGACCCATCGGCGGGTCGACGGAGCTCCCGTGGTCGAGACCACCCTGCGGGTGCCCGGCGGCGAGGTGGTGCACCGGGCCTTCGGGGCCCGGGGCTCGGCCTACCCCGGCGGTGACGACTGGGTGGTGGTCGAGGTCGAGAACCGCTCCGCCCTCCCCGTGGCCCTGGCCTGGGTGGTCCGCCCCTCCACCTCTGCCGGGCCGACCGCCGGCGGTCCGGTGTCGCTGGCCCAGGCCCTGCCCTCGGTCCCGAACGGTCCGCAGGTGCTGCGGGCGCCCCACCCGGTGGGGCTCCTGCCCCGTCCCCCGTCCCGCTGGGCGGCGGGCGCCGACGGCGGCGACGACCCGGTCCACCAGGTCACCTCGGGCGACGCCCTGTCCACCCCCGTGCCGGGGCCGGAGGTCGAGGACCTCCCCGAGGGGTCGGTGGCCCTGCTGGTCCCCCTGCCCCACACCGCCACGGCTCGGCTCGCCCTGTTCGGCTCCCCGGTGGAGGATGCCGACCTCGAGGGTGTCGAGGTGGCCTGGCCCGACCACCTGCCCTCGGCCGAGGCCGTCGCCCGGGGATGGACCACGCTCGCCGAGCGCGGCCCTCGGGTCGAGCTGCCCGACCCGGTGCTGGCCGAGGCCGTCGCCGCGGCGCGCCGGTCGCTCCCGCTCGTCCACCGGCTGCACCGGGAACGGGCGGCCTCCGACCAGGAGCAGCCGCCGGCGACCCACCTCGTCACCTCCGGCGATGGCGGCCAGGAGCCCGACCGGACGGCCGCCGGCGAGCGGATGGAGCTGCTGGCCGCCCTGGCCTGGTGGGGCGAGGGCGATGTCGTCGACCGGGCGCTCATCGACTGGCCCGCCGGCCAGCGACGGGGTGGCGGGTTCGGGAGCCCCGAGGCCACGGCCCAGGCCCTCCGGGCCCTGTCGGCTCACGCCCTGGCCTCCGGCGACGTGGGCCCCGGCGCGGCCTGGCTGCCCGAGGTGGGTGGGGCGGTGGAGGCCCTGGGCCGGTGGGCCCGCCGGCCGCCGGAGGGCACCGACCTCCGTGTCCTGGCCGAGGGGCTCGACGCCGCCGCGGTGCTGCTGGCCGGGCTGGGTCAGCCCGAGGCCGCGGAACGGGTCGCCGTCCATGCCGCCGAGGTGGGGGCGGCCGTTCTGCCGTGGTCGCCTTCGTCGGTCGATGCGGGACCGTCGGCCACCCCGCGGGCGGTCGCCGCGGCCGCGGTGGCCGCCACCCGCGCCGGAGCGCCGGCCACCGAGGTCTGGGCCCTGCTCCGCCAGGCGTCGGCCACCTCGACCTGGTCCGATCCCGAGCGGTGGGTGGGCGACGACGGGCTGGTGTCGGTGCGGCTGCTCGATGCGGTCAGCCGGCTGCTGGTGCGCGACCTCCCGAGCGGCCCCGCCCTCGTCCCCTGGATGCCGCCCGAGTGGTGGGGGCTGGGCTGGGAGGTCCACCGGGCCCCGACCCGGTGGGGTCACCTCTCCTACGCTGTGCGCTGGCACAGCGGCCGGCCTGCCCTCCTGTGGGAGATGGGAGATCCGGTCGACGGGGTGCGGGGGGAGGCGGAGCTCACCGCCCCCGGCCTCGACCCCACCTGGCGGGGTGCGGGACGCACCGGCGAGGCCCTGCTGATGCCGGTGCCGCCGCCCGAGGGCGCGGCCGTGGGCAGTCCTGGCGGGGGTGCGTCCTCCCGCGGGGTGGCCGTGGCCGCCCCGCCCCGCTCGGTGTGGCGGCCTGAGGACGCGGGTCCCGATGCCCCGGACCAGGGGACGGGCGGGGTCGCGTCCCCCGACGACCCCGGCGGTGAGGACCCGCGCCACGACGGGCCCGACGGCGGATCGTTCTCGTGAGGGCCCCGACCTGCAGTGGCGGCGGGCACCACCGCGCGGAAGGATCGCCGCTGTGAGAGGTCTCGATCCGGTGCCGTCCGTCCCCGACGGCACCGATCCCGCACCGGGGCCGCCGCCCGTTCCCGAGGTCGAAGGCTCCGGCTCCGCTCCGGGGGAGTCTCCTGCGCTCGACATCGGCGGCTCCGAGGACGAGTTCGGCCTCGGCCCCGTGGCCGAGCCCCTCGACCTGTCCACCCTGCGCCAGCTCCTGGGTGAGGCCGGTGCGGCCGACGACCAGGTGGCGCGGGCCGAGGAGGCGGGGGTCCTCGGCTTCTTCGCCGTCGAGCGGTTCGCGGTGCCCGACGTCGCCCGGTACGACCTGGCCGAGATCGCCGAGGTCACCGGCATGCCCACCGGCCAGATCGCCCAGATGTGGCGGTCGCTGGGACTGCCCGAGCCCCGACCCGGCGTGGCGATCTTCACCGAGATCGACGCCGAGATGCTCGGCACGGTGGCCGGGATGATGGAGCTGGGCCTGATCGAGCCCGACCTGGCCATGCAGATGAGCCGGGTCATCGGCTGGTCGCTGGCCCGGGTGGCCACGGCCATGGTCGATGCCATCGACGTCGATCCGGTCGAGCATGCGGCCGACGACCCAGAGGTGGCCGTGTTCGCCGGGGCCATGTTGCCGACCATGACCCAGGTCATCGAACACGTCTGGCGCCGCCACCTGCAGATCGCAGCCCGACGCCGCATCTCCCGCGAGCTCGACGATCCCCAGAGCCGCGACGTCAAGGCCGTGGGCTTCGCCGACCTGGTCGGGTTCACGACCCTGAGCCAGCAGGTCGACGAGCACACCCTGGCCAGCATCGTGGGCCGGTTCGAGGAGATCGCCTACGACACCGTCACCAGCTTCGAGGGACGAGTGGTGAAGATGATCGGCGACGAGGTCATGTACGTCGTCGACGACCCCGGCGAGGCGGTCCGGGTCGGCCTGGCGCTGGCCGACGAGTACGCCAACGACGAGGCCCTGTCCGACGTGCGGGTGGGGATCGCCTACGGCCCGGTGGTCGAGCGCGAGGCCGACATCTACGGACCGGTGGTGAACATGGCCAGCCGCATCGTGAACATCGCCTTCCCCGGCTCGGTGCTGGTGACCGACGAGGTCCGCGACGCAGTGGGCGACGACGAGCTCTTGGCGTGGAAGTCGCTCAAGCCTCGCAAGCTCAAGGACATCGGACGGATCCCGCTGTGGACCGTGCGGTCCTCGGTGGACGACGAGCGGCCTGACCGGCCCCGCGACGAGACCCGCGAGCGGCGCACCGAGGCCCGGGAGAAGCGCCTGGCCAGCCTGGACGAGAGCGGCCGGCGGGGGCGCCGCGGCCGCCGGTCCAAGGGCGGCGACGGCGAGGAGGAGTAGCCGGGGAGCGGGTGTGCGGCCTCGGCCGGGCCCGACGGGTCAATGGGGCACGTCGCCGGTACGCTCTCTCCATGCGCAGGACGATCCGATGGGCGGGGCCGCTCGTCCTCGCCACCGTCATCGCGGTCGTGGCGACCATCGTGGTGCTGACCCCTGGCTCCACCGAGGTGGTGGCCCCCCGCATCGCCGGCGACACCCAGGTCGCCCCCCTGCTGGTCGCGGGCGACTGGCCCCAGCCCGCTCCTCCGCCCGCTCCTCCGCCCGTTCCTCCGCCCGTTCCTCCGCCCGTTCCTCCGCCCGTTCCTCCGCCCGCCCCCACCCACCCGGCGTCGTTCACGGTGGCCGACGCCAAGGGGTCAACCGTCGAGCTGTTCTCCGCGCCCGACGTGCCCCTCGGCGAGAGCCTGGACAACCCCACCTGGGAGGGCCTGGCCGTGGTGTTCCACGTCCTCGCCGACCGCGGCGACTGGCTCCAGGTCCGGGTGTCCAAGCGGCCCAACGGGCTGGTCGCCTGGGTCAAGGCCGCCGAGGTGGCCCTCCGCGAGGTGCCCAACTGGATCCAGGTCGAGATCGGCGCCAAGCGGCTGACCGTGCTCCACGCCGACACCGCGCTGGTGTCGACCACCGTGGCGGTGGGCAAGGACGCCACCCCCACACCGATCGGGTCCTTCTTCGTCGACGGGATCGTGCCCCTCGACCCGCCCCACCGGGCCTACGGCGCCGGGCAGGTCAGCGTCAGTGGGTTCAGCCCCACCCTCGACTCCTTCGGCGGCGGGGTGGGCCAGATCGCCCTCCACGGCACGTTCGCCACCGAGCTGCTCGGCCAGGAGACCAGCAACGGCTGCGTCCGCCTCGACAACGACTCCATCCGCCAGGTGATGGACCTGGCCCCCACCGGCACCCCCGTCGAGATCGTCGCCTGACGAGCTTCGAAGTCGAGACCCTCTAGCTCCTCGGGGCCTTCGGGGCCGACAGCCAGATCCGGACACCGTTCCACTGTGAGTACGGCGACCTGCTGAGCATCGGCGCCGACAGCGTCGTCGGCGCCGGGGCCGTGGTTGGGTCCCGACGGGTCAGTCGTCGAGGGCGAGGGTGGCGATGCCGCCGCCGCGGAGGGGGAACGGGCCGTCGATGCGCTCGAGCGGGCGGCCGCGGAGATCGGTGCGCCAGCCGGTGCGGTCGACCGAGACGGTCGTCTCCTCGGCCGATGGGTTCCAGACCCGGACCTCCAGCTGACCGCCCCGCCGACGGACCGCGGCCACCTCGGCCCCGGCGACGGCGAGCGCGGTGTGGCCGTCGCCGCGGTGCGGGCCCCGAGGGGTGGCCACCAGCAGGGCGGAGAACAGGTCGTCGGCCAGCGCCATCGGGTCCGGAGCGTCGACGGCCAGCCCGTAGGGGACGGTGGTGACCCCGGGCATCTGGGCGCCGGGCGCGGCGACCACCGGCCCGGCGGGGACGGGCCGGGTGCTCATGGGGCCCTGGGACAGCAGGCCGGTGCAGCGCAGGAGGGTGAGGGCCAGCTCGCCGGCTCCGCCGTCGTCGTCCACGTCGACCAGCTCGTACTCCACGATCCCCTCGACCACGGCGGAGAGGCCACCGGCGGTGACGTGGTCGCGGGCCGGGAACGTCGGCAGCGGGGCCTCGGTGGGGCCGCCCTCGGCCGCGGTGCCCCGGGTGACCGTCGCGTAGGCGGAGCCGGCCGCGGAGGCCGCCGCCCGGCGGGGGAGGGGGTGGTGCACCCGCAGCCGGTGGTCCCGGCTGCGGTTGTCGATCGTGGTCTCGACCCGCAGCAGCGCCTCGCCGGCGTGCAGGGTGAGCGTGGTGACCACCGTGGTGGCCACCGTCGAGACGTCGGCTCGGCGGTTCGCCACCAGCTCGAGAGGGAGCGTCCAGTCGGTGGCGATGACGGCCCGGGCCCGCACCGGACCCGTCTCGATGACCTCGACCCGCACCGCGTCGGGTCGGTCGACGAGGGTGTCTCCATCCTCGGGCGGGCACCAGTTGTAGGTGTCGCCCATGTCGCCCCCGTCGACCAGGCGGCCGTAGCCGGCCACACCGTCGATCGACCAGGTGCCGTCGGTGGGATCGATCTCCACGGCCACCCGGCCGTTGGCCACGCGGGCCCCGCCGCCGTCGAGGGGCTCGGCGGTCACCGGGTCGACGTCGAGCGGAGCGGGCGCCCACCGGCGCCAGCTGAAGCCGTCCACCGCGGTGCGGAGCAGGACCTGGGCCGCGGTCGGGCCGTCGCGCCAGACGGTGGCGGCGGAGTCGGGGGCCCCGGCCGCCATGACCTGGGCCACCCGGGCCCGGACGGCGGCCCGGTCGACCAACCCGCCGGTCCCGGTGCCGACCACCACGGTGACCTCGGAGCCGTCGTCGGTGATCTCCACGTCGGTGGCATCGGCGTCGCGGTCGAGCACCCGGTTGACCACCTCGCCCAGGTTGGCCCGGCTGCCGGAGTCGACCCGCCGCCGACCGGGCAGGTCCCGCTGCACCTGGGCCCCGGCGGGGGGCTCGTCGCCGTCCAGGGTCAGCTCGACGACGCCGTGACGGACCCGGGCCGAGGGGTTCACGATCACCGGGCCGTCGCCGCCGGCGGCGGTCCCGATGCGGCGCAGGGCCCGGCTGGTCAGCCCGTCGGACACGTCGCGGGACTCGTCGTAGCGGTGGAGGACGGCGTCGACCACCGGGTCGACGGAGCAGGCGCAGATCGAGTCGTGGGCGGCGTTGCGGACGACCAGCCCCCAGGCCTCGTCGAGGAAGGCCTGAGGCCACTCGTCCCGCGGTGCGAACAGGGCCCAGAGGGGCTCGGTGGTGCGCTCCAGGCCCCGCTCGGCGCGGGCGGCGCGCTGGCGCACGTCCATCCGGTTGGAGGTGACCCCCATGAGCACGTTGGTGCGGGCTCCCGAGCGCATCTCCCCGGTCCACACCGGGAGGGCGTCGCGACCACCGTCGGCTTCGACTCCGGCCACCCGGGCGGCGACGTGGTCGGCCAGCGAGCAGACCCGCAGATCCCAGTCGTCGCTCAGCTCGTCGGCCTCGGCCACCAGCCGACCCAGGGCGGCCTGGGGCATGAGGTGGTCGGTCCCGTTCATCCAGAGCACCGGGTCACCCGAGCGGGGTTCCTGGGCCTCGGCCCAGTCCGAGATGCGGGCCAGCAGCTCCTTGGCGTCGGCGGGCAGGACAGCACCGTTGGAGTAGCCGTCGGCGAGGTACTCGGCCATGACCTCGGTGCCGTCGGGCGCCTGCCACAGGAAGGCGGGGGCGTCGATTGCCGCCGGGACGCCCCGCCACACCATGGTCTCGTCGAACCCGAAACCGGCGAGGATCTGGGGCATCTGGGCGATGTGGCCGAACATGTCGGGCAGGTAGCCCAGCTCCATGGCTCCGCCGAAGCGGGCGGCCCGGTCCAGGCCCATCTCCATGTCCCGCACGATGGTCTCGCCCGAGACGAGGAACTCGTCCATCAGGATGTACCAGGGGCCGAGGCTCAGCCGCCCGGAGCCGGCCAGGCGCCGGATGCGGTCCTCCTCCTCGGGTCGGATGGCCAGGTAGTCGTCGACCACGGCCATCTGCCCGTCGAGCATGAAGTGGGCGTAGCCAGGGTCGGAGTCGAGGCGGTCGAGGAGGTCGTCGAGCAGGTCGACCAGCCGGAGGCGGAACGACTGGAAGGGCCGGTACCACTCCCGGTCCCAGTGGGTGTGGGGGACGATGTCGACGCGTCGGGCCATGGGTGCACGCTAGGTGGCGTCCCGGCCGGACCGCGGGGCGGGACCGGGCCAGGGTCTCGGCCGGTAGCGTCCGGGCCATGCGCGTCGCGTTCGGCACCGACGAGGCCACACCCGTCACCGACCTGGTCAAGGGCCTCCTGTCCGAGGCGGGCCACGAGGTCGTGGTGGTCGCGCCCGAGGGCGATCCGTGGCCCGACGTGGGCCGGGCCGTCGGGCAGGCGGTGGCCTCCGGCGCGGCGGAGCGAGGAGTGGTCTGCTGCTGGACCGGGACGGGCGTGGCCATGGCCGCGACCAAGGTCCCGGGCGTGCGGGCCGCCCTGTGCGGCGATGCCGAGACGGCCCGGGGGGCCCGGCGGTGGAACGACGCCAACGTGTTGGCCCTGGGCCTCCGGCTCACGTCGGGGGTGGTCGCTGGCGAGGTGCTGGACGCCTTCCTCCGGACCGAGCCCGACCCCGACGAGGCCGAGGCCATCGCCCGGGTTGAGCTCTCGTCGCCGCGTTCCGGCACCGACCCCGATGGACCGCGGTAGGTTGCGGGGATGCCCAAGTACGTGATGCTGTCGACGCTCGGTCCCGATGGCTCCGCCCGGCTGCGGGACGACCCGCAGCGGCTGAAGGCGGTCAACAGCGAGCTGGAGGCCATGGGAGTCACGGTCCTCGACCAGTACGCCCTGCTCGGTCCGTACGACTTCCTGAACATCATCGAGGCGCCCGACGAGATCACCATGATGCGGGTGGCCACCTCGCTGGGCGCCCGCGGCACGCTGAAGACCCTGACCCTCACGGCCATGGACGTCGACACCTACATCGATGCCATGGGTGACGGCGTCGGCGGGTGATCGCCGGCCCGCCTCACCGGCGGGTCATCACATCCACCACATCGAGTTGCGCCGTTCGCGTCGCACCGAGGACCGCAGCAGCGGTCGGGCCAGGACGGTGTCGTCGGAGGTGCGCCGCACCGCGTAGCCGGCGTCGGTGAGCGCCTCCACCACGAACCCGCCGTTCCAGTGGCCCTCGAAGCCGTCGCGCACCTCGACCTTGGTCCCGGGCTCGAGGATGCGTTCGTCCGTCCCCGGCTCGGCCTTGGAGCGCTGACCGGTCATCGACGCGTCCCGCCGCCGGACGAGGGTGCCTGGTGGGCGCCGGCCGCGAGCACGGCCGTGGCCGCGGCACTGGCGACGACGAGCACGGAGGCGGCTGTCGGCCTCCGACGGGGACCGGTCTCGGCGTCGTCATCACCCACGACCGCGGAGGCGGGGCCTCGTCCGTGGATGCTGCCGGCGGAGCCGATGGAGAGGATGCTGCCGGCGGAGCCGAGGGAGAGGATGCTGCCGGCCGATCCGATCGACAGGATGCTGCCGGCGGACCCGATGGACAGGATGCTGCCGGCGGACCCGATGGACAGGATGCTCCCCGCCGACCCGATGGACAGCAGCGAGCTGACCGACCCGGCCGACAGCACGCTGCGGGCCGAGGCGAAGGAGAGCGTCGAGCGGACCGACGCCACGGATCGCTGCCCCGGGGCCAGCTCCTTCACGAGAGGTCTCAGCCCTGTCGTCCGGCGCGGGGGAAGGAGGCCCATGGGTGGACGGTAGCGTCGGGCCGTGCCCACCCGCTCGGCCCCCTCCCGGTCCCGGTCGAGGACGCGGCTGCGCCCCGCCCTGCGGGGCACGGCGCCGTCGCTGGCCGTCGAGCGGGAGCTGTGGGCCGAGGGCCACGACGTCGTGGTCGGGCTCGACGAGGTGGGGAAGGGGGCCTGGGCCGGGCCACTGACCATCGGGGCCGCGGTGCTGCCCCCGGACCGTCGGGTCAACGGCGTGCGCGACTCCAAGGCCCTCACCGAGCCTGAGCGCGAACGGCTCTACGCCAAGGTGTCGGAGTGGTGCCGGGCGTGGTCCGTCGGCCACGCCAGCCCCACCGAGTGCGACGCCCTGGGGATGTCGGAGGCCCAGCGCCTGGCCGCCCGCCGGGCCCTGGCCGCGCTGGAGGTGACGCCCACCGCTGTGCTCCTCGACGGGCGCTGGGACTTCGTTGGGGCCGGCACTACTCGCCTCATCGTCAAGGGCGACGCGACCTGCCTCACCATCTCGGCCGCGTCGGTGCTGGCCAAGGTCACCCGGGACCGGATCATGCGGGGCCTGGCCGATGACCATCCGGGCTTCGAGTTCCAGGCCAACAAGGGCTACCCGTGCCCCCGCCACAAGGTCGCCCTGCGAGGCCAGGGCCCCACCGCGGTGCACCGGCGCAGCTGGGCCTTCGTCGACGACCTGCCCTGGTCCACCGACGCCCGGCTGCGGGCGCGGGCCCGGCTGGAGGGCCGCGACCCGGACCAGCCCGCGCTCTTCGCCTAGGCCTCGGCCTCTCAGCCCCAGCCCGGGGGGAGCTGCTCCTCCGGGGGCTGCGGGCCCCGCACCGGTCGGCCCCGTCGACGCACGTCGGCCCGGGTCTCGCGGATCGGCGGCGCGTGCACCGGCGCGGGCGAGGTGCCCCATCCCCCGGGGGGTGGGACGGGCCCGGGGGCGGGGCCGCCGGTGACGGGGGGTGCCCAGGGGACGGGTGGTCCCGGTCGGGCCGCGCCCTGGGCCCGCCGCCGGCTGCGGACGACCAGGAGGGCGACCAGGCCCACGATGGCGACGACCGCGATCCCGGTCAGCAGGATGCCGATGAGCAGGCCGATGCCGAGCCGGTTCACGTCGTCGGTCAGCGAGCCCTCCTCATCGAGACCGGCGGGGCGGTCCCCGAGCTCCTCCTGGAGCTGGGCTGCGGTCACGGTCCGGCGGTCGCCGTCGATGGTGATCCGGGCCTCGTCGAACTGGCGCGGGAAGGTCTCCCAGATGATCTTGGCCGCGGTCGCGTGGGCCTCTTCGAGGGTGTCGCCGTCGGGGGAGTCGGCCTTGACGGTGAGCGCCACCGGGTCCCCCGCGGCCACGTTCACCGAGGTGGAGCTGAACCCGGCGTCGCTGAGTGCGGAGTCGAGGTCGGTGAAGGCCTGGACGGTCCCGCACCCGGCGATCAGGGCGGCCACCACCACCAGCGCGCCGAGCAGCGCGGCCGGGCGCCGGACTCGTCTCGCGGTGGTGCGGTCCCCTCGGACCGGGAGCAGGTGGTCCACGTGTCCCCCAGGGTCGTGTGCCCCCCGAGCCTACGGCCCGTCACGGGACACACATCAGCCGCCGTGGCTCGGCCGGGGCCCGCGGCTCCGGTGGGGGGCGACCACGAGGCTCCTCCTAGGGTTGGCTCCGTGGCCGTCTCCCTCTCTCGCAGCCGCACCCCCGCCCTGGCCCTGGCCGGGTGGACGCTGTTCACCTGGACCACCCGCGTGCCGCTGATGCTGGCCGATCCCGACCTGGGGGCCGGGGAGAAGGTGGTGGGCGCGGCACCGGTGCTGGTGTTCGTGGCCCTGGGGCTGGGCACCGCCCTGGGCGTGCTGCGGCGCACACCGGCCGCGGCGACCTGGGCCTTCGCTCTGGCCGGCTGGTCGCTGACCTACTGGGCCGTGCGGCTGCCCATCATCTTGCTCAACGACCACCCGGTGGGCTTCTACGTGGCCCACGCCGTCCTGGCCGGGGTGGCCGGTGCCCTGTCGGTGTGGGTGGGCCTCCGGCTCTCGGCCGACCGCGCCGGTCCGCGAGCCCGGCGGTTCAGCCCGTCGGGGCGCTGAGGCCGCTCACCGGAGCCCGCAGGTCGACGTCGAGGGCGAGGGTGAGGCAGCGGCAGGCGCCGCCGGCCTTCAGGAACTCGCCCAGGTCCACCGCGACGGGGTCGAAGCCCCACGCCTCCAGCTGGCGACCCACCCGGGGCGGGATCTGGGCCATGACCACCGTGGTGCCTACGACCACCGAGTTGGCCGTGAAGCCCAGGGCCTCCTCGTCGGTGAGCCACAGCGGCTCGGGCACCAGCGACTCGACCACCCGGGTGCCGTAGCGGTCCCAGCCGAGGGGCGCGCACAGCGCGCGGCGGTCGTCCAGCGGGCAGAAGGTGAGGTCGAGGTGGTACAGCCGCTCGTCGACCAGCTCCAGGGGCCGGACCACCGCGCCGGTGAGGGCGCTGAGGGGGGTGGTGGCGGCTGCGTCAGACCGGAACCGGTAGCCCGAGAGCAGGATCGGAGTGGCCCCGCTGGTGTCGGCGCCGAAGGGGAGCGCATCACCGGCACCCTCGTGGTCGAGGTCGTCGGGCAACCGCTCGACGGTGGCACCGCGCGCCGCGAACCAGGTGGCGAAGCACTCGGTCTCGGGCTGGCGCTCCGGGTGGCGGAAGTGGGACGGGACGAAGGTCGGTCCGGACACGAGCCCGGCGTTGGCCGTGAACACCAGGTCGGGCACCTCGGGGCCGGGCTCGATCTCGGTGACCTCGGCCCCGGCGGCGCGCAGGGTGGCCACCAGGCCCTCCCACTGGGCCAGGGCCCGTTCCGGGTCCACGGTGACCTCGGCGTGCATCCACGGGTTGATCTCGTAGAGCACCCCGAAGTGGGTGGGCCGGCAGCAGAGGAAGCTGCGTCCCCAGGTCAGGTCGCCGGCGGCCACCTCGTCCTCAGGCCCCGAGCTCGTCGGCCAGCTGGGCCAGGAACGGACCCACGTCGGTCACGATGCCGTGGGCCTGGTGGCTGCCCCGGTCGCTGAGCTTGGTGACCACCGAGGGGTTGATGTCGATGCAGTAGGTCGCCACGTCCGCCGGCAGCACGTTGCCGGTGGCGATGGCGTGCAGGGTGGACGCCAGCATCAGGGCCACGTCGACGCCCTCGACCAGCTCGCGCATCCGATCGGCGGTGGCCACCACGTCGGTCTCGGTGTCGGGGAGCGGCCCGTCGTCGCGCACCGAGCCGCCCAGCACGAACGGGATCCCCTCGGTGACGCAGGCGTGCATGACCCCGCCGGTGAGCCAGCCCGCATCCACCGCGGCGGCGATCGATCCGTGGCGGCGCACCTCGTTGATGGCCCGGAGGTGGTTGCTGTGCCCGCCCTCGGTGCCCAGTCCGGAGGCGACCGAGATGCCGAGGGAGGTGCCCAGCACGGTCGACTCGATGTCGTGGGTCGCGAAGCCGTTGCCGGCGAACAGGACCTGGATCCAGCCGGCCCGGACCAGCCGGGCCAGCGCGGGGCCACCGCCGGTGTGGATCACGACCGGGCCGCAGACGGCCAGGACCGACGCCCCGGCGTCGCGGGACTCCCGCAGCCGGTCGGCCAGGGCCCGACGTTGGGTGGCCTTGGGCTTCTCGGTCGACACCGCCGAGTCCATGAACTCGACGCTGCCTTGGCCGCGGGGTGGGGCCGCGGCCCGCACCCGCACCCCCTCGGCGCCGACCACCACCGCGTCGCCGGACCGGAGCTGGTGGAGGGGAGTGGTGACCACCTGCACGGCGTCGTCGTCCGCCCGGTGGACGACCAGGGTGCAGTCCATCTCGGCCCGATCCGCGGTGATCCAGCGCTCATCGACCCGGACCTCGGTGGTCAGGTTGGTGGTGGCCGAGAACCCCGCCGGGGCCACCCCGTCGGCCGGCGAGGGCGCGGTGGCGGCGTCCCCGGTGGTCTCCGGGTTGGCCCCCTGCACGAGCAGCTGCTCGGCCAGCGCGGCCAGGGTGGCGTCGTCGGGCGCGGTGACCTCGATGACGGCCCGGCTGGGGTCGGTCGGGGTGCGCCCGATGACCACGTCCCGCAGCTGGTAGTCGCTGCCCGACTCGAGCACCAGGTCGAGCACCTTGGGCAGGATCAGCGAGTCGACGATGTGGCCCTCGAGGGTGAAGGTCTCCACGGCGGGCATGGGGCGAGTCTGCCCGTCCCGGAGGAGGTCGGCTCGGGGTGGTCCGGGCCCTGGCGGCCTTGGGGTCCGGTGGTCCCGAACCGATAGGTTGCCCGGCCATGGGTCAGCCGATCGTCGTCATCGAGAAGCCCTCGGTCGCCAACCCGGGGATGGTTCGCTTCGAGACCAACCGGGCCCTGACCGGGATGAGCCACGAGCGGTACCTCTCCGGCACCGAGGTCCGGGGTCACCGCCCGCCCGACGAGCTGGCCCGCCGCCTCCTCGCCCGGGGCGGCATCCAGGCCGTGCACATGAACGGCAGCGTGGTGACGGTGGACCTGGTGAAGGGCCAGGACACCGCGGGGCTGGCCGAGATCATCGAGAGCCTCTTCATCCACTACCCGCCGACGGCCGATGCCGAGGTCGACGAGGACGCTGACCAGCCCACCTCCGAGGGCGAGCTGGTGGAGCAGGTGGCCGCGGCCGACGGCGCGGCCCCCGCCCCCGAGGAGACCCCGGCCCAGCCGCCGGCTCCCGAGGGCGCGACAGCCTCCGACGCCGAGGCCGCGCCCACCTCCTGACCGATGCGTCGGCCAGATCGACAGCGAAGCGCTCTCCGACGGGCCGGAAGACTCGCTGACCTGGGGCCTTGCCCTTCACGAACAGGTGTTCGATACTGAGGTCATGACAGCTGTTCCGGCGCCCGCCCTGGGCGCACGCCCGCAGGTCCCCCTCGAGCTGCTGGGCCAGCAGGCCCGACCCGTCACGCTGTCGGCCGAGCGCTCCCTGCCCGTCCTCGATGCCCTGGCCCCCCTCCTGCCCGAGGGCGGCCTACCCCGGGGGGTGTCGGTGGGCGTGGACGGCCCCGGGGCCACCAGCCTGGCCCTGGGGCTGGTCGCGGCCGCGTCCGCCGCGGGGTCCTGGACCGTGGTCGTGGGGGCCCCGGACCTGGGGCTGGTGGCCGCGGCCGAGGCCGGCCTGGCGCTGGCCCGCACCGTGGTGGTGGCCCCGCCCCCGCCCGATCGGTGGTCCACCGTGGTCGCCGCGCTGGCCGAGTCGGTGGAGATCCTCCTGGTGAGCCCGGTGACCCGGGTGCGGCCCACCGACCTCCGTCGGTTGGCGACCCACCTGCGCACCCGGGGCGGCGTGCTGGTCCGCCTCCCGGGGCCCGGCTCCTGGCCCGAGGCCCCCGACATATTCCTCCGCACCAGCCACCCCGGCTGGCGGGGGGCGGTGCCCCCCGATCGCCTCGACGGGGCCGGGCGACTGCGGGCCCGACGCCTGGTCGTCGAGGCCACCGGCCGCCGGCGGGCCGCCCGCCCCCGTCGCCTCGAGCTGTGGCTGCCCGACGCCGAGGGTCGTCCTGCACCCGTCGTGGCCGCCGATCCGACCGCGCCCGTCGCTCCTCCCGCCCCCGCCGCGGGCTGGGCCCACGCCGTGTAGGGCCCGTGGTCCACGTCGATGCCCCCGCCCGTGCCCTGGTGGTGCAGGTGCCCGACTGGCCGGTCCTGGCCGCAGGGCACGACCGGTCCGAGCCGGTGGTGGTCGTCCACGCCAACCGGGTGGTGGCCGCCTCGACTGCGGCCCGGGCCATGGGCGTCACCCTCGGCCTCCGCCGCCGGGAGGCCCAGCGACGCTGTCCCGACGCCGTCCTCGTGGCTGCCGACCCCGCTCGGGACGCTCGGGCCTTCGAGCCGGTCGTGGCCGCCCTCGAGGCGGTGACCCCACGGGTCGAGGTCACCCGGCCCGGCGCCGCCGCCTTCACCACCCGGGGGCCCTCCCGCTACCACGGAGGCGACGAGGCCCTGGGCGCCCGGGTGGTCGAGGTCCTCTCCGCCGCCCTGGCCCGACCGGGCCCGGTCCGGGTGGGCGTGGCCGACGGCGCCTTCGCCGCGTCTTGTGCGGCCCGCCCCGGGGGCCCGCCGGGCCCCGGCGAGGATCCGACCAGCCGTGCGGGGGACGACGACCCGGTGCGGGTGGTGACGGCGGGCGACGCCCCCGCCTTCCTCGCCCCCTGGCCGGTGCAGGTCGCGGCCCGCCACCTGGGCACGCCCGATGCCGAGGGTGCGGCCGACGTACTGGGTCGCCTCGGGCTGCGCACCCTCGGGGCCCTGGCCCAGCTGCCCACCCCCGACGTGCTGGCCCGGTTCGGCACCGACGGGGTCCTGCTGCACCGCTTGGCCCGGGGCCTCGACCCCCGGCCGTTGGCGACCCGTCGCCCCGCCCCGGAGCTGGCCGTGGGCGCCGAGCTGGACCCGCCGGTGGAGCGGGTCAATGCCCTGGCGTTCCGGGCCGTGGCCCTGGCCGACGAGCTCCACGCCCACCTCGGTCGGGACGGGAGGACCTGCCTGCGCCTGGCCATCGAGGTGGAGACCGAGCACGGGGAGCTGCGCCGGCGGTCCTGGCGCCACGAAGGTGGCCTGACCGCGGCGGCGGTGGCCGAACGGGCCCGCTGGCAGCTCGACGGCTGGTTGAACGGCCCGGCCGCCGACCGTCCCACCGCGGGCATCACCCGCCTCCTGCTCGATCCCGAGGAGGTGGTGGCGGCCCAGGGCCGCCAGCGGGGCTTCTGGGGCGGGGAGACCCGCATCGACGAGGGGGCGGGCCGGGCCCTGGCCCGGGTGGCGGCCCTGCTGGGCACCGAGGCGGTGACCGTCCCCGAGCTCCGCGGCGGGAGGGGCCCGAGCGACCGGATCGGTGCGATGCCCGCCGCCGCGGTCGACCTGGGTGGTGAGCGGGTGGTGGCCCGTCCCGATGCCGAGGGACCGTGGCCGGGTCGGTTGCCCGCACCCTCGCCGGCCCTGGTGTTCGCCCAGCCCGCGGTGGTCGACCTGCGCGATGCCGACGATCGCCCCGTCGGGGTCGGGGGCCGGGGCCTCATCACCGCCGCCCCCGCCCACCTGGGACGTCACCCGGTGGTGGGCTGGGCCGGGCCGTGGCCCACCGAGGAGCACTGGTGGGATCCGGACCGAGCCCGACGCCGGGCCCGGGTGCAGGTGGTGCTGGCCGACGGCACCGCCCACCTCCTGGCCCTGGAGGGCGGCGCCTGGCACCTCGAGGGCACCTACGACTGAAGCCGGATCAGAGGCCCGACGGGGTCCGGTCGGCTCGGTCGACCGACGGTGTGCGGGTCCCTTGCTACGCCGGGGTGTTGGGCAGGGGCTCGTAGGGGCGGCAGGCCTGGCCGCGGAGGCTGGGGCACTCCGGGTCGCCGGCGGGCACCTCGATGCCGTCGACCAGGGCCAGGGTGATCGATGAGGCGTGCTCCCCGCCCCGGCCGACGTCGCGGCTCTCGCCGGCCTCGCCGATGGTGTCGAACTTCCACGTGGCCCGGTCGTGGCCCGGTGAGGAGATGATCACCCGCAGCCTGGTCCCGGCCCGGAAGGCCTGGGCGAAGGACGGGATGGCCACCTGGGCCTCGACCCACTCGCCGGGCTCCAGCGGCTCACGGCTCTCCTCGTCCCAGAGGTGCTCGGCCTCGAGGTCGTCGCCGACCTCGCCGGCCAGGGCCCGGTGCGACAGGCGCAGCTGACCGGACTGGACGTTGTCCTCGGTGCCGTCCTCGCGCACCGCGGTGATGGTGACCTGGACGTCGGCATCGACCGAGTCGGCCCGGACCCACAGGTCCGCCACCCCGGCTCCGGCCACGACCGTGTCCTCCTCGAAGGGCTCGGTCAGGTAGCTGAGCCCGTCCCCCTCGTCGGGCTGCTGCCATTCGAACTCCCACGTCGGCGCCAGCAGCGGGTAGCTGCCGCTGTCGTCGGCGAAGAAGGTGTCCTGGCCGGCCTCGGGGTCGTTGGCGAAGGTGTCGGACCCGTCGCCGTCGGGAGCCTCGTCGACGAGGGCGCCGTCCTCGTCCAGGTACCAGGTCCGCGGGGTGGCGTCGGGCGGCGGCCAGGCGTCGAAGGTGGCCTCGAAGCGGGACACCGGCGCGCCGGGGAAGTCGCTCCCGGCGCCGTTCTCGAACAGCACGCGGACGGGCGGCTCCGCCTCGTACTCCTCGAGCACGCCCTCGAGGTCGTCGTCGGCGAAGTCGGCGAACCGGTCCGGCTCGAAGCCGAGGCCCGGGGCCCCGAAGAAGTCCTCGAAGAACACCGGGGCGGCGTCGCGGATCCCCTGCGCCAGACGGGGCACCTGCTCGTGCACGTACAGCTCCAGGAACTCGTACCAGCGGGTCAGCACCAGCGGGGTGTAACCGTCGGGGTGGCGACCGTTGAACAGGTTGAAGCGGGTCACCTCGGCGGACTCGAAGTTGTCGAGCATCACGCCGAAGCGGGGTCCGGTCTGCTCGTCCTGCCACGCCCCGGTGAGGTACACCGGCACCTCGATGTCCTTGACCAGGAGCGAGAGGTCGCGGGAGTCGGAGTCGGCCGGTCGGTTCTCCAGGGCCCGGACGAAGTCTCCGAAGTCCGGGTTCTGGACCCGGATCTCCAGGTTCTCCTCGCAGGTCGTGTCCCCCTCGTCGATCTGTTGGGACACCCAGTCGGTGCCGTCGCCCTCGGACTCGCGGTTGCGCTCGGCCAGCCACTGCTCGGTGAACCCGGAGTTGTAGATGCCGCTGGGCCAGGCCATCTGCCAGGCGTCCTCGATCACCGAGAGAGGGGTGATGGCGGCCAGACTGGGAGGCTGGGTCGAGGCCACGTAGAGCTGGGTGATGCCCGAGTAGGAGAGGCCGACCATCCCCACCTTGTTGCCCAGCACCCAGGGTTGGCGGGCGATGGCCTCGATCGCGTCGTAGCCGTCGGCCTGCTGAGCCGGGTTGAAGACGTCGAACACGCCGCCCGAGCAGCCCGAGCCCCGCATGTTGACGCCGACGGTCGCGTAGCCCAGCAGCCCGGCGATCATCGATCCGGGCTCGGTTTCGGCCGGGTTGGACGGGTCGTAGCCCGAGTACTCGACCACGGTGGGGTAGGGACCCTCCTCGGCCGGGCCCGGGAGCTTCACGTTGATGCTCAGCTGGACCCCGTCGCGCATGGTGACGTAGCCGAAGCCGTCGTCGATCTCCTGGTCGTAGAGCGACTCTTCGGGGACGTCGTCGCGGGCGGTGACCTCGAACTCCTCGCTGACGGCCACCGGGTCTGCGCTCTCGTCGCGGATGGTGTAGGTGCCGGGTCGGAGCTGTTGGCCGGCGGCGGCGGTGAGGGTGTCGTCGGTGCCGGTGTCGTAGGTGAGATAGTCGTCAGGGACGTAGGCGAAGTGGGCTTGGCCCATGTCGTCGCTGACCAGGGTGATCAGCTTGGCGTCCTCAGCGTCGATGAGCGTGAGGTCGTGGCCCGGCTCGGCGCCGGTGACGGTGGCGATCTCGACGCCGGGGCTGACCTCGAAGGCGGCGTCGGTGGTCTCGATCGACGTGTCGACCTTGGGTCGCTCGGTGGGCGTGCTGTCGTCGTCTCCACCCTCGGCGTCGCTGGAGCAGGCCCCGGCGAGGAGGACGAGGGCGACAAGGACGGTGATCCCCCGACGGACGAGGCGGCTCTGGGTCGGCATCGTTCGGGGTCCCCCTGGTCAGATCAACGTGCTTCGAGTCGTCGACCTTACCGGTGGCACCGCACGTGCTCCCAGTCGCCCTCGGAGCGGTCGCGGCCACCTACCGTCAGGAGTTCTTCGCCGATGTGGTGGGGCAGGTGCGCCAGGCCCTGGGCGTGCGGACCGTGTACCTCGCCCTACGAGAGGAGCAGCCATGAGCCCGGAGCGACCCGACGTGGTGGAGGCCGACGGCGAGGTGCGCCTGGCCGGGGCGTGGACCTACCGGTGGGGGGCGCGGCGACGGCCGTTCCTCCACCCGGTGACCTCGCCCGCCGGCCGCCTCCTGACCCGCGACGCCCCCGATGACCACCCGTGGCACCACGCGCTGTGGTTCGCCATCAAGTTCGTCGACGGCGACAACTTCTGGGAGGAGATGGAGCCCTACGGGGTGATCCGCCACCAGGGCCCGCCCACCGTCGAGCACGTCCCCGGGGGCGTGGTGGCGGTCCGGGGCGAGCTGCACTGGATCCGCCCCGACCGCGAGACGGTGGCCCTGGTCGAGCAGCGCTCGCTCAGCCACGTGCCGCTCGGCCCTGACGCCTACGCCATCGACCTCGACACCACCCTGGTCCCGGGGGCTGCGTGCCGCCTCGACCGCACCCCCTTCACCACGTGGGGCGGGTACGGGGGCCTCACCCTGCGCGGTCCGGCCGACTGGTCCGACACCCGGTTGATGCTCGACGACGGGTCGACCCACGACCGGGTGCACGGCGTGCCCTCGGCGTGGAGCGACCTGACCGGCACGCCGCCGGGCGGCGGGCCATCGGACGCCGTCGGGGTGGCGCTGCTCGACCACCCCGGCAACCGTCGCCACCCGGTGCCCGTCTACGGGAGCACCCGGGCCGAGACCTACGGCGACGAGGGCTGGTCGAACTTCCTCAACGCCGCCTTCCTCTGGGACGAGGGGATGGACCTGGCCGCGGGCGAGGAGCTCCGGATCCGCCACCGGGTGATCGTCCACGACGGGGAGTGGGAGCGCGACCGTCTGGCCGTCGCTTGGGCCGACCTGCTCGAGGGTGTCTGACTCAGGCGACGGTGGCTGAGCCCTCCGACGGATCGTCGAACACCCGGCTGGCCCGGATGTCGGGTCCCTCGATGGTCATCAGGTCGTCCCTGCTCGCCGTCTTCAGCTCCAGGAGCCGCTGGGCCTGCCGGAGCCGGGCCCGGTCGAGGGCGTTGCGGACCGAGCGCCCGTTGGCGAACTGCGGCTGGGCCATGCGCCGCTCGAGGTACTCCGAGAGGGCGGTCCGGCCGTCGTCGCTGAGCCGGTAGCTCTGCTCGGCCAGCATCCGGTCGGCGATGTCGGTCAGCTCGCCCTGGTCGTAGTCGGGGAAGCTGAGGTGGTGGCCGATCCGGGACCGGAAGCCAGGACTGCCTCGGAAGAAGCGGTCCATCTTGTCGGCGTAGCCAGCCAGGATCACGACCAGGTCGTCCCGGTCGTCCTCCATGGTCTGGAGCAGGATCTCCACCGCCTCCTGGCCGTAGTCGCGCTCGTTCTCGGGTCGGTAGAGGTAGTACGCCTCGTCGATGAACAGCACCCCGCCCATGGCCCGCTTGATGGCCTCCTTGGTCTTGGGGGCGGTGTGGCCTATGTACTGGCCGACCAGGTCGTCGCGGCTCACGGTGACGACGTGGCCCTCGCGCACGTAGCCCAGGTGGTGCAGGACCTGGGCCATCCGCTGGGCCACGGTGGTCTTGCCCGTCCCCGGGTTGCCGGTGAAGCTCATGTGCAGGGTCGGGGAGGGAGCGGCGAGCCCGAGGTCGCGGCGGGCCCGGTCGACCAGCAGGAGCGCTGCGATCTCCCGGATGCGGTCCTTGACCTGCTCCAGGCCCACCAGGTCATGGTCAAGGCGGTCGAAGACGTCCTGGATCTCCGCCTCCTCGAAGGCCGCGGCCAGGTCGACCTCGTCCTCCTCCGGCGACGACCCCTCGTCTGCGGTGGCGCCCGCGGCCGCGGCCCCGTCGGTCCGCCCGCTCATCGGTGCCCGCCGAGGCCACGCGCCAGGCTCACGAGTCAGCCTGGTACCGCTGGCCCTCGGGCCGGTCGGTCGCGTAGCCGATGGTGGTGAACCGCACGTTGCGGCCCGCCCCCTCCTGGCGCACCAGGCGGAAGCCGGGCTCGTCGTCGGGACGGTTGACGATGAACGAAAGGCGGGTGGTCTCCCACCCGTGGCTGCTGTCGAAGCCCACGATCCGGATGTAGTCCTGGGAGAAGGCGGAGCGGCACTCGGCCAGGTCCTTCATCACCCCGGCCGGATCGGTCAGGTCGAACAGGGGCTGGCCCCACATCTCCCAGTAGGTGTTCCTGGGGTGGGGGTCGTCGGTGTGCTCGATGCCGATGGCCCAGCCCTGGTCGAGGCAGTACTTGACCTGTCGCGTGATGTGGTCGTGGGTGAGGTCGTCCTGGTACGAGCTGGTTCCTTGGGTGTGGTGCATGTGGGCCTCCTGGCTACGACGGGGGGGGGGTGGGGACGAAGTCGGGCGTGTCGGTCGACGTGT
>JBBSME010000008.1:0-41941 GCA_038233335.1 Acidimicrobiales bacterium | reverse complement strand
CGCCCGCGGCTCGCCGTCCGGCGCCCCCCGCTCGCCCGTCGCCGGACGTGGTCCCCAAGGGTCCCTCCGGCAAGCCCATCCCGCCGCCCCCCGGGCCGCCCCGAGGCATGTCCGGCCGCCCCATCCCGCCGCCCCCCGGGCTCGGCGGTCGCGGCCCCGCTCCCACCCGCACCGCTGGTCGCCCCGGCGGCGGCGGTCCCAGCCGCACTCCCGGTGGCGCTCGCCCCGGTGGCGGCGGCCCCGTGGGCGGCGGTCCTCCCCCCGGTGGCGGTCGCCCCGGTGGCGGTGGCCCCGGGCGTCCCGGCGGTCCCGCCGGCCGACGCCCACCACGGCGCAAGGGGCGGCGTCGCCGCAACCGCGAAGAGCTCCGGCCCATGGACATGCCGGAGTACACCCCCGAGGACACTCCCGTCCCCGAGGGAGAGATCGTCATCGAGCGGGGCTCCACCTCGCAGGACGTCGGTCCCAAGCTGAACCGCACCTCGGCCGACGTGGTCCGGTACCTCATGGCCGAGGGCGAGATGGTCACCGCAACCCAGTCGCTCTCCGATGAGATGATCGAGATGTTCGCCCTCGACGTCGGGGCCGAGGTCCGCCTGGCCGATCCCGGCGAGGAGGAGGAGGTCGAGCTGCAGAAGCGGCTCGGCGTCGGCGAGCTCGACGAGGACGAGGAGGCCGAGGCCAGCGAGGACCGCCCGCCAGTCATCACCGTTATGGGTCACGTCGACCACGGCAAGACCAAGCTCCTCGACCAGATCCGCAACGCCAACGTGGTCGCGGGCGAAGCCGGCGGCATCACCCAGCACATCGGTGCCTACCAGGTCGAGAAGAACGGTCGTCTGATCACCTTCATCGACACCCCCGGCCACGAGGCGTTCAGCGCCATGCGGGCCCGGGGAGCAGTGGCCACCGACGTGGTCATCCTGGTGGTCGCAGCCGACGACGGCGTGATGCCTCAGACCCTCGAGGCCCTCGACCACGCCAAGGCGGCCGAGGTCCCCATCGTGGTCGCGATCAACAAGATCGACCGCGAGGGCGCTGACCCCCAGCGGGTCATGAGCCAGCTGGCCGAGCGCGAGCTGGTGCCCGAGTCCTGGGGTGGCGACACCATCATGGTCGAGGTCTCCGCCTTGGAGAACCTGGGCATCGACGATCTCCTCGAGCAGCTGCTCGTGGTGGCCGACGTGGAGGAGCTCGGGGCGAACCCCGAGGGACGGGCCAAGGGCGTCGTGCTCGAGTCCCACCTCGATGTGGGCCGGGGTCCGGTGGCCTCGCTGCTGGTGCAACGCGGAACGATCAAGGTCGGCGACCCACTCATCGCGGGGGCGGCGTGGGGCAAGGTCCGCGCCCTCATCGACGACAAGGGCGAGAACGTCAAGGAGGCTGGTCCCTCCACTCCCGTGGAGGTCCTCGGCCTGTCGGGCGTGGCCAGGGCGGGCGATGACTTCGTCGTCGCTCCGGATCAGAAGACGGCCCGTTCGGTGGCCGACCAGCGCGAGCACTACCAGCGGGTCGCCTCCATCTCCGGCACCGCCGCGGCGGCGTCGGGCGGGATGAAGCTGGAGGACATCTTCAGCCAGATCCAGACCGGTGAGGCCGCCATGCTCAACCTCATCATCAAGGCCGACGTCAACGGATCACTCGAGGCCGTCACCGAGAGCCTCAAGAAGCTGGAGCGCGACGAGGTGAAGCTGGCCTTCCCCCGTCGGGGCGTCGGCGGCGTCACCAAGGACGACATCCAGCTGGCGGTGGCCACCAACGCCACCATCATCGGCTTCAACGTCCGACCCGATCGCATGTCGCGGGAGCAGGCCCAGCAAGAGGGGGTCGAGATCCGCACCTACGAGATCATCTACAACCTCATCGAGGACATCGAGAGCGCGATGGTCGGCATGCTCACCCCCGAGTACGAAGAGGTTGTCACCGGCGAGGCCGAGGTCCGCGAGATCTTCCGGGTCCCCCGGATCGGCGCCATCGCCGGCTGCTACGTCACCAACGGCGTCATCACCCGGGGTTCGAAGGTCCGCTTCCTGCGGGAAGGCACCATCATCTGGAAGGGCGCCATCCAGTCGCTCAAGCGGTTCAAGGACGACGCCAAGGAGGTCGCCGCCGGCTACGAGTGCGGCATCGGCCTCTCGGACTTCCAGGACCTCAAGGACGGCGACATCATCGAGACCTACGACGAGCGCGAGATCGCGCGCACGTAGTCGCCGTCACTCGGTCGCTTCGCTCCCTCCGTTCCGGCGAGCCTGGTCGTGCTCGCTGCGCTCGCGTCGAGGCCGTCCGGCAGGTGACGGCTCGTCCCTCGCAGGTGGCTGCGCCGGGGCGGACTTCCTCGACCAGTCATGCCCGCTCTAACTCGGCCTCGATCGGGAACCAGCGAGAGGAACATGACGTCAGACCATTCATGGCGCCCTTTGATCACCCAGCTCGCCGTTTCCTCATGGCCGCTGTGGTGCTGTTCGGGCTGGGCTTGGTGTCATGCGGTACCGACAGCCCCGCTGACGGCGCCCCGAACGATCCTTCCTACGGCCCTCTTGCCGTGGTCCCCGGTCCGCCCAACGGGCAGGAGGCCTTGCTGCCCGCCCGCCTGGAGGTGACCGATGACTGCGTCACCGCAGTCCTGGCGGACGGCCGGGAGTGGCTGCTCGCCTGGCCGCAGGACTCGACCTCCTGGGATGATGAGAACCAGACGGTGACCTACTCGGACGGGCGGACCACCGTCGAGCTCCGCCATGGCGATTCGTTCTCCTTCGGAGGGGGCGGGACGAGCGTCGCAGAAGGTGGCTCCGAGCGGATCGCATCCATCGGGTGGGTGGCGGAGCCGGCCGAGGCTTGCCCGGACGAGACGATCTGGAGCGTGGGGTCGATCGCAGATCCGTAGGCCACGGGACCTGTGGCGTGAACCGGGGGCGGGGGAGCGGTCCGGAGGGCGTAGGGTCACCCTGTGGTGGTCGGGTCGTTGCGGGTTGATCTGCACCTGCCGCAGAGTCGGTCGCTGAAGGCGAAGCGGGCCGAGATCCGGCCCATCCTCGACGGCGTGCGGGCCAAGTACCGGATCTCCGCCGCCGAGGTCGATCACCAGGACACCTGGCAGCGGACCGCACTCGGGTTCGCCGTCGTCAGCAGCAGCGGAGCACAGGTCCAAGAGGTGCTCGACGAGGTCGAGCGCTACGTGTGGTCCCGTCCGGGCATCGAGGTCCTCGATGCTCGCCGGGCCTGGATGGAAGAGGAGTAGAGATGGCGAAGCGAGCAGGTCCGAAGCGTGACTACCCGCGCATGGTCCGAGTCAACGAGCTGCTGCGGGAGGTGGTGGCCGAGGCCGTCCAGGATGTTGACGACGACCGTCTGATCGGCGTGGCCATCACCAGCGTGCAGGCCGAGTCCGACCTGGGCGCAGCCGTGGTGCACTACGACGTCCTCGACGGTCCCGAGGCCGACGACGAGGTGATGGAGGCCTTCGAGCAGATGCGACCCCGCATCCAGAAGGTGATCAACGCCGAGACCCGCCTCAAGCAGACCCCGAAGCTCACCTTCGCCCCGGACCCGGTGGTGCGCTCCGCGGCCCGCATCGACGACGTGCTGCGGGGCCTCAACACCGCCCAACCCGACGACACCGCGCCCGAGTCGTGAGCAAGGCGGCCCGGCCGCCCGGTCCCGACGGGGTGGCGGTGGTCGACAAGCCGGCCGGCTGGACCAGCCACGACGTGGTGGCCCGTTCCCGGGGCCTGCTCGGCACCCGCAAGGTCGGCCACTCCGGCACCCTCGATCCCGATGCCACCGGCGTCCTCGTCCTCGGTGTGGGCAAGGCGACCCGGTTGCTGCGCTACCTCACCGCGCTGGGCAAGACCTACGAGGCCGAGATCGTGCTCGGCACCGAGACCTCGACCCTCGACGACTCCGGTGAGGTCACCGCCACCCACGACATGGCCGGTGTGACCCTGGCCGACGCCCGTCGCGTGGCGGCCGAGCAGCTCACCGGCCCCATCCTCCAGGTCCCGCCCATGGTGTCGGCGGTGAAGGTCGACGGCCGCCGCCTCCACGAGCTGGCCCGCGAGGGGATCGAGGTCGAGCGCGAGGCGCGCCCCGTCACCGTGCACTCCTTCACGCTGGACGAGGGGCCCGAGCCGGGTGTGTTCCGAGCCGAGGTCTCCTGCTCCTCGGGCACCTACGTGCGAACCCTGGCCGCGGATCTGGGCCACGCCCTCGGGGGCGGAGCGCACCTCCGTGCCCTGCGTCGTACCTCGGTCGGTGACTTCGGCCTCGACGTGGCTGTCGCCCTGGATGCCCTCGGCCCCGACGACCTCCTCCCGATCTCCATCGCCGTGAGCCACCTCGACTCGGTCACCGTCGACGGCGATGTGGCCATCGCCGTGGGCCACGGCAAGGTGCTGGACCGGTCCGGCCTCGGAGCCCCCGACGAAGGCGACGGCCCCTGGGCCGTCGTGGACGCCGATGGCACGCTGCGGGCGGTCTACATCGCCCACCGCAACGACACCGTGAAGCCCGACCTGGTCATCCCCCCGGGGTGACGCGCGTCCTCCTCGGTGCGGTCGCCCCGGGCGGCACCCTCTTGATGGTCGGTCACGACATGGAGGCGGCGGACCACCACCACCCTGAGTTCGACCCCGAGGACTACGGTCCAACCGGCCGACGTCGCCCGCCACCTCGACGAGGGGTGGACCATCGAGGTCCACGAGGGTCGGCCCCGGGTTCCCCCGCGCGGCCACGACGGACCCGACATCCCCGACATCGTGCTCCGCGCCCGGCGTCGCCGCTGACCATCACCGCAGCCGCTCGGCCGAGGGCTCGCCGACGGAGGCGACATGGACCGGTGTCACACGCGGCCAGGTGTGGACGCGGCGGGTCATGTGATCTTGGTGCCGTCGGGGCGGGTGACGTGCCAGGTGCCGGTGGGGTCGCGGTGGACCGTGTAGCCGTGTTCCTTGATCCGGTTGTGTCTCCCGCAGCCGGCAACTCCAAAGTCCCCCGTTGCCGGGGCAGGTACACCCGCCGCCGGATCCGTCGGCCCGGGTCGACCAGGGTCTGAGGTGGTCGGACTGGCAGTCGGTGACAGGGACCTGGCAGCCGGGCCGGAAGCAGGTCGTGTTCGAGAGCTTGACGGCCAGGGCCGCGGGCCCGGTGAACAGGCGCCGCTTGCGGCCCATGTCGATGACCACGGAGTCAGCGCCGATGACGACCCGGCGGATGTGACCGATGAGGGCGGCGGCGACGGCTTCGGTGACTTCGACGGGGTTTCCGTCGAGGGTCGAGCACCGATGCGACGGTGACGGGAACGGCGAGAGGGCCTGGGCCAGCGGCGACGGCTCATGGCCGGCCAGCTGGGCGGCGATGCGTTCGAAGGTGTCCTGGTCGATCACGATGTTGGTGACGATCTGCGAGCCGCCCTCGCTGGTGGCGTGGTGGGCGGCGGCCTGGCGGAATATGCGGGCGAAGGCATCGCAGCGGCGCTGGGCGTCGGTGCGATCCAGGTCCGCGGTGGTGGCGGCGTCGCCCTTGGCGGCCCCGGGCGGTGGCCCAGTCGGCGAGGAACTCGGCCTCGATGAAGCGCTTGAAGATGGCGTCCATCTCCGCGCCCTGGAGCGAGGCGCACCCGCCGGAGAACCAACTCTGTACGGAACTGGGCCACATGCGCCTGATTCCGTCCAAGGTTCGCTGGACGCCCCTCAGCTTTGTACGGAACTGGGCCACATGCGCCTGATTCCGTCCAAAGTTCGCAGGGCGGGTAGCGGCCGGTAGCGTCGCCAGACGTGGAGATCATCCGGGCCGAGGGCCCCTGCGTCGCCCCCGAGGTCGGGGCGGCGGTGACCATCGGCGCCTACGACGGCGTCCACCTGGGCCACCAGGCCGTCATCGCCGAGGTGACGCGGCGGGCCGACGAGCTCGGGGTCCGCACCGCAGTGGTCACCTTCGACCGCCATCCGGCCATGGTGGTCCGACCCGAGAGCGCACCGCGCCTGCTCACCGACCTCGACCAGAAGCTGGAGCTGCTGGAGGCCACCGGGGTCGACGTGGTCCTGGTGATCACCTTCGACGAGGCCCGGGCGGCCGAGAGCGCGGAGGACTTCGTGTCCGAGGTCCTGGTCGCCTGCCTGGCGGCTCGGACCGTGGTGGTGGGGGAGGACTTCCACTTCGGTCACGAGCGCCGGGGCAACGTCACCATGCTGCGAGAGATCGGGGCTGAGGCCGGGTTCACGGTCGAGGGCCTGGGGCTGCGCTCGGCCTCCGACGTGGGGGCCGAGATCGCCGCCATCGCATCCTCGACCGCCGAGTTGGCGGGAGAGCCGGAGGCCGAGAAGGTGTCCTCCACCGCCATCCGCGCCGCACTGGTCGCCGGTGAGCTGGAACGGGCCAACGCCCTCCTCGGGCGGACCTTCGAGGTGCGGGGCCTGGTGTCGCCGGGGGACAAGCGGGGACGGGACCTCGGCTTCCCCACCGCCAACGTGGCCGTCCCCGGAGAGATCCTCCTGCCGGCCGACGGCATCTACGCGGGATGGTTCGTCCGTCCCGATGGCACCACCCTGCCCACCGCCATCTCCCTCGGTCGCCGGCCCACCTTCTACGAGCAGGCCCACGCGTCGCTGCTGGAGGCCCACGTCCTGGACTTCGACGGCGACCTCTACGGCGAGCACGTCGCCGTCCGCTTCGTCGCCCGTCTCCGGGGCGAGGAGCGCTTCGACTCGATCGAGGACCTGGTCCACCAGATCCAGACCGACTGCGACGACGCCCGAGCCATCCTCGGCGTCTGACCCCCTGCCGACGGCAGGGTACGGCAGCCCGGCCGATCGTGGGGATGGCATCGACGACATCTGCGGGCTGACCGCGTGGGTGGCCGACCCACGGGGTGTGGCGATCGATCCCTCCTTCGGCAAGCCCTTCGTGGCCCTCGAGTACGTCGGCGGATCGGTCCGGTCCTCCGGGCGCCTCGCAAGTATCCTCTGATCCGGGCCTGCGGTCGTCGGGTCCGGGGAGGACCACGGGTGGATGTAGCGGGCGAGAGAGATCGGCACTGGGCCGATGGCGACCCTGTGCCTCGGTCCGTCCACCGCGCCTTCGACCGCGTCTGGGACCACCTCGTCGTGGAGGATCCGCCCACGCCGAGCGACGCCATCTTCTGCTTCGGCAGTCGGCACTGGCGGGTACCGGAGCGGGCCGCCGCCCTCTTCGCCGATGGGGTCGCCCCCGTGGTGCTGGTGACCGGCGGTCCAGAGGTCAGCGGCGACCGCCCCGAGGCCGATCGGCTGGCCGATGACCTGGAGGACGCTGGCGTGGCTCGGGACCGCATCGTTGTCGAGGGCCGGGCGCGGAACACCGGTGAGAACGTCGCCCTCGGGATGACCGCCCTGGCGCGTCACGTCGAGGCGACGCAGCTGACCTTGGTCAGCTGGCCGCTCGCGGCCCGTCGCTGTCGGGCGACGTTCGCGGTGAGACACCCGGCCGTGGCCCTGGCGTCGGCGCCCGCCCTCCCTGAGCCCGGCGTTCGCTGGAGCCCCACCCCCCGGCGCATCCGCTTCGCGCTCGGGGAGGTCGACCGCCTCACCCGGTACGGAGGCCTCGGAATGATCGCTCCCGAGCCGCTTCCGTCTCAGGTCCGTCGGTCCGCAGCGCTGCTGCGACACCACCTGGCGGGAGGGTCAGCGGACGACGCGTCGCTGGGCCAGGTCGAAGCGTCGAGGCTTGGCGTTGAACCCCAGCAGTCGGCGCTGCTCCTCCGAGAGGGTTGAGGCGGCGGGGCCGAAGGTGGCCGGGAAGTCCCAGTGGGGGACGACCCAGGGGCGGCCGAAGAACAGGTGCAGGGCCCGTCGTGGCCCCGTCGTGGTGTTGGCGCCAGCGGCGTGGACCAGGCTGCCGTCGAAGGCCACCACGTCGCCCGCATCCAGGGGGATCGGGACGGCCATCGCCTCCAGGTCGGCCGGGTCCCGGTCGGCCAGGGATCCCCGGTGGCTGGCGGTCACCGCCCGGGTGGCGCCGTTGGCCACCGTGAAGCGGTCGAGGGCGCAGACGGCGTGGAGGTACATGGTCATGCCCGGCGTGGGGACCGGGTGGTCCCGGTGGAGCGGCTGGCCTGAGCCCTGAGGCTGCATGGTCTGGCCGTTGAACCCGGCCAGCACGCAGTCGTCGCCCAGCACCTCGCGGGCCAGGGCCAGCACCGCCGGGCGGGTGCAGAGGGACAGGAAGAGGGGGTCCTTGGCCGGCAGGGCGTAGGCCACCCGGTAGGCGTCGGTCGCCCAGCGCCGCTCGTCGGCGATGTCGGCCTCGCTGGCGAAGATGCGCTCGAGGGCGACGATCGCCGCGGTGCGGTCGGCCTCGTCCAGGACCTGCCGCACCGTCGCGTGACCGTCCGACGCGATGCGCTCGGCGATGCCCGAGCTCATCGGACCAACCGCCGGGTCCAGCTCCAGCGGGAGAGCTGGTGACGCGCCAGGGCGATGTCGACGGCCCGTTGCAGGCGGGGGTTGGCGCCAGTGCGGACCAGCTCGGCCCGCAGGTCGTGCCACTCGCTGCCCCGGCCCGTGACCCGGGTGGCGGCCACGTCGCGCAGCGACGGCGGGGGCACGGTCGGGAACTGCCCCTCAGCTCCCGCGATCCGGATGGCGGCGCCGGTCCGCACGCACTTCTCGCACCGGCCGCAGTTGTAGGCCCCGTCGGGGTTCTCCCAGCACACCCGGAGGTGGTCGCGCGCGGCGGGGTCCTGGGCGAGGGCCCGCAGCTTGTCGACGCGGGTGGCGTCGGCACCGTCGTGGACGATGGTCACCTCGTCGGTGGACCACAGCGGGTCGATCAACGGGTGGGAGCCCAAGCCCTCGAGGTGGCCGTAGGTGTGGGTGGCCGGCACCAGCACGCGGGAGAAGCCGGGCGCCAGCAATAGCGCCACCGTGGCCAGAGCGGCGCCGTGGTAGTCGGGCCAAGGGACGCCGGTGCCGTCGCTGAGGGTGCGGAGGTCGGTCTCGATCTCGATGAGCGGGAGCCCGAGCATCTCGGCCGCCCGACCGATGCGCCGGCTGACCTCGGCCCGGAGCTGTGCCTCGCCCAGCGGGACGTCGAAGCCGTGGACGAAGACGAGCGCGTCGAGGGCCTCGCGGTGGACGAGGGCGGTGTAGAAGGAATCGACCCCGCCGGTGAAGAAGGCCGCGGTGCCTCGGCCGAGGGAGGGGGCTGGCTCGGCGGTCGTCCGGCTGGCGGTCACTTCGATCCGCCGGTACCAGGCGTCGGCCGGGCGCAGCGTGCGGTCCCAGGTCCAGAACACGTCCTGGATGGTCCGGGAGCCGTCGAGGAGGCGGCTCGACACCGGCCCGTCGATGGTCAGGTCGACCCCCATCCGCATGGCCGGGAGGAGCGTGGCCGCCAGGGTGGCGTTCCCGTCGCCCTCGGTCAACGCCACCCCGGACGGGGCGCGGAACGCAACGGCGGTCGGGCCGGCGGCCCCCGACAGGCACATCTCGACCCCGTCGCCCCGGCCCCGGGGTGCAGAACCCCTCACAGGCGGCGACCGTACCAGCCCCATCCGGCGTCCCCGGGTGCCCGGACCAGTCGGGGTGGACCCGGGCTCGACATCTCGCAGGGACGGCCGATGGGCAGGGGCGGGGTCGCCGATTGACCTCCGGAAGGCGCGGACCAGGCCATGTCCGAGGACGGAGGCACCGGGTGGCATGCTGGGCCTATGCCCGCAGCCAAAAGGCCGGGCCGGGGGGGATCTGACCGGGGGGCACCCGGCCGCATCCGCCGGGTCCAGACCTCATCCGACGACAGCCCTGTCATCGGACCCGAGGAGCGCCCGGAGCAGATCCGTGCGCGGCGCATGCCGCGCCTGGCCCGCCACACCGTCACCCTGTCCGACGGCCACGAGGTCGGCGTCGCCGTCTGCGGCCGGGGCGTGCCCCTGGTGCTGGTCCACGGCTTCACGGCTGAGGGGATCCTCTACGCCCAGACCCTGTCGCGGCTGGTGGGCGCCGGCTTCCGGGTCATCGCCATCGACACCGCCGGCCACGGTGGCACCCTCGGCCTGCCCACTGGCGGGGCCAGCATGGAGCACTACACCCGGATCCTGGGTCGGGCGCTCGACGAGCTGGGTGTGAAGCGGGCCGTCCTCTGCGGCCACTCGATGGGGGGTCGCCTGGTCACCGAGCTGGCCGCCCAGGAGCCTGAGCGGGCCATCGCCGTGGTCCTGCTCGACGCCATCGTCGGCGACACCTGGGACAAGATGGTCAACCTGTTCCGGGTCGCACCGCCGCTGCTGGCCGGGGTGGCCGGCGTGCTGGTGATCGACAGCATCTCCACGCTGCCGCTGCTGAAGGACCCGGCCCAGGCCCGGAAGCTGGGCCGCCTCCTGGCCCCCGTCATCGGCGGGCACCTGCTCCGCCCGTGGCGGATGCTGGGCCCGGCCGTCTCCATCCTGCGCTCTCGCGGCTCAGGCTGGATGCTCGACCGCTTGGCCGAGGAGGACATCCCCCTCATCGTCATCCACGGCCAGCGCGACGTGGCCGTCCCCATGGCCACGGCCCGGGATGCCGCCGACCGGGGCAACGGCGCCCTGGTGACGGTGGAGAAGGCGGGCCACTCCTGGCTGCTGCGCGACCCCCGGACCCTGCCCGCCATCCTCGATGCGCTCACCGTCAGCCACGTGGGCGAGGCCATCTCCCGGCGCATCGCCTCTGACCTGGGCCTCTCCAGCCCCGGGTACCTCGACCAGGTCAGCCTGGCCGACCTCGACGAGGCCTACCTGGAGCCCGACGCCCGCATCATCGACCTCACCCCGCCGATGGTCGACCCCGACACGCTGCCCCGCCAAGGCCTGCCCCGGTACCGCTGGAGCGTCACCGACCGCGAGTCCGAGCCCGCTCCTCCTCCCGACAACGTCACCCGCCTCCACGCCTGACGATCAGGCTGGGACGGACCCGGGACGCGTCCCTCGGTGGTCACGGACCATCGCGTGCGAGGCGTCGCAGAGCCTTGATGGGAAGGAACAGGTGCAGCGGATCCGAGGGCGACGGCTGGAACGACCGGGACTGGTGGGGGGACCAGCACCCCGCCTCGTCATCTCGCGCGTGGATCAGCAACGCTCGAACCCCAGCGTCCTCCGACACGCGGACGACTCGGAGCAGGGCATCGATCAGCAGGCTCCGTCCGAGGTGGGCGCCCTGCTCTGCCCGGTCGACGGCCATTCGCCCCAGCAGGAGGCACGGGATCTCCCTCGGCGCTCCACCCTTCTTGAGGTCCGCCGGCGCCTGGTCCTGCGCGACGCCCGCAGTGGAGAGGGTGTAGTACCCGACGACCCGGTCGCCCCGGGCGGCCACGAAGACCCTGGCGTTCCCCGCCGCGTGGTTGGCCCATCCGTACTCGCGGATCCACGTGTCGAACTCAGGCGCCCCACTCTCGAACTGGTCGACCAGGTGGTGCTTACCGAGGGGAACGGGCCGACTGATCGGGTCCCCCCGATTGGACTGGCTCACTGCTGGTCGAAGACCGTCGGTGTGCGCAGCAGGTCCCGGAGTTCGTTCTCGTAGGGCACCGGCTCATCCATCAGCTGGTCGAAGGCTCTCCAGGCCTTCTTCTCGACCACGAACCAGCGGCGGTCGGCGAGGACCCGCTCCGCCTCGTGGACGGCGACGTCGAGCATGAAGTCGGTCTCGGACTTGTCGAGGGCCGCGGCGGCGGTGGCGATCACCTGGCGCTGCTGGCCTGACATCCGCATGTTGAACCGCTGATCGCGAGGGGCACGACTCGGTGGGGCGGGCTGCGGGCTCATGGGGATCACCTGTTCTTTCGTACGCGCGTCTCGCGCCATAGTGGTACGCACACCATACATACAGCCCGGCCCGTCCCGCTGGCCGGCGAGGAAGTCGCAGTCCCCGTAATGCCCAGATCCGTCAACCCCGCTGGCTTGAGCGCGACCGCAGCCCTGCGGGAGCGGGGAGGATGCGGGGTACTGGGCGGGGGTGCTGCTATCGTCGTCGGCGCAGACGCGCGCTGAGCGCGCGGCTGCACACCGCCCTCCGACCCGTGATCTGCGCTTGGCGTAGCAACGGTCGGCAGAGCCGGGTCCGACACCCACCACGAGCCGCGCCTGCGGCCCGTCCATCCCAAGGAAGCACGCATTGTCTGAGATCACCGACCGCGCCAAGCCCGGCGTCATCGAGGAGCATCGCCTCCACGACAGCGACACCGGCTCCCCCGAGGTGCAGATCGCCCTGCTCACGCAGCGCATCAACCACCTCACCGAGCACCTGAAGCTCCACAAGAAGGACTTCCACAGCCGGCGGGGTCTTTTGATGCTGGTCGGCAAGCGACGCCGCCTGCTCGACTACGTCGCCAAGAACGACGTCGAGCGCTACCGGGCGATCATCGCCAAGCTCGGCCTGCGCCGATAGACGTCCTCTGACCCCACCCGCCACCCATTTCAGCTGTGTCGGCTCCACCGACGCGATCACCTGGATGAGCGGCCGAGCGGCCGCTCATCGCCCTTTTCACCCAAACCCGCGCACGGGTCCGGATCAGTTGCCGGTCGCCCTCGTCCCGGACCGCTCCACGGAGAGCGGGAGTCGGGGGGATGCCGACTGGGAGCTGGCCCACCCGGCGCAGCAACCGGGGCGCACCGATGTGCCCCAGAGGAGACACACATGGCTGACGCCATCACCGTGTCGGCACCCATCTCGGGCACCGACAAGACCCTCGAGCTCTCCACCGGAGTGCTCGCCCCACAGAGCCAGGGGGCCGTCGTGGCCTCCATCGGCAAGACCCAGGCCCTGGTCACCGCCAACGGCGCCTCGTTCACCCGCGACGGCATCGACTTCTTCCCGCTGACGGTCGACGTCGAGGAGAAGATGTACGCGGCCGGCAAGATCCCCGGCTCGTTCTTCCGCCGGGAGGGCCGCCCCACCGACGAGGCCGTGCTCACCTGCCGGCTCATCGACCGCCCGCTGCGGCCCAGCTTCGAGGCCGGGTACCGCAACGAGACCCAGGTCGTGGCCACCATCATCGCCGCCGACCAGATCAACCCCCACGACGTGGTGGCCATGAACGGTGCCTCGGCCGCCTTGATGCTGTCGGGCCTCCCGTTCGATGGTCCGCTGGGCGCCGTGCGCCTGGCCTACTCCACCGACGGCGAGTGGCTCCCGCACCCGACCTTCACCGAGATCGACGAGGCCACCTTCCAGCTGGTCGTCGCCGGTCGCGGCCTCGACGACGGTGGCGTGGCCATCATGATGGTCGAGGGCAACGGCACCGAGAAGGCCTGGTCCTACTACGAGGACGGCGCCCCCAAGGTCACCGAGGCGGTCATCGCCGATGGCCTCGACAAGTGCAAGACCTGGATCGGTGAGTCCATCGAGCTCCAGCGCGAGCTGGTCGAGAAGGCCGGCGTGGGGCCCGCCCTGGTGTGGGAGTCGCAGCTGGACTACGACGACGACATCGCCGATGCGGTGGCCAAGGCCGGCCGGACCCAGATCGCGGAGGCCAACACCATCGCCGACAAGGGCGACCGCAACGCGGCCAACGACGCAGCCAAGGCCGCCGTCGTCTCCGAGCTGTGCGCCGAGGGCGCTGCCTTCGCCGGTCGTGAGAAGCAGGTCAAGAACGCCATCCGGGCCCAGACCAAGTCCGTCGTCCGCGAGCGCCTCGTCAACGAGGGCGTCCGCATGGACGGCCGTGGCCCCAAGGACCTGCGCCCGGTCACCGCCGAGGTGGGCGTGTTGCCCACCGCCCACGGCACCGGCCTGTTCCAGCGAGGCGAGACCCAGGTCCTCAACGTGCTCACCCTGGGCATGCCCCGCATGGACCAGCTGCTCGACACGCTGGGCCTGCAGTCCAAGAAGCGTTACATGCACCACTACAACATGCCGCCCTACTCCAACGGTGAGACCGGTCGCATCGGTGGCACCAAGCGCCGCGAGGTCGGCCACGGCATGCTGGCCGAGCGGGCCCTGCTGCCCCTCGTCCCGTCGCTCGAGGACTGGCCCTACGCCCTGCGCGTCGTGTCCGAGGTGCTGTCGTCCAACGGCTCCACCTCGATGGGCTCGGTCTGCTCCTCGTCGCTGTCGCTGATGGATGGCGGCGTGCCCATCAAGGCCGCCGTCTCCGGCATCGCCATGGGCCTGGTCAAGGAGGGCGACACCTTCATCACCCTCACCGACATCCTCGGCGCCGAGGATGCCTTCGGCGACATGGACTTCAAGATCGCCGGTCCGGCCGACTTCATCACCGCCCTCCAGCTCGACACCAAGATCGACGGCCTTCCGTCGGACGTGCTGGCTGCGGCCCTCGACCAGGCCCGTGAGGCCCGCCTCGAGATCCTCGACGTGATGAACGAGGCCATCGCCGAGCCCCGCCCCGACGTGGGCGACACCGCTCCCAAGATGCTCAGCTTCGAGATCCCGATCGACAAGATCGGCGAGGTCATCGGGCCTAAGGGCAAGGTCATCAACGCCATCCAGGCCGAGACCGGCGCCGACATCAGCGTCGACGACGACGGCACCGTGGGCACCGTGTCCATCGGCTCGGTCGACCGGGGCTGCGTGGACGAGGCCGAGCGCCAGATCAAGCTCATCCTCGACCCGCCTACCGCCGAGGTGGGCGCCGTCTACACCGGCCGGGTCGTGAACATCACCAAGTTCGGTGCGTTCGTGAACATCCTCCCGGGCCGTGACGGGCTGGTCCACATCTCCAAGCTCGGGGGTGGCAAGCGCATCGACCGGGTCGAGGATGTCGTCACCCTGGGCGACGAGATCGAGGTCCGCGTCGACGACGTCGACCCCAACGGCAAGGTCTCCCTCACCCCGGCCGACCAGCCGGTCGAGGAGAAGAAGCCCCGCAGCGGCGGCGGCGACCGCGACCGTGGCGGCGATCGTGGTGGTCGCGACGGAGGCAGTCGCGATCGTGGCGGCCGTGACGGCGGCGACCGTGATCGCGGCGGTCGCGACAGCGGTCGCTCCAACGACGACACCCCCAAGGCCGAGGAGGTGTCCTTCGAGGACAGCTTCGACGCCGAGGTGGCACAGGAGTTCGGCGATCTCGGCCCCGGGGGCGACGACCGGCCCCGTGGCGGCGACAACGAGGGCGGCCGACGCCGTCGTCGCCGCTGATCCCGACCGAGGAGAAGGTGTGATCGGCGTCGCCGGGGACCCATCGGTCCCCGGCGAGCCGTCGATCCCCGTGCCCGCTGGTGAGGTGGCGGTCACCGAGCTGGCGTCGGGCCGGCGCGTGGTCACCGACCACATGCCCGGCGCGTCCTCGGCCACGTTGGTCGCCCTGGTCGGGGTGGGTGGGCGCGACGAGCCGGCCCCACTGGCCGGCGTGTCCCACTTCCTGGAGCACCTGCTGTGCAAGGGCAGCGCGGACCGGCCCGCCGCCGAGGTGGCCGAGGTCATCGACGAGCGGGGTGGCGACCTCGACGCGGTGACCGATCGGGAGCGCACCGCCGTCCAGGTCCGGGTGCCGGCCCGCGACGCCGGCTTCGCGCTCGAGCTGCTCGGCGACCTGGTGCTGCGGCCGGCGGTGCGAGGTGATGAGGTCGACCTGGAGCGCAGGGTGATCCTGGAGGAGCTGGCCCAGGCCGAGGAGGACCCGGAGGACCGGGCTCACGCCCTGGCCGGCCTTGCTCTGTACGGCGACCACCCACTGGGCCGCGAGGTCCTGGGCGACCGGGACACGCTGACCGGCATGGGGCCATCGGAGATCAGGGCCTTCCACTCCGCCCGCTACCGCCCGACCGACATGGTGGTGGCGGCCGCCGGAGGCATCGACCACGACTCGGTGGTCGCCGCCGTCCGACGCTGGGACGAGTGGGCCGGTCCGGCCACGCCAGACCCGCTGCTGGCGGTGGATCGCACCTCGCCCGGCGCCGTCGCCCCGTCGACCCGTGTGCTCCGCCGGGCGGGGGAGCAGGTCCACATCGTCGTGGGCTGGCCCCTCGGTCCGGTGGATGACGGCGACCGACCCGCGCTGGGCGTGATCGCCCACATCCTCGGCGGCGGGCCCGCGTCGCGCCTGTTCCGGTCGGTGCGGGACGAGCGCGGGTTGGCCTACGCCGTCGACGCCTCGCTGTCCCTCCACCGCGACGCCGGCGCCCTGACCGCCTACGCTGGCTGCTCGCCCACGGCGGTGGCCCAGGTGCGCGACCTGTTGCGGGCCGAGGTCGAGCGCCTCGCCACCCACGGTCCCTCCGAGCGGGAGGTGCAGGTGGCCACGGGCTACCTGTCGGGGGCATCCACGCTTGCCCTGGAGGACTCCGCCACCCGGGCCTGGCGGGTGGCCATCGAGGAGCTGGAGCGGGGTGGCGCCCGACCGGCCGGTGAGCGCATCGCGACCTACCGGCAGGTCACCGTGGACCAGGCCCGAGCGGCCGCAGAGCGTCTGGCCGTCGAGCCCTCGACCTCCGTCGTCGGCCCGGTGCCCCGCCGCCTCAAGCTCTGACCGGTCGCGTCACTCCCCCTGACCACCGATCTGACCCCTTCTTGGTACAGAAGTACCCGGATTCCTCGGTCGTGGGTACCAAGAACGGTCGCGGTCTGGCCGTGGGAGCGTTCTTGGTACAGAAGTGCCCGGGCTTCTCGGTCGTGGATACCAAGAACGGCGAGGGCCGTCGTCCGCGGACCAGCATCGCCGCAGCGGCGAGGGTCAGGTCCAGGCGTGGACGGGGACGTCGGCGCCGCGGCGGTTGACCACCTCCATGGTCCGTCGAGCTGACTCCTCCAGCTCCCGGCGACGTTCGGGCCCCAGCGCGGGGTCGGCCAGCGTCTCGGCCACGGGGAGGACCTCGAAGGTGGCGGTGTCGACGAAGGTGGGCACCGCCTCCACCGCGCGCACCTCGAGCGGCCCGCCGGCTGGCCCGCCGGCGGTGACCACGACGGTCAGCCCGTCGCGGCGGGGGAGCTCGGGCTGGTTGGCCAGCTGGTTGCCGAGGCCGTAGACGACCCAGGTGTCACCGACCCTCTCGATGGGCTGGACGACGTGGGCGTGGTGCCCGACGATCAGGTCGATCTCGGCCACGTTGCCCAGGACCCCGGCCAGGGCCTCCTGGTCGGCGCTCGGGTCGGACTGGTACTCGCTGCCCCAGTGGAGGCTGACCACCACCAGCTGGGCCCCGAAGGCCGTGGCCGCCCGGGCGTCGGCCGCGATCCGCTCGGGGTCGATCTGGTTGGCCGCCCACGGTGCACCCTCGGGCAGAGGGATGCCGTTGAAGCCGTAGGCGTAGGACAGGTGGGCGATGCGGGCGCCGGCCACCTCGTAGAAGGTCGGTCCCGAGGCCTCCTCGGCGCTGCGAGCCGTGCCGGCGTGGCCCAGACCCAGGAGGTCGAAGGTGTCGAGCGTCGTGGTGACGCCGGCCAGCCCGCCGTCGAGGCTGTGGTTGGACGCGGTGGAGCACCCGTCGTACCCCACGCCCTCGACGGCGGTTGCCAGCTCTCGGGGGGCGTGGAAGGTCGGGTAGCCGGAGATGGCTTGGCCGTCGGCCACCAGGGGGACCTCCAGGTGGCACAGGGCCAGGTCGGCACCGTCGAGCACCGGGGCCATCGGCGCCAGCATCGGACCGAAGTCGTGGGCCAGGCCCGAGGCGGCGCCGTGGGCGCGGGCCACCTCGACGATCGGGAGGTGGAGCAGCAGGTCGCCGCCGAAGGCGAGGCTGACCTCGGTGTCGGGGGGCGGGGCCGTGGTCGTGGTCGTGGCACTGCCCGTGGGCGGTGCGGCGGTGGGGCGGTCTGATCGAGGCACGGCGGCCGGCGCGGTCGTCGTGCTCGGGGCGTTCGTCCTCCCCGCCTGACCGTCATGCCCGCTGCACCCGGTCGCCAGGAGCACCAGGACGACGAGGGTGGCAGCGGCCCTCCCGCCCTCCCGGGCTGTCGGAACACGGGCGGTGCGCACAGCGCGACGGTACCCGCGACCCCCGCCGCCGACCGTGATGCCCGGTTCGGGGTCAGCCCGACGGACGAGGAGGCCCGTGGTGCGCGCTGCGGCATCGACCGGGCCCCGGGCCTGTGAGGTCATGCCCGGGTCGGCTTCGCCCCGCGCGCCCTGGCCTACGGTGGCGCGGCCTCGTCCAGGAGCCCTGATGCTGGGTCAGACCGACCCCCGACCCGAGCCCGTTCCCGCCCCCTCAGCTGTCCCGTCGTCGACGGGTCGTCCGGCGCGCCTGGGCCCGGCGTGGCTGCTCGCCCTGATGGCCACCAACACGATCACCGCGATCGGGCTGTTCGGGGACATCGCCCGCCACGTCTCGCTGGAGGCCAGCCTGAACGGTGACGCCTTCTTCGCCCGGTGGCATCTCGTCCTCTACGGCGGGGTGACCGCCGACGCGGTCGTGCTCGGCCTGCTGGCCTACGTCCGTGGCCCGTCAGCCCCCTGGGCCATGCTCCCCGCCGCCGTCGCCGGGGTGGCGGTCCTGACCGTGGGCGGCGGGGCCGATCTCCTCTGGCACGAGGCGTTCGGGATCGAGGCGTCGTTCCAGGCCCTGGTGAGCCCGCCGCACCTGATCATCTTCGCCGGCCTGGTCATGCTCATGGTCGCCCCCGTGACCGCGGTGGCGGAGGGGCCCCGGCGCCCGCTGGACCCGGTCCGGTCCCTGGTGCTGGCCCTCTCGTTGACCTCGCTGTTCGTCGTCGTCTCACTGTTCACCGGCTACCTGACCCCCTTGATCGGGGGGAGCGAGCTCCAGGCCGGGTCCTACGAGGAGCCCCTCGTCGGCACCAGCATCAGCGAGACCGACATCGCCCGAGGGTTGGGCGTGGCCCTGTGGTTCAGCGCGCTCGTCAGCCTGGTGGTGACCGGGGTGCGGACGCGCGCCGCTCCCGTGGCTGGCACCTGGACGCTGACCTTCGGCCTCCTCGGCGTGGCCCCACTGGTGGCGACGGGGACCAAGACGTGGCCCCTGACCGCCGGGCTGGTCACATTCGGGCTGCTGTCGGACCTCACCGGCACCCGGACTCGCCCGCATCCGCTGGCCACCGGGGCCGCCGCTGCCGTGTTCTGGTCCCTCGTGTTCGCCGGCATCGGGGGGCGGGGCGACCTCCTGTGGCCACGCGAGCTGTGGGCCGGCGTGATCACCTCGTCGTTCCTCGTCGGCGCGACCGTCGGCGCCGTGGTGCGGTGGATCGCCCCGCCGCCGCGCCCCCGTACGACCTGACCGGGCCGCCCTGGGTGCCGGGCTGAGGGCCTGCCTAGGGTGACTGGTTGATGCTCTGCGGCCGGCCGACGGAGCGCCCGCCGGCTGATCCTCACTCGGGCGGGCGCGAGGCCTGCACCCGGGAGCGGGTCTCTTCGGCCTCGCGACGGAGCCGCTCCTCCTCGTCGCGGTCGGCCCGGGCCTTCTTGTCGGCCTCGGCCGCCTCCCGCTCGGTCTCCTCGGCTCGAGCCGCCACCTCGTCGGCCTCAGCCTCGACCTCGTCGGCCCGCTCCAGATCCTCGTCGAGCGCCGCCCGTCGCTTGGTCGCCACGGCGGACGACTCGTAGCGGGGAGTGCGGTCATCGTCGGCTCCGTCGGGCTCGTCGATCTCGAAGTGGCGCAGGAAGGCGGTCTCCTCCTCGCGGGTCATCTGTCCGCTGGCGCCGACCGTGGGCGCGGCGTCGACCTCGTCCTCGGACAGAGGGACGCGGATGTGGTCGCGGCCGACGGTGGCGTCGGTGAGGGGGACGAGGTGCACCTTGTGGGTCAGCCGGCCGGTCTTCACCGCACCGATCACCGGGTCGCGCTGACCCAGCTCGGAGTAGGTCTCCTCCAGCTTGCCGACCTTCTCGCCGTCGCGGTCGACGACATCCAGGCCCTTCCAGTCATCGATGTGCTCTGCCTGGGCCATGGGCGTCTCCTCTGGTTGTGTGCCCCGGGTGTGCGCACCGGGGCCGTTTGGACCCTGCCCGGGAGGGTGACGTCCAAACGTCCGCCCAGCCCCGAGCCCTGCCGGTCGGCCGTCCGGTAGCGTGGCGACCCATGAGCCGCCGTGTCGCAGTGTTCGGGGCGGGGGGTCGCATGGGAAGGACCGTGTGCGGGGCGGTGATCGACGATCCCGACCTCGAGCTGGTCGCCGGCGTCGACCCGCACCACGCCGGGCTCGACCTGCGCCAGGTCACGGGTCTGGACTCGGACCTGGTCGTCGACGCCGACGCCCAGGCACTGGCCACGGCCGGTGCCGAGGTGGCAGTGGACTTCACCCTCGTCGACGCGGCCCGTCAGAACGCGGCATGGTGCGCCGCCAACGGCGTGCACCTGGTCATCGGGACCAGCGGCCTCACGGAGGACGACCTGGCCGAGGCCCGGCGCAGCTTCACCCAGAGCAACTGCGTCGTCGCTCCGAACTTCGCCATCGGCGCGGTGCTGATGATGCACTTCGCGGAGATGGCGGCCCCCTGGTTCGACACCGCCGACATCGTCGAGTCGCACCACGATGCCAAGGTCGACGCGCCGTCGGGCACGGCCGTGGCCACCGCCGAGCGCATGGCCCAGGCCTCCGGGGAGTGGGCCGACGACCCCACGACCTCAGAGGTCCTGCCCGCGGCGCGGGGAGCCGAGCTGGGTGGGGTGCGGGTCCACTCGCTGCGGGTCCGGGGCATGGTCGCCCACCAGGAGGTCGTGCTGGGGACCAGCGGCCAGACCCTCACCATCCGCCATGACAGCTATGACCGGGCCTCGTTCATGCCCGGCGTCGTGCTGGCGGTGAAGGTGGTGGCCGATCACCCGGGAGTCACCTTCGGGCTGCGGGAGCTTCTCGGCCTGGTCACCCGCGAGGGCTGAGCGACCGCTCGGCGCGAGTCCGATCCGCCAGGCGATTGCGACCTCTCAGCCGTCCGGGCGCGAGACGGACGCCCCGCCGTCGGCGGCTGGTCCTCCCTCGGAGGCGCCGGCGCCATCGGCCGGCGGCGCGCCGTCCGATCCCGGGGCGTCCTCGGCCTCGAGCTCGGCGATCTCCTCGTCGATGTGGAGGAGCCCGGTCACCTCGCCGCCCCCGGCCCGGCGATCGGTCCACAGGGACAGGGCCAGCAGGCCCAGGCTGATGCCGAAGACCAGCCATCGGTTGTCGGTGATGAAGTCCCGCACCAGGTCGAGCGGCTTCTCGATCCAGTCACTGGCGAACCAGAGCACGGTGAGCCGCCCGACGGTGCCGGCCACGTTGAGGACGGCGAAGACCGGCACGCTCATCCCGCCGGCGCCGGCGAAGAGGCAGATGTAGTTGTTGGGGGCGATGACGATGAGCGGGTACGACGCCTTGCCGAACCAGCGCTCGGCGGTGCGGGCCAACGGGCCGTAGGTGGCGCTGCGGCGCTCGATCCAGCGCACCCCGGCGTCGCCGTACCAGCGTCCGAGGAGGAAGAACAGCGGGTCCGACACCAGCAGCCGGACGGTGGCGATGCCGAAGAAGGCCCACCAGGCCAGCTCGGGCTTGACCAGCACCAGGTTCCGGTTCCGCGCGTTCATGGCGATGAACAGCTCGGGGTACCGGTCTGAGTTGGCCAGCAGGAAGGTGTCCCCGGCCAGGGCCAGGACGAAGAAGCCGATGGCCAGGGTCACCACGACGTTGCGCGCCGCCTTGCTGGGCGGACCGCTCGCCGGCGCGGCGTCGGCAGGGGCCGGGACGTCGGAGGCCAAGCCCCGATCATGCCAGCCGGTCGCGGTGGGGAAGGTGCCGGGTGGGCAGGGCGCGACCCGGCCCCCACGGCAGGGCTCTCGTAGGGTTGGGCCGATGCACGAGGCAAGCCGCCCATCCGGCTCCGTCCGAGACGGGGCGGCGGGCCCCGTCTCGAGGGTCGCCTGATGCGCTTCGCCCTGCGCCCCTGGTGGATCGTGTCCCACCTGATCGTGGCGGCCCTGGTGGTCACCATGATGAGCCTGGGGTTCTGGCAGCTGCGGCGCCTCGACGAGGTGAAGGACCGCAACGCCGAGCTGGCCGTGCGGCTCGCCGACCCCGAGGTCGCCGTCGCCGCCCTCGTGCCCCCGGACGAGGGGGCTGTCGACGGGGCCGCCGTCGAGGACCGACGGGTCACCGTCACCGGGCGCTACCGAGCGGACCAGCAGGTCCTCATCCGGGGTCGCAGCCTGAACGATGCCCCTGGGTCCTGGGTCCTGGCTCCCATGGAGCTCGACGACGGGCGGGTGGTGGCGGTGAACCGGGGGTGGATCCGCAACGACGGGCGCTACACGGCCGTCCCGAACGAGTACGCCACCCCGGAGGGCGAGGTCACCGTCGTCGGCATCACCCACCCGACCCAGGAGCGGGGCACGCTGGGGGCCACGGACCCGGCCGACGGCACTCTGACCAGCCTGGCCCGGGTCGACCTCGACCGCCTCGACCAGCAGGTCGACGGGGACCTCCTCCCCATCTGGGTGCAGGTGACCGAGCCCGAGCCGGGCGCCGCCGACCCGGCCCCGGAGCCCCTCGACCCACCGGTGGTCGACGACGAGGGACCCCACCTCAGCTACGCGGCCCAGTGGTTCATCTTCGCCACCATCGCGCTGGTGGGGTACCCGCTGATCCTGCGCAAGGTGGCCCGAGAGCGCTCCGGCCGCGGCCCCGACCTCGCACCGGGCCTCGACGCCCCCGACCCCGACGACCGGCCCGCCCCGGGCGACCCGAGGCTCGACGCGCCCGCCGAGCCGTGACGACCGACGTCGCCGCGGGCGGGCTCGGACCGACGGGTGTCCATGGGGCGTGAGGAGGGACCAGCGGAGGCGGACGCCGTCGACGTCGGGGATGTCCGCAACCGGATCCTGCGCGCGACGGTCGTCGAGGCGGGGACGTCCGGTCTCGGCCGGTTCACGGTGGAGGACGTGGCCCGCCGGGCCGGGGTGGCCCGGGCTACGGTGTACCGGCACTTCCCGGGCGGGAAGGAGCAGCTGACCGCGGAGGCGGTGACGTGGGAGGTGGCGCGCTACTTCCTCGCCCTCGAGGACCGCCTGGCGGGGGTCGATGACGTGGCCGCCCGCCTGGAACGGGGGATCGCCGAGGGGCGGGCCCTGCTGGCCGAGCACCAGGTGTTCCAGAAGGTCGTGGACACCGAGCCCGAGCGGCTCCTGCCCCACCTCAGCCAGAGCGCACCGCTGGTGCACGCCGCCATCCGCGACGACATCCGGCCTCGGTTGGAGGCGGTCGATCTCGTCGCCGGCACCGACCCCGAGGAGGCGGCCGACTTCCTGGCTCGCAACGTGCTCTCGTTCCTCATGGCCGCCGGGAGCTGGGACCTCGACGACCCGGTCGAGGTCGGTCGCCTGGTCCGCGACAACCTCCTGGCCGGCATCCTCGCCCCCCCGGTCCTGGGCTGAGATCTGGTCGTTCAGGGCGCCGGATCCCAACCCAGTTCGAGGGGAGTGCGACGGCCGGGGAACCAGCCCGGCCGATGTGACCGATGGCTTGTTGCGATGAGACATGGTCCGTCCTACTGTCTCACTCGTGCCCCCGACCGCCGTGGTGACGACGCCTGCGCAGGAGCGGGCCCTCGACGCCGCCGTCGAGCTGGTCGCCCGGTGGGGTCTCACCAAGACCACGTTGGGCGACGTGGCCCGCACCGCCGGCATGGGTCGGGCGACCCTCTACCGGGCCTTCCCCGGCGGGCGTGACCAGCTGGTCGACATGCTGGGCCAGCGCGAGGTGGCCGGCTTCCTCCAGGTCGTGGCCGACGCCTTCGACGTGGCCCCGGACCTCCCCTCGGCCCTGGCCGACGGCCTCCACGCCGCGGCGACCCACCTCGAGGGCCACGCCGCCGCCCGCTTCGTCCTCGAGCACGAGCCCGAGCTGGCCGTCCCCGTCCTCGGCTTCGCCGAGATGGATCGGCTCCTCATGGTCGCCCGCCTGGACCTCGCCCCCCACCTGGCGCCCCACCTCGACCCTGAGCACTCCGACCGGGCCGAGCGGGCCGGGTGGGCCGTCGAGTGGCTCGCCCGGATGTTCCTCTCCAGCCTGGTCACCACCACCTCGACCTTCGACCTCACCGATGCCGACGCGTGCCGACGCCTGGTGGCCCGCTACGTCGTGCCCGCCCTCGTCTCGTCCCCTCGTCAACCGCTCTCCACCAGCGCATAGGAGCCCACCATGTCCACCACCGAGTCCGAGCACGTCGAGATGGCGCCGAACACCGAGATCATCGGCCGCCACGACGCCAACGACCTGGCCGAGATCCTGGCCATCTCCAACACGGACGTCGACGCCACCATCCGCACCGTCGCCGACAACGCCGATGCCATCTTCACGTGGGACTACAACAAGGGCGCCCGCAAGCCCCTGGAGAAGCTGTACGAGAAGGCCAAGACCTCCCAGTGGAACGGTGAGACCGACCTGGACTGGTCGATCGACGTGGACCAGGAGGAGGTGGTCGCGGCCAACGCCGCCGCCGGGCTCGGCTTCGAAGCCGGCATGGACCTGACCGGCACGCCCTTCGAGACGTGGGGTGACGACGAGTGGACCAAGCTCGGCGTGGAGAGCCAGAACTGGATGCTCTCCCAGTTCCTCCACGGCGAGCAGGGCGCCCTGCTGTGCACGGCCAAGATCGTGGAGACGGTGCCGTGGATCGACGCCAAGTACTACGCCGCCACCCAGGTGATGGACGAGGCCCGCCACGTCGAGGTCTTCGCCAAGTACCTCAACACCAAGCTGTCGGGCACCTACCCGGTCAACGCGCACCTCGGCCTCCTGCTCGACGACATCGTCGAGGACAGCCGGTGGGACATGACCTACCTGGGCATGCAGATCATGGTCGAGGGCCTGGCCCTGGCCGCCTTCGGCTTCATGCACCAGATGACCACCGAGCCGCTGCTCAAGAAGCTCCTCCGGTACGTCATGAGCGACGAGGCCCGCCACGTCGCCTTCGGCGTGCTCAGCCTCAAGGAGTACTACGAGGGCCTGACCACCGCCGAGCTCAAGGAGCGCCAGGAGTTCGCCTTCGAGGCCGCCCTCCGCATGCGCGACCGCTTCCTCCAGCAGGAGGTGTGGGAGCGCATGGGCATCCCGCCCAAGGAGGTGCTGCCGGTGATCGTCGACCTGCCCCAGCGCCAGCTGTTCCAGCAGATGCTGTTCACCAAGATCGTCCCCAACTGCAAGAAGCTGGGCCTGCTCGACGCCGGTGACGGCTGGTTGCGCCAGAAGTTCGGCGAGATCGGCGTGATCCAGTTCGAGGATATGGCCGACACCGGTGAGGAGTACGAGATGTTCGCCCTGGCCGAGGGCGAGGCCAACAGCGGCGCTCGCTAGGGCGCGCCGCGCCACGACAGTCCCGCCCAATGCAGACGTGCGCCTCACGTGAGAGGGGGCGTCGGGCCGCCGCCACCGATGGGCCGCAGACCCGGCCTGCGACAGGCGGAGGGTCCGGGCCGGAGGGGTAGTGTCGGCTCGATGATCCTCCGCTGCGGCAGCCGCTGATGGCCCGGTTCGGAGGGATGCTCACCGCCATGGGCCGTCTCCGGCGGGCAAGGCTTCCGGTCGGCCGCCTGGTGCCAGCACGTGGGGACCAGGCGATTCGTGTGCCGGCGGGCGCCGCCGAGAGCCCGGGGGCCACCAGGGCGCCGGTCCCCGGCGTCGAGCCCGATCGTCGCTTCGCCTGGGTTGCCGGCGCAACCGGGGTGCTGTCCACAGCTGTCTTCACCTGGGTGATCACCTTGGGACGGGCCGACCTCCTGGCCCAACGGCCGTTCTCGGACGTGTTCGACGTCCAGGCTCGCGCCATGCTCGACGGACACCTGGATGTCCCCACCGGGTCGCTGGCCTTCGAGGGCTTCGGCGTGGACGGCCAGACCTACACCTACTTCGGCGTGTTCCCGTCCCTGATCAGGATGCCCGTCCTGGTCCTCACGGACCGCCTCGACGGGCGCCTCACCACGCTGTCGATGGTGATCGGCTTCGCAGTGGCGTATGCGGCCGCGGCCCTCCTGATCGACCGGGTCCGACGGGTGGTGAGTGCAGACCGGGCCTGGACCACCACCGGGCTGGTGCTGGCCGGGCTCGGCCTGGCGGCGGTCGGGCTGAGCTCCAACCTCACGTTCCTGGCCGGTGGAGCGCGTGTCTATAACGAGGCCGCACTGTGGGGTTGCTCCGGCGTGCTGGCTGCGTTCGCGGTCCTCGCCGGCCAGCTCCTCCAGCCTCGCCCCTCCCGCCTGGTGTGGGCCGCGGCGTGGACCGCTGTGGCCTGGCTGTCAAGGGGTTCCATGGGCCTGGCCCCCACCCTCGCCCTGGCCCTGACCGGCGTCGCCCAGCTGCTCGGGTGGCGGGGTCTGCGCCGATTTGCCCTCCGGGTGCCGGCCTCGGCCCGGCCCCGTCAGGTCGGCGTCGCGCTCCTGGTGGCCGCGCTGGTCCCGATGGCCGCGTTCGTCGCCATCAACACGGCCAAGTTCAACACGCCGTTCAGCGCGCCGTTCTCCGCCCAGGTGGGCAACGACGCCGTTCCGGCCCGCCAAGCGGCGCTCGACGAGTACGGCGGCGGCCTGTTCTCCCTCCGACTGCTTCCCGCGACGGTCTGGCAGACCATCCGGCCGGACCTGGTCAGCCCGTCCGGGCAGTGGCCGTTCCTCGAATTCACCCGGAACGAACCGATCGACGTGGGTGATCCCGTCTGGGACAACGTCGAGCCCTCGGCCGGCGCGCTGGTGACCATGCCCCTGCTCGTGCTGCTCGGAGGCGTCGGCCTGGCTGCCGTCGTCTGGTCGCGCGGGCGGGGTCCGACCGGTCGTCTGGTCACCCTTGCGCCGATGGCGGCGGGCGCGGCGGTGGCTGCGGCGGTCCCGCTGACCATCGCCTTCGTCGCCCAGCGCTACATCACTGACGCGGTCCCGTTGCTCGTGTGCGCGGCCGCGGCGGGCATCGCCGTGGGGGACCGGTGGGCAGCCGTCACCCGGCTCGGTGGCGGCCGACGAGCCGGGGTGCTCCTCGGCGCAGCGGCACTCCTCCTCGTGGGGGTGTGGGTCACCCTCTCGGTCACCTGGCTCCACCAGCGCTTCGAGGCTGCCCCAGACAACGCGACCACCGCCGCCGCCTTGCGGACCCAGGCTGCGGTGGCCGAGCGGCTGTCCACGCCTGCGGTGCCCGTCGAGCGTCGGGCCGAGCTCCCCGCCGACCCGGTCCCGGGGACGAACGTCGTGATCGGCGACTGCGACGGCCTGTACCGCGGTGGTGATGTTGCCTGGCGGCCCCTCGAGGTCACGTCGGCCCGGGGCCGCTACCACCTGCGCATCCGCTGGGACGCGCTGAGTGCCACTCCGCCGTCTCGGCTTCTCACGTTGGGCGCCGGGGATGACGTGGTGGTCGTGACCCTTCGCCGGCTCGACGAGACACGGGTGCAGGTGCGCCTGGCGCGCAACGGCGCCGACATCTCCGTGGGGTCGACCACGGCCGAGGCCGGACGGGAGCACGACCTCGTGGTGGACGCCGACCCCGCCCGGCTCGGCGTGGGGGTGACCGCCGACGGCACCGGGGTCGCCTTCGGATTCGGTGCCGGGCCGGACCCGCCGTCGGTGGAGCTGGGCGTGTCCGGGGGCTCGCCCAGCGAGGGCCCTCCGCTGCCGGCCCGGGTCACCGTGGTGGATGACCCCACTCCCACCTGTGATGCCCTGATCGACGGCGATCCGTAGTGTCGCGACCGGCGGGCCGGCTCTCTGGTCAGGCGCTACTCACCGGGCCGGTCCCTGAGCGGGCACGGCCTCCACGAGCCAGGTGGCGCTGAACAGGTCGGGCCGCACGGCCAGACCCACCGCGTCGATCCGCGGCGACCAGCGCGAGGACGAGACCGGCGCTCGACCGCCGGTGACGCCTCGACCCTCCCAGCGCCGCGGGGTCAGGCCGGTGGCGTCGAGCAGGCGGAGCAGGCTGCGTCTGGTGAAGAAGCGCAGGTTGCGATGAGCGAGGATGCCGTCTCGGTCGTAGCCGAAGCGGCCCGTGACCATGCGGGCGCGCGGGTACCAGTGAGCCACGTTGGGCACGGCAAGGCACACCACGCCGCCGGGACGGAGCGCGGCTGCGGCCTGCCGCAGCACGACCTCGGGGTCGACGCAGCGCTCCAGCAGCCCGACGCCGAGGACGGCGTCGACGCCCGTCCCGCCGCGGGCCGGCGCGGCTTCGGCCAGCGCCGCTTCGGCCGCAGCGTCGACATCGACGCCGTCGGGCAGCTCCACGACCACCAGCTCGTTGTCGTCGGAGGAGATGGCAGCGCGCAGCCGCGTTGCCGCGCTCGGCTCGGCCAGAGCCATCACCCGCCCTGGGGGGCGGCCCGCCAGCCAGGTGGCAAGCCGATCAGCGGGGCCCTCCACCGTCTCGGGCACCGGGGTGACAGCGCGGCCACGTTCCGCCGGCCCGCCCATGCCCAGCTTCTGGCCTCGATAGCGCAGCACGTCGGCGGCGATGTCGGCCGCGTACCGCATCCCGTTCACGTAGGAGATCTCGTCTCCGTAGAAGGTTGGGATGGGGATCTCAACGATGTGACGCCCGGCCTCGAACAGCTGGAGGATGATCCCGGTGTCGAAGTCGTAGTCGTCCGAGTTGTCCTCGAAGGGGATGGCCCGCAGCGTGTCGACGCTGTAGGCGCGGTACCCGCTGTGCCACTCGGTCAGGTCGGTTCCCACCACCCTGTTCTCGAAGGTCGACAGCACCTTGTTGCCGACGTACTTGTAGAGCGGCATCCCGCCTCGGAGGGCCTGGCGAGGCTCCATCATCCGAGAGCCGAACACAGCGTCGGCCTCGCCCCGGTCGAGGGGCTCGACCATCTGGGGGAGCAGCTCGGGCGCGTACTGGCCGTCGGCGTGGAGCAGCACTGCGATGTCGAAGTCTTGCTCGATGGCCCATCGGTAGCCGGTCTTCTGGTTGCCGCCGTAGCCGAGGTTGCGGTCTTGGCGCATGACGGTGAGGGGCAGGCCGCGCGTGGAGGTCTGCTGGTAGCCGATCCCCACCAGGTAGGTGGGATCATCGCTGTGGTTGTCGCAGACCAGGATGCCGTTGATGCGATCGATGAACTCGTCGGGGATCCGATCGAGCACCGAGGCAAGCGTCGACGCAGCGTTGTAGGCGACGACGACGATACCGATGCGCTTCAACGATCTCTCCGAGGCCGACGACGGCGCCACCCTACCCTCCGGCCCCGGCGCGCCCCTCCGCCACCAGCTCGGCGAGGCCGTCGGCCAAGGTCACCGCCGGCGACCAGCCGGGGACGGAGGGCCCGACGTCCCACGGTTCCCGCATCTCGATGGGGCGGTCCGGACGGGCTCCCCACCGAGCGTCAACGGGGCGGGGGGACACAGAGTCCAATGTGGCGACCAGGTCCCGGACCGACACGGGAGCGCCGGAGGACACGCCGAAGCGGGTGCTGCCGTCAGGGGCGGGCACGAGAGGTTCGTGGGCGTCGCACATGCGCGTCAAGGTGGCGTCGAACGCGTCGACCACGTCGGTGATGTGCACGAGGTCCACCAGCTGGTGACCGGAGCTGAGCTCGACGGGGGTCCCCTGGGCCGCGGCCGCGACGAGGGCCGGCACCAGCCGGCGTCGGGGGTCGAGCGGCCCGTAGGTGTCGGTGAGGGTGAGGCGAACCACGGGGAGCCCCCCGCGGAGGGCGTAGGCCGTCAACACGTCGGCCATCGCTTGCTTGGTCGCGGCGTAGAGGTTCGCGGGGCAGTAGGCCGCGCCGGTGACGTGCTGCCACACGGTGCCCACATCGACCAGCGGGACGCCGCCCACCGCCACGAGAGCCTCGGCCAGTCGGGTCCCGAGCACCAAGTTGGCCTCGAGGAGGGGGACCACGTCCTCGCGCCGGTGCTGGGCCAGGAACAGCGTGGCCAGGTGGGCACACACGTCGGGGCGGGCGGCCCGCACCGCGCTCTCCAGGTCAGCCGGGCGGTCAGGGACCGGCACCGCGACCACGCCGGGAGGCACGGGGCTCCTCGATCCCGGTCGGGTCAGGGCAACCACCTCCACACCCCTCCCGGCCAACCTCCGCGCCAGGTGACCGCCGACGAACCCGGTGGCCCCGGTGAGCAACACGCGATGCACCTAGCCTCCGTCCTGGCCGGTGGTGAAGGTGAAGGGTGAGGTGAAGGTGGCGAGGGGCTCGAAGGACGCGTCGCGGTCGCTGACGATCGCAGGCGTCACCGGCCACTTCACGCCGACGCTGTCGTAGCGGACGCCGCGGTCGTGATCCGGAGCGTGCTCGCTCGACACCACGTAGACCATGGTGGCCTCTTCACTGAGGGCCTGGAACCCGTGGGCCACCCCGCTCGGCAGGTGGAGGCGGCCGGGGGCGTTGGCATCGAGGCGCAGCTGGGCGACCGCCCCCTGGGTGGGGCTCCCGCGGCGCAGGTCGACCACGACGTCGAGCACCGCTCCGACGACGCAGGCGACGGTCTTGGCGTGGTCGTGGGGCGGCGTCTGGAAGTGCAGGCCCCGCACCGCTCCCCGAGTGGACCCGGAGACGTAGACCTCGGCGACCTCCCCGTCGCCGCCGACGTCGAGGATCGCGCTGCGCTGGAAGATCTTGGTGAACCACCCTCGGGTGTCGTTGCGGCCGATGAGCCTCGACCAGGCGACGCCGGGGATGGCCGGACCCCCGACCGGACCGGACCAGGGCTCCTCCGGGTCGACCAGCGCCTCGCTCATCGGTGGCCCGAGGGGCGGTCGCTCATGTCTCGGTCACCCCGACCGCCTCAGCTCGGCGGAGGGCGGCGGGGCGGGGGAAGCGCACCGGTGTCTCGACGAAGTCCCGGATCGAGGTGATGATGTAATCGATCATGGGGTCGTCGAGCCCAGGCCAGCAGCCCACCCAGAAGGTGCGCTCGGCCACGACGTCGGACACCGGCAGCGGACCGACGACCCGGTGGGCGACATCCTCGAAGCCCGGCTGGCGGAGGAGGTTGCCGCCGAAGAGCAGACGGGTGCTGATGCGCCGGCCCTCGAGGTGGCGGATGATGTCCCAGCGCTCGAAGCCGGCGTCGGGAACGATGGTGAGCGCGAAGCCGAACCAGCTTGGCTCGCTGCGTGGCGTCGCCTCCGGGAGAACGAAGCCGTCAAGGTCGGCCAGGCCCTCCCGCAGCCGTGACCAGTTGCGGCTGCGGGCTGCGACGAAGCGGTCGAGCTTGGCCAGCTGGGCCACGCCCACTGCGGCCTGCAGGTCGGTGGCCTTCAGGTTGTAGCCGGGCCGGCTGTAGATGTACTTGTGGTCGTAGCCCGGGGGCAACGAGCCCAGGTGCCACCCGAACCGGCGGCCGCAGGTGTTGTCGTGGCCCGGCGGGCACCAGCAGTCGCGGCCCCAGTCCCGCAGCGACTCCACGATGCGACGCAGATCGCCGTCGGTGCAGAGCACCGCGCCGCCCTCACCCATGGTGAGCTGGTGGGCGGGGTAGAAGCTGGCCGTGGCGAGTGCGCCGAAGGACCCGACCGGGCGCCCGTCGTAGAGCGCGCCGACCGCGTCACAGGTGTCCTCGACCAGGTCCAGGTCGTGACGCTGGCAGAGGGCGGTGACGGCCCCCAGGTCGAAGGGGTTGCCCAAGGTGTGGGCCACCATCACCGCTCGGGTGCGGGGCCCGATCGCGCCCTCGAGCTGGCTCGGATCGATGTTGTAGGTGGTGGGGTCCAGGTCGCAGAAGACCGGCACCAATCCGTGCTGGACGAGCGGAGCGACCGTCGTCGGGAAGCCGCCGGCAACGCTGATGACCTCGTCGCCGGGCCGTAGGGCACGGTCGCCCCGGGCCGGATCGCAGAGGGCGGCCACGGCGAGGAGGTTGGCGGACGAGCCCGAGTTGCAGATGAGGGCGTGGTCGACGCCCATGCGCGCCGCGAAGCCCGTCTCGAACTCCTCGGAGTGGCGGCCGGCGGTGAGCCAGAACTCCAGCGTGGCCTCGGCCAGCCGGACCATCTCGTCGTCGTCGAACACCTTGCCGGTGACCGGCACCTGCGTCTCGCCCGGAACGAAGGGCTGGGGCGCGAACGCCTCGGAGCGGTAGGTCGCCACCCGGTCGAGGATGTCGGCCCGAAGCTCGGCCAGGCGGCTGTCCCGCGCGGAGTCGTCGGTCACGAGTCTGCCGTGGTGCGAGCCGCCAGCAGATTCCGGTACCACGTCACGGTGCGGGCCAGACCGTCGGCCAGATCGACCTCGGCTTTCCACCCGAGGTCGTGGCGGGCCCGACTCGCGTCGAGGTGCTGGGCGGGGATCTCCTCCGACGCTTCGCCCCGCACGTCGGGCTCGACCCGGTCGCCTGCGACCGCCTCGCAGACGAGGTCGTAGATCTCGAGCACGCTGCGGGGGTCGCCGTCGCTGAAGTTGTACGCGGCTGGGGCGGGCAGTTCGTGCTGGGTCGCCAGGGCGAGGTAGGCGGACACCGCGTCGTCGACGTGGAGGTAGTCGCGGACGAGGCTGCCGTCACTGCGGATCACCGGCACACTCCCGGCGAGGATCGAGCGTATGGTGCCGGGCACGATCCGGGACCAGTTGAGGTCGCCAGGGCCATAGATGTTCCCGCAGCGGGCCACACCGACGGACAGCCCATAGGTGGCGGAGAAGGACTGGGCGATGATGTCGGCGCAGGCCTTGGAGGCGTCGTACGGTTGGGTGCCGCCGAGGGGGTGACCTTCGAGGTAGGGGAGGTCGTCGGACGGGCCGTAGGCCTTGTCGCTCGAGGCGACGACCACGCGGCGCACGAGGTCGGCCTGCCGTCGGGCCACGTCGAGGAGGTTCCACGTGCCTCGCACGTTGGCCTCGAAGGTGCCGACCGGGTCCCGCCGCGCCGCCCGCACCAGCGTCTGGGCCCCGAGGTGGAAGACCGTGGTGACGTCGTGGACGACCACCGCTCGTTCGATGGCGGCCCGATCCTCCAGGGCGCCGTTCACGACGGTGACGGCGTCGATGGTGCCGGCCCGGCGCAGGAGGGACCGGGGGTCGTCGTCGAGGACGAGGGCCACCACGTGCACACCGAGGTCGACCAGGCGAGCGCACAGCGCAGAGCCCACCATGCCGGTGGCCCCGGTGACCAGGGCTGTCTCCCCGACGAGGGCGTGGGGCCCAGGCGCCGGTGCGCGGCGCGCCGGGCTCATTCCTTCCACACCTTCCACGGGGCCTCGCCGGCGGCCCACATCTCGTTGAGGAGCAGCGTGTCGCGGTAGGTGTCCATGGGCCGCCAGAAGCCGTCGTGGCGGAAGGCCACGATCTCGCCCTTGTCGGCCAGGCGTTCCAAGGGCTCCCGTTCGAGCACCGAGTCCTCGTCGAGCTCGTTGAGCACCGACGGCTCGAAGACGAAGAAGCCCGAGTTCACCCAGTCGTCGGTCTGGGGCTTCTCCCTGAAGGTGCGCACCACCTGGCCGGCGTCCAGGTCAACGTGGCCGAAGCGGGACAGCGGCCGGGTCGCGGTGACGGTGGCGGCCCGCCCGTGGGCCCGGTGCGTCGCCAGGAGGTCGCCCAGGTCGACGTCGGCCAGGCCGTCTCCGTAGGTGACGAAGAAGGGCCCCGACCCCAGGTGACGGGCCACCTGTTTGACCCGCCCGCCGGTCATCGTGGTGGGCCCGGTGTCGCAGATCGTGACCTTCCACCCCATCTCGGCGTGGGCCTCGTGGACCTCGATCTGCGCCGGATGGCCGAGGGTGATGGTGAAGTCGCTGTTGCCGGCCTCATAGTTGAGGAACCAGTCCTTGATGACCTGGCCCCGGTACCCGACGCACAGCACGAAATCGGTGAAGCCGTGATGGGCGAAGAGCTTCATGATGTGCCACAGGATGGGGCGGTTGCCCACCTCCACCATGGGCTTGGGCCGGAACTCCGTCTCCTCCCGCAGACGGGTGCCGAGCCCCCCGCAGAGGATGACCACCTTGGGCTGCTGGGGGGCCGCGACGGACTCGGGGGCGGCCGCGGGCATCGAGGCACGATAGCCCCTGTTCACGGGCCCCGTGGCCCCGGCGGGGGACGAGCGCGGCTCCCCGGGCGTGGCCGCCCCGGGCGCCGAGCAGCGAGCAACCTGGCCGCGATCCACATCATCGGCGAGGCGCCTCGCGTCGCTTGATGCCGAGACCTTGACCTACCGATCGGTGTGGGTGAGGTGGGTCGCGTGTCCGCCGAAGGACGAGATGTTCGCCCTGGCCAAGGGTGAGGCGAACAGCGGCGTCAAGGCCTGACCGGGGCACTTCTGCCCGGTCGGCAGCAGGGGTTGGGTGCGGCAGTCGCGCCCCGTCGGGCTCGACTGCCGTGTCGGGTGGCCGTGAAGTTACAGTCCGCCGGATGCAGACGTCCGCCGGCGCAGCGACGACCGCCGCTCGCGAGGGTCGCGTGAGTCCCGATCGGCGGGTACTGGCCGTCCCCCTCGCCGCGATCGTGTTGCTGGTGCCCCTCGGTGTCGCCCTGGTCGCTCTGGCCGGGCACTCCTGGTACCCGGGTCTGGACCTGGCCATGACCGAGTTCCGGGTCAGAGATGTCGGTGGGCCCCACACCCCGCTGATCGGACTGCCGGGTCGCTTCGGCAACTTCCCTGACCAGGGGAGCCACCTTGGCCCCCTCAGCTTCTACCTGCTCGCACCCACCTATCGGCTCTTCGGCTCCACCTCGTGGTCGCTCGAGCTCGGGGCCGCGGCCCTGCAGGGCGCCAGCGCCGTGATGGCGCTGGTCATCGCCTACCGGAGGGGGGGGCTGCGCCTGACCATCGCCGTGGCCGCCCTGGTCGCGTTCCTGATGCGGGGGTTCGGCGCCAGTGTCCTGAGCCAGCCGTGGAACCCCTACCTGCCGGTGATGGCCTGGCTCGTCGTGCTGCTCGCCGTCTGGGCGGTGCTGTGCGGCGACCGGCCCATGCTGGTCGCTGCCGCCGTCGCCGCTTCGCTCTGCCTCCAGACCCACATCTCCTACCTGGGGCTGGTCGGTGGGCTGCTGGCCTTGGCGGTAGGGGGCATGGCCTGGGCCGCTTGGAGGTCCGACCCGTCGACCGGGGTCCGTCGCGACAGCCTCCGCTGGGGCGCGATCACCGCAGGGGTGGTCGCCGTGCTCTGGTCGCCTCCGGTGGTCGACCAGCTGACGGTGGACCCGGGCAACCTCGGTCGGCTCCGGGACCACTTCGCCACCTCGTCGGAGCCGCCGATCGGCCTGGTCGAGGGGGTCCGGGTCATGCTCCGCCACCTCGACCTCCCCCGCCTCCTCCTCCAGGCCACGGAAGGGTCCGAGTACTTCGTGGAGGCGGCCTACGAGACGGGGACGTCTGTCCTGCCCGGCCTGGTCGTGGTGGCGGTGTGGATCGGGTCGGTCGCGGTGGCGTGGAGGCTCCGACACCAAGCCCTTCTCCGCCTGCACCTGGTCGTCGCGACCGCGCTAGTGCTCGGCGTGATCTCCATGGGCCGGATCCTCGGCAAGCTGTGGTACTACCTGACCCTCTGGGGGTGGACCACCGCGGGCGTCCTGGTCCTGGCGGTCGGGTGGACGGCGGTCGCGTGGGCCGCGGCCAGGCGGGAGGCTCGAGGCGACCGTCGCGGCGTCGAGACCCTGCACCGGCGGGTCTCGGTGGTCCTGGTCGTGCTCGCGACGGTCTCTACGCTCGTGTTCGCCGTCGAAGCGACCCGCGTCACGCCGCCGGAGGTCGGGCTGTCCGACGCGCTCGGCGAGGTGGTCGGTCCCACCGCCGACGCGCTGGCGGACGGAGAGGGTGCGGCCACCGGACGCAGCGGCCACTACCTGGTCCGCTGGGAGGACCCGTTCTGGATCGGCTCGCAGGGCTATGGCCTGGTGAGCGAGCTGGAGCGCAGGGGGTTCGACGTCGGCGTCCCCGAGACCTGGCTCGTGCCCGTCACCGAGCAGCGCGTCCTCTCCCCGTCGGAGGTCACCGCCCAGGTCGTGCTGGCGACAGGTGACCGCATCGACGCGGTCCGCGCCGACCCACAGGCCCTCGAGGTCGCGTACCACGATCCCCGAGACGAAGAGGAGCTCGAGGAGTTCGCGCGCTTGCGAGCCCAGGCCATCGACTCCTTGCGGGGAGCTGGGCTCGACGAGGCGGTCCCCCTCGTCGATGACAACCTCTTCGCGGTCGCCACGCTCGACGAGGTGCCGGAGCGCGCCCGTCAGGCAGTCCTGGAGATGTCGAACCTCGGCATAGCCACCGCCATCTTCGTTCTCCCCGCCCCGCCACCGCCATGAGGACGGCCGGCGGTGTCGTGGAGGGGATAGGGTCTGATCGATGATCACCCCGCCCGGCCGCTGCTGATGGCGCGCTTCGGGCGGGTCCTCACCGCCATGGTCACGCCGTTCACTGAGGAAGGCGGCCTCGACCTCGAGCGGGCCGGTCAGCTGGCCCGGTGGCTCGTGGCACGGGGCAACGACGGCCTGGTCGTGGCGGGGACCACTGGTGAGAGCCCGGTGCTGTCCGATGAGGAGCGCCTGGCGCTGTTCCGCGCCGTGCGAGGGGCCGTCGACGTGCCCCTGATCGCCGGGTGCACCACCAACGACACCGCCCACAGCGTCGAGCTGACCCGCCAGGCCGCGGCCGCCGGCATCGACGCCGTCCTGGCCGTCACGCCGTACTACAACAAGCCCAGCCAGGCCGGTCTGGAGGCGCACTTCCGAGCCGTTGCCGCCGCAACCGACCTGCCGGTGATGCTCTACGACGTGCCGGGCCGCACCGGTCGGGCCATCGCCCCTGAGACCGTGCTCACCCTGGCTCGCGAGGTTCCGACCATCGTCGCCCTGAAAGACGCCGGAGCTCGGCCCGACGCCACCGCCCGGCTGACCGCAGCGGCCCCGGCCGGGTTCGAGGTGTACAGCGGGGACGAGCCCCTCACGCTCGCCTTCATGGCCTACGGCGCGGTCGGGGTGGTCGGCGTGGCCAGCCACTGGACCGCGCCCCAGCAGGCCGAGATGATGGCCGCCTTCAACGCCGGCGACACCGCCCGGGCCGCCTCGATCAACGCCTCCCTGCTCCCCAGCTACGCGTTCATGAACTCCGACACCTGCGTGTTCTCCCAGTCCGCCAAGGTCATGCTCGCCGAGCTGGGCCTTCCGGTCGGGGAGTGCCGACTGCCCCTCGGGCCCGCGCCCGAGGGCACGGCCGAGGCGGCCCGGGCCGTCGCGTCCGACCTGGGCGCCCTGGCCGGCGCCCGCTGATGTCACCTTCCGCGTCCGACGACCGTCTGCGATCCCCCTGATGCCCAAAGCCGTCCACGTCACATTCCTCGGCGGCCTCGGAGAGATCGGCCGGAACTGTGCGGCGGTCGAGGTGGAGGGGAAGATCCTCCTCATCGACTGCGGGCTGATGTTCCCCGACGCCGACATGCTCGGGGTCGACCTGGTCCTGCCCGACTTCACCTGGCTGCGCGAGCGCTCCGAGCGCATCGTCGGCTGCATCATCACCCACGGCCACGAGGACCACCACGGCGGCCTGTCCTTCCTGCTGCGCGACTGCTCGTTCCCCCTGATCGGCTCGGGCCTGTCCCTGGCCCTGGCCCGCAACCGGATCGAGGAGGCCGGCCTCCTGGGCCGCACCGAGATGATGGTGGTGGGGGACCGGGAGCGGCTCTCGATCGGCCCGTTCCACCTCGAGTTCGTGCCCGTCACCCACTCGGTGCCCCACGCCCTCGGCGTCGCCATCCACACGCCCCAGGGCACGATCCTCCACAGCGGTGACTTCAAGCTCGACCTCACCCCCGTCGACGGCCGCCTCACCGACCTGGCCGCCATCGGCGCCATCGCCGAGGACGAGGGCATCCGGCTCCTGCTGGCCGACTCCACCAACGCCGACCAGCACGGCCACTCCCGCAGCGAGACCACCGTGGGGAAGGTCCTCTACGACCTGTTCCACGCCCACGAGGGCCGGCGCATCGTCACCACCTGCTTCGCCAGCCACATCCACCGGATCCAGCAGATCGCCGATGCCGCCATCGCCTACGACCGGGTGGTCGCCACCCTCGGCATGTCGATGAAGAAGAACGTGCGCCTGGCCCGGGAGATGGGTCTGCTCACCATCCCCGACTCGCACCTGCGCGACATCGACGAGGTGGGCGACCTCGAGCCCGGCAAGGTGTGCGTGATCTCCACCGGCTCCCAGGGTGAGCCCATGTCGGCCCTCTCCCTCATGGCCGACAAGCGCTCCAAGTTCCTCCAGCTCAACGAGGACGACACCGTCATCCTCAGCTCGCACCCGATCCCCGGCAACGAGATGAACGTGTCCAAGGTCATCGACGGGCTCATGCGCCTCGGTGTCCAGGTGGTCCACTCCGGCCTGGAGGACGTGCACGCGACCGGCCACGCCAAGGCCGACGAGCTGAAGACCTACCACTCCATCGCCAAGCCCCAGTGGTTCATCCCGGTACACGGTGAGTACAAGCACATGGTCCACCACGCCGAGCTGGCCCACCGCATGGGCCTGGCCGAGGACCACATCCTCCTCTGCGAGGACGGCGACCGGATCCAGATCTCCGACGACGGCGTGCGCAAGGTGGAACGGGTGCCGGCCGGCTACCTCTACGTCGACGGTCTGGGCATCGGCGACATCGGCCACGGCGTGCTGCGCGACCGCAAGCTGTTGGCCGAGGAGGGCGTGGTCGTCGTGATCGCCGGGGTCGACGTCGACGCCGGCGCGGTGGTCATGGGGCCGGAGATCATCACCCGGGGGTGGGTCCACGCCGATGAGGCCGAGGACATGCTCGACGAGTGCCGCCAGGTGGTGGCCCAGGAGCTCAAGGAGGCCCTGTCGTCGGGCTCCAAGGCCGACCTCGAGGCCTACGCCAGGGTCGTCCGCAAGACCACCGGCCGCTTCGTCAGCGACCGCACCCGCCGCCGGCCCATGATCGTGCCCCTGATCATGGAGTCCTGAGGCGCCTCTCCGGCCCCGGAGCGAGCGCTCCGTCCCCGACCACATGCCCTACTGTGGCGCGGTGACGGCCGGAACTGATTCGCACCTCTCCGGGGGCCAGGAGGCGGTCGGCACCGACGACGGCCCCCCGCGGCGGAGCGACGGGATCGACGAGGAGGCCGGGGCGGTCCCGGCCCTGCGTGACCGGTCGCCGCTGGTCGAGACCGACCGCCGGCGTCTGGTGTGGGCGTGTGCCGCCCTGGCGGCCCTCCCGGCGGTGGTGGCAGGGGTGACCTCCGTCGGGGCCGACGTGCCCATGGCGAGCGACTACGGGCCCATCGAGCTGATGGTCCGGGACGTGACCACCACGCATCCCCCGCTGGTGGGGGCCTTCACCCGCCTGGGGGGCAGCCACCCCGGGCCGGCGGGCTTCTTCGCGCTGGCGGTGCCCTACCGCGTCCTCGGGAGCCAGCCCTGGGCCCTGCTCGCCGGCGCCGCAGCAGTGAACGCCGTCGCCATCGCGCTGGCGGTGCGGATCGCCGGGCGTCGGGCCCGGGTGGGGTCGGCGGCGGTGGTGGCGGGTCTGAGCCTGGCGTCAGTGGTCACGCTCGGCCCGGACCACCTGCGAGATCCGTGGAACCCCCACCTCCCCCTCTTCCCCTTCCTGCTCGCCTGTGTCGCCACGTGGGCGGTGGTCTGCGGGTCGCGGCGGAGCCTGCCGGTCGCGGTGGTGGCGGCGTCGTTCTGCGTGCAGAACCACTTCGGGTACGCGCTCCTCGTCATCGTGCTGGGGCTGTGGTGGGTGGGAAGCCTGGTCGCGCGGCGGCGGGACTGGCGACGGTGGCTCCTCCCCGTGTCGGTGGCGCTGCTGGCCGCGGCGCTGATGTGGGCCCCACCAGTGCTCGAGGAGCTGGGCAGTGGTCAGGGCAACCTGACCCGGCGCGCGACGTCGGCCGGAGAGGACGAGGGCCCCGCCTACGGCATGCGGGGCGTCCGCGACCAGTTGCTGATCCACCTCGGTCCCACGCCGGCGTGGTTCACGCAGTCTTCGTCGGACCCGCTGGCCCTCAGGGGCCGGTCGGGCCTGACGTCGCCGCCCCTGGGGGCGCTCGGCGGTGCCGCCGCCATCGCGGTCGCCCTGTGGCGGCGTCGTCGCGACGAGGTGGCCCTCGTGGGGGTGGTGGCCAGCCTCTGGCTCGCGGGTGCCGTCAGCGTCGCCCAGATCACCGGCCTCCCCGCGCCGTACCTGTACCTGTGGGTCTGGGTGCTCGGGATCCTGCTGTGGTGGGCGATCCTCTGGATCCTGGCCCGGGCCGCGTGGTCCCTCGTCCGGCCCCGCCTGGCCGGGTCGGCGCCCTCTGGTCGGGTCTCGAAGCGGCGGGCCCATGCCTCTCTGGTCGCGGGGGGCGCGCTCCTGGCGTGCCTCGCGGTGGGCACGTCGGTCCACGTCGGGGGCCGTGCCTTCGCGGACTACCGGGAGCGCTTCGCCGGTGCCGAGGAGGTCGCCGAGCGTGTGGCCGACGCGGTCGACTCCCACCCGGGACCGACCGACACGGTCGACGTCCGTTGGGGCGGGCCGCTCTTCTTCGAGATGCCGGCCGTGGTGGCCGAGCTCGAACGCAGTGGCCACCACGTGAGGGTCGACCCCGGGCAGGAGGACGTGTGGGGATCCACCCGGCTCCCCTCGTCCGAGCCCGCCGACCTGACCATCGTGCTCGGCGCCGATCCCGACTCTCCGCCGCCCGGAGGCACGCTGGTGGCCTCAGCCACCGGCGTTCCTCCCCGCGAGGTGCCCTTCCTCGCGTGGTTGGTCGACGACGGCGGCTGACGTGGAGGGGCGCGCGGGTGTCCGCTCCGGCCCGAGGCCCCGCTGCTAACGTCGGGCCCACTGTGACAGCCACCAGCCGGAGCCCCCGCCCGGCGGGTCGGGGCCGGTCCGGGGGCGGACGCTCCGGGGCCAAGCCCGCGACCCGCAGCACCTCGTCGGGCACGCGCGCGGGCGCGCGGACGGCACCGGCGAAGAAGAAGGCGTCGGCCCAGAGGAAGCCCGTGGCCCGCCGGGGGGGCCGCGCCGCGGCGGGCGACACCACCCTGGTCAAGGTGGCCAAGGTCACGTCCCGGGCCACCGAGGGCCACCGGGCCGACCTGGCCGGGCTGGCCCTGCTCCTGCTGGCCCTCATCACCGCCTTCGGCGTGTACGGCGGCGATCTCGGTGGTCCCCTGGGCCGGGCCGTGGCTCGGGGCTTCGGGCTCCTCGTCGGCAGCGCCCGCATCCTCGTCCCGCCCGCTCTGGCCGTCGCCGGTGCGCTCCTCATCCGGGGCCGCACCGCACCCTTGCCCGAGCCCGACCCGGAGACGGGCGAGATCCCGGCCGAGGCCCACGGCCCGGCCCGACGGGCCCTCGGTGCCGTCCTGGTCGTGGTGGCGGGGCTGGGTCTGCTCCACCTGGCCCAGGGCGCCCCCCCGCTCGACGCCCCCGGCGACGAGCTGGTCGATGCTGCCGGATTCCTGGGGGCCGCCATCGGCGAGCCGCTGACGGGCCTGGTCGCCACCGGCGGGGCTCTGGCCGTGCTGGTCCTCCTGCTGATCGCGGGCGGGGTGCTGCTGGCCGACCTCACCCTCAAGACCGCGTCACAGAAGGTCGCCACCGGTGTCGCCGCCGGCACCCGGCCCGCGGTCTCGGGCGTGCGCAAGCTGGCCTGGTCCCTGTTCCACCTGGATCGCGAGAAGACCGAGGGCGACGAGGTCCCGATCGGCGGCGTGGTCGACATCACCGACGGCGCCCAGGACGCGGGCCAGATCTACGACTTCGAGACCGAAGCGGACGCGGCGCCGTCGCCGCCGGCCCGGAAGCGCAAGCGGAAGGCGCCCGAGCCCGAGCAGCTGGAGATCGACCTCGGGCCGGGCGCGGCCCCCTCGGCCTGGAAGCTGCCGCCGGCCAAGGTGCTCAAGCGGGTCGGGGCCCAGTCCGTCGACCGCAAGGCCATCGAGGACGTCGGCCGCCACCTCGAGCACGCCCTGGCCGAGCACGGGGTCGAGACACGGCTCTCGGGCATGACCGTCGGGCCCACCGTCACCCGCTACGAGCTGGAGCTGGGCCCCGGGGTCAAGGTGGCCCGGGTCACCAGCCTCCACCGCGACATCGCCTACGCCATGGCCACCCCCGACGTGCGGATCCTGGCCCCCATCCCCGGCAAGCAGGCCATCGGCGTCGAGATCCCCAACGCCAGCAAGCAGCTG
>JBBSME010000007.1:0-43636 GCA_038233335.1 Acidimicrobiales bacterium | reverse complement strand
GGGTCGTGTCGTGGGGGCGCTCCTCCAACGTCTTCCTCGCCAACGGGGCGCGCCTCTACCTCGACGTGGGCAGCCACCCGGAGTACGCCACGCCCGAGTGCGACTCGGTCCACGAGGTGGTCGTCCACGACAAGGCCGGCGAGCGCCTCCTGGAGCAGCTCCTCGGCAGCGCCGAGGCCCGGCTGCGGGATGAGGGCATCCGGGGCGACATCTACCTGTTCAAGAACAACACCGACTCGGCCGGCAACTCCTACGGCTGCCACGAGAACTACCTGACCAGCCGGCGCGACGACCTGGGCCACTACGCCGAGGTGCTGATCCCGTTCCTGGTGTCGCGCCAGATCTACGCCGGGGCCGGCAAGGTGATGCACACCTCCCGGGGCGCCCAGTACTCGATCAGCCAGCGGGCCGAGCACATCTGGGAGGGCGTGTCCTCGGCCACCACCCGCAGCCGCCCGATCATCAACACCCGCGACGAGCCCCACGCCGACGCGGAGAGATTCCGGCGCCTGCACGTGATCGTGGGCGACTCCAACATGAGCGAGTACGCCACGTTCCTCAAGATGGGCACGACCAGCATCATGCTGCGGATGCTGGAGGACCCCAGCGTGGTGCTGCGGGACATGACCCTCGAGAACCCGATCCGGGCCATCCGCGAGATCAGCCACGACCTCACCTGCCGGGCGGTGGTGAAGCTGGCCAACGGCCGTGAGGTCAGCGCCCTCCAGATCCAGACCGAGTACCTCGACCGGGCCCTCCGCTACGCCCAGAGCCGCTCCCTCCAGCCCTTCGAGCAGAAGGCGCTGGAGATGTGGGAGCACTGCCTCAAGGGCATCGAGGCCGATCCCTTCGGCCTCGACCGCGAGTGCGACTGGGTGATCAAGCACCGCCTCATCGAGGCCTACCGAGCCCGTCACGACCTGCCCCTGTCGCACCCCAAGGTGGCGCTGCTCGACCTCCAGTACCACGACATCAGCCGGGGTCGGGGCCTGTTCCACCGCATGCAGGCCAAGGGTCTGGTCGAGCGGACGTGCACCGACGAGGAGATCGACACCGCCATCGACGTGCCCCCTCAGACCACCCGGGCCCGGCTGCGGGGCGAGTTCATCCGCACCGCCAAGGAGAAGCGGCGGGACTACACCGTTGACTGGGTCCACCTGAAGCTGAACGACCAGGCCCAGCGCACCGTTCTCTGCAAGGACCCGTTCAAGGCCCACGACGACCGCGTCGAGCGGCTCATCGCCTCCCTGTAGCCCGGCGGGACCGCCTCCGTTGCCCACCTTCCACACCATGGTCGTCACCGAGGTGCTGTCCGAGCGGACCGGCCTCCAGCGCGTCCGGGTCGCACCCGACGGGCAGGACCCGGCCCGGGCCTACGTGCTCACCGACCTCACCGGGCCGGTGGCGGTCGGCGACGAGGTGGTGGTCAACACCACCGCGGTGGACCTGGCCCTCGGCACCGGCGGCTGGCACGTCGTGCACTGGAACCTGAGCCGACGGGACTGGTCGGGCGGGTCCGGCGGCCACGTGATGAAAGTCCGCTACACCAGCCTCCAGGCCGACGTCGGGGTCGACGAGGAGCACCACCCCGACGCCCCGACCGACCTGCCGGCGACGCCGGTGGTGGCCTGCAGCGTGCACAGCCAGGTCGGCGTGGTGGCGGCCGCGATCGCCGCGATCCGGCCGGGGACGAGGGTGGCCTACGTGATGACCGACGGCGGGGCCCTGCCCCTCGCGCTGTCGGACCTGGTCCACGCCCTCCGGGCACGGGGCCTCCTCGTGGGCTCGGTCACCGCCGGGAACGCCTTCGGTGGAGACCGGGAGGCGGTGGCGATGCCCTCCGCGCTGACCATCGCCCGCCACGCCCTCGATGCCGAGGTGGTGGTGGTCGGCATGGGCCTGGGCGGGGTGGGCACCGGCACCCGCCTCGGCTACAGCGGGCTGGAGCAGGCCCAGGCCCTCGACGCCGCAGCCTGGCTGGGCGGGCGCCCGGTGGTCTGCGTCCGGGCCTCCTCGGGCGATGCCCGTCCCCGCCACCAGGGGGTGAGCCACCACACCACGACCGTGCTGGACGCCACCCGCTCCAGCGTCAACGTCCCCGTGCCGGCGGAGCTCGACCTCGATGTCCCCGCTCGTCACCACCGGGTGGTGGTCACCGCCCCCGATGTGGCGGCGGCGTTGCACTCGGCCGGCGTGAAGGTCACCACCATGGGCCGCGGCCCCGACGAGGATCCCCTCTTCTTCACCACCGCGGCCTGTGCCGGCGTCCACGCGGCATCGCTGCTGGTCCCGTCCTGAGGAGCCGAGCCGCTAGGCGAGGCGACCCGGCAAGCACGGGCCCTCTCCTCGGCGCAGCCGAGGAGAAGCCGTCGGCGCGGCCCGATCCTGACCGCGCCGGACCTATGGCCCCGTAGCATCCCCGTCGTGGCATCCGACAAGGTCACCCGGCTGCTGGCGCTGCTCCAGGTGCTGCTCGACACCGGGACCCCCCTCACGGCGCGGGAGATCCGGACCCGGGTCTCGGGCTACAGCGAGGACCTCGAGGCCTTCCGGCGCACCTTCGAGCGAGACAAGGCCGACCTGGGGGAGATGCTCGGACACCCCGTCCGCCCCGAGCCCATCCCCGGCACGGACCCGCCGATGGACGGCTACCGGCTGCGCCCCGACGACGCGTACCTGGCCGATCCGGGGCTGACCTCCGAGGAGCGTCGCGCTCTGGCGGTGGCTGCGTCCGCGGTCCGCCTGGCTGGGATCGACCCCTCTGGTGGCGTCACCAAGCTGGGCGCGGGAGCGACCCCGGCCGCCACCGGCGGGTCCACCTCGACCGAGCTCCCGGCCGACGAGGCCGTGGTGGCGCTGTTCCAGGCCGTGGCCGAGCGCCGGTCGGCCGAGTTCGACTACCGGGGCGAGGCCCGCACCGTCCACCCCCTCCGCCTGCGCTTCACCAAGGGGAGGTGGTACCTCACCGCGTGGGACACGGCACGCGAGGGTGAGCGCCAGTTCCGCCTCGATCGGGTGGACGGCGACGTGACGACCGGGGAGCCGGCGGGCTTCGCGCCACGGGTGGTGACCTCGGTCGACGCCCTCGACGAGCCCTGGGCCATGGGGGAGGGCGAGCCGGTGCCGGTCCGGGTCCACGTCGACCCGGCGCGGGCCGATGCGGCGCGACGGGCCGCCCCTCGAGCCCCGGTCGAGGAGGGCGCCGACGGCTCGCTGGTGGTGACCCTGGCCACCCGCAACGTGGATGCCCTGATCAGCTTCGTGCTCGGCTTCCTCGATGAGGCCGAGGTCCTGTCGCCCCCCGAGGTGCGCGATGCGCTGCTGGCGCGGGTCCGGGAGCGGGTGTCGGCCGCGCCGTCGGGAGCCCGACCGTGAACGCGGCGGCGCCTCGGGAGACGGCGGTGGCCCGCATGCAGCGGGTCCTGGCCGAGGTGCTCTGGATCGCCGAGCGTGACGGACCCCTGCTGGCCGACGCGGCCGCCCACTTCGGCGTCAGCGAGGAGGCGGTCAGCCGCGACCTCGACATGGCCTCCATGATCGGGGCCGACGGCGACGACTACTTCGACATGCCGGTGGAGATGTGGGTCGAGGGCGATCGCGTCCACGTCCACCTCCTCGCCTTCGACCGGCCGCTGCGCCTGACCCCGCCCGAGGCCCTCTCCCTGGTCGTCGCCGGCTCGGCCCTGACCGGGATGGAGGGCGGCTCGGGAGCCCTGACCGATGCCCTGGGCAAGGTGGCCTCCGCCCTGGGCATCGAGGTGGGGGAGCAGGTCGACGTGGACCTGGGGGTGGCCGACACCGAGGTGTTCGCCACCGTGCAGGCCGCGGTCGACCAGCACCGGGCCCTGTCCATCGCCCACCTCAACGTCGAGCACGACACCCGGACCGAGCGGGTGGTCGAGCCGTGGGCCCTGTTCCGCGAGCGGGGCGACTGGTACCTCTGGGGCCACTGCCGGCGGGCGGGGGCCGAGCGGCAGTTCCGGGTCGACCGGATCGTGGCTGCGGTCCTGGCCGACGAGGTGGTGACCGTGCCCCCGGACCTCGGCTCACCGACTGCGCTGCGCACCGACCGGGACGCTCCCCGGATGGTGCTCGACCTGGCCCCGGAGGCCCGCTGGGTCGTGGAGAGCTACCCGGTCGAGGACGTCGAGGCCGGATCCGACGGCTGGGTGCGGGTCACCCTGGTGGTGGTCACCCGCCCCTGGGCGGAGCGGCTCCTGCTCCGCCTGGGCTCCGCCGCTCGGATCGTCCACCTCGATCCCGCCATCGGCGTCGACGACCCCGGCGCCGCCGCGGCAGGACGGCTCCTGGCCCGCTACGGATGCGAGGACCGCCAGCACTAGCGTGCCCCCGGTGACCCCCCCGGACGAGCCCGATGCCCCGACGGCAGCCCCCGCGGCGTCGGCCGGGCCCACCGCGGGCCAGCGATGGCTCGACGACGTCCCGTCCGACCCCGAGGACCCGGCCGAGGTCCAGGACCAGGACGAGGACCACGACGACGGGGCGGGTGACGAGGCCGGCGGTTCGGCCCGGGACCGCCGGGTCCGCTCGGCGATCGAGTGGGTCGCCGTCATCGCCGGCGCGGTCGTGGTCGCCCTGGTGGTGCGCACCTTCCTGTTCACGACCTTCTGGATCCCGTCCGGGTCCATGGAGCCCACGCTCATGGGCCAGGGTCGGCGGGACCGGGTCATCGTCAACCGCCTCAGCTACAAGCTCCACGACGTCAACCGGGGCGACATCATCGTCTTCAAGGTGCCGGCCGGTGAGGCCACCCTCACCATCGACGGGCAGAAGGTCCAGGACCTGATCAAGCGGGTGGTCGGACTCCCCGGCGAGAACGTGTCGCTGCGCGACGGTGACGTCTACATCGACGGCGAGAAGCTGGACGAGGGCTACCTCGAGGAGGGCGTGCAGACCGAGGACATCTGCGGTGAGGGGTCCGAGTGGGTCGTCCCCGAAGACGCGGTGTTCGTGATGGGCGACAACCGGCCCATGTCCCAGGACGCCCGCTGCTGGGCCTCCCACTCGGTGCCGGAGTCCGACATCGTGGGTCGGGCCTTCGTCCGGATCTGGCCTCTCACCGAGATCACTCTCTTCTGATCCCGGCCAGGGCATCGACCATCCGGTCGGTGTGATCGGAGAACACCGCGTCGATCCCCATGTCGAGCAGGCCGTGGAGGATCCGGGGGTGCTGCGCGTCCCACCCCCAGGCCAACACGCCGAAGCGGTGGTAGACCGCGACCAGGCCCCCGGTCCAGTCGCTGTGGTGGAGGTTCACGGCGTCGATGCCCAGGGACCGCAGCCGCGCCGCGTGCCGCTCCGGGCCCCGGTCCAGCGCCTTCAGTCGGGTGGAGTCGACCAGGCGGACCTGGAGCGCGGCGGCGCGCCACCCGGTGAGCAGGTCGTGGTCGTCGTGGCAGAGCCAGACGCGCGACAGGCGGGTCGGGTCGTCGTCCGCCAGTGCCGCCAGCAGCGGCTCGGCCGCCGCCGGGTCCTTCACGTCGACCGACAGGTGGGTGTCACCGTCGAGCAGGGCCACCAGGTCGGCCGCGGCGGGGACGGACTCCGGCAGCTCGGCCCGAGCGACCTCGGCCATCTTCCGGCGGCGGGGTCGGCGGCCCACCATCCCGTCGTGGTCCAGCACGGCGACCCCGTCCGCGGTCACCCAGGCGTCGGTCTCCAGCCCCGTGGCCCCCAGCCGCAGGGCCAGAGCGAACGCCTCCATGGTGTTCTCCGGCGCGTGGGCCCGGGCGCCGCGGTGGGCGAAGCCGATCGGCGGCTGCTGCAGCGGGGGGTGGCGGATGGCCATCAGGCCATCATCGCGGGTCGGAGCCGCGGGACCGGCCCTGGCCCTCCTCGGAGGGGTGGAGCATTCCGCCTCGCCTCTCAACTGGCCGCCATCGCGGCCGACGGGGGTGGGACGCGACAGGGCGGTCGGCCCTGCCCCCGAAGGAGACGAATGGCCACCATCAGGGCGACCTGCGCCGACTGCGGTGACGTGGAGATCACCAGCGACGACGCGGTGGTCCGCGTCTGCGTGGACAACGGACAGGGCTCGTACACCTTCCGGTGTCCGGGCTGCGCCATGGCGGTGGCCAAGGCCGCGGAGCCCCGGATCGTGGAGCTCCTCATCGCCTCCGGGGTGGAGCTGCACCGCTGGCGACTGCCCGCCGAGCTCGACGAGCAGCGCCGGGGCGACCCGATCGACCACGACGACCTCCTCGACTTCCACCGCCTCCTGGACGACGACGGCCGGCTCACCACCGAGCTGGGCCGACTGGTCGAAGGCTGACCGGCAGCACCGTGGACCCGTACTCTCTGGCTGTGACCTGGATCTGGACCCTCGCCGTGGTGGCCACCCTCGTGGCCCTGGGGCTGGCCTGGAGGGCGCTGAGCCGGGCTGACCACGCGGTGGACCAGCTCCGGGACGCGTCCCAGGGGCTGGTGCCGATCCCGGTGTCCACCGCTGCGACGCGGGACGAGGTCGTGGCCGCCGTCCGTCGGCGCCAGGACCTGGCCGACCGCTCGGCCGAGCCCTCTGGCTGACCCCGACCGCCCAGAACCCGGGCGCAGGGGTGCTGTCGAGGCGGTTCGGTAGGCTCGGGCCATGTTCAACGTCGGCGGTGGTGAGCTCTTCGTCATCTTGCTGCTCGGCCTGCTGGTGCTCGGTCCCGAGCGCCTGCCCAAGGCCATGGGCCAGGTGGGCAAGTACGTCGCGCAGCTGCGGCAGCTGTCGTCGGGCTTCCAGGACGAGATCCGGCGGGCCATGGACCCTGACGACGCCCCCTTCCGCCCCGGCGAGGAGCGCCTGCCGGCCGGCAACGTGGCCGACGAGGTCCGGGTGGTGGGAGCCGACCCCGACCCCGGCGAGCCCGACACCCCCGCCGGGCCTCTCGGTCCGGAGCCCTCCTCGGCGGGGAACACCCCGTCGACCGGACCCGACGACGCCGTCGTCGCACCCGACCCGGAGCCCGAGGCGATCCCGGAGCCCGAGGCGATCCCCGGGCCCGAGCCCGAGTCCGGCACCGTGACCCCCCTCCACGGCCACGGCCACGACGACGGCGACGCCCGGGCCGCGGGTTGATCGTCTCCCTCCCATGAGCGCCGAGGCCACCCGGATGGACTCCTCGACCGGGCACATGTCCCTGGTCGACCACATCACCGAGCTGCGCAGCCGGCTGATGCGATCCCTGATCGCGGTGGCGATCGGCGCCACCATCGCCTGGTTCCTCTACCAGCCGATCTTCGACCTCCTGCTCGGGCCCCTGCGCGACACCGCCCCCGACGGTGACCTGAGCCAGTCGCTGACTGGGGGAGCGCTGCTGGCCGACGGCCCCCTCACCGGCTTCCAGGTCCGCATCCAGCTCACGACCTACGTCGGGATCATGTTCGCCATGCCCATGATCCTGTGGCAGCTCTGGAAGTTCGTGTCGCCCGGGCTCTACGACAACGAGAAGAAGTACGGCGTCACCTTCATGGCCGCCGGTACGGCCCTGTTCGCCACCGGCGCAGCCATCGCCTTCTGGACCCTGCCCAAGGCCCTGGAGTTCTTGCAGTCGATCGGCGGCGACGACAACTTCGTCGAGTTCTACACGCCGCAGAAGTACCTGAAGCTGATCGTGTTCATGATGCTGTCGTTCGGCATCGGCTTCGAGTTCCCGCTGCTGGTCACCACGCTGAACGTCCTGGGCGTGGTCACCACCGACACCCTGCGCCGCATCCGGCGCTACGTGATCGTCATCGTGGCCGTCTTCGTGGCGGTGGCCACCCCGTCGGGCGACCCCATCAGCATGCTGGCCCTGACCGTCCCGATGTGCCTCCTCTACGAGGTGTCGATCGTCATCGGGCGGCTCCGGGACCGGCGGCGCCGCAAGGCCGAGGCGGCCGACTCGGCTGACGCGTGAGCGGGGGTCGAGGGGCCGCAGGAGGACCCTCCGTCGCCCGTGAGTTCACCCTCGATCCCTTCCAGGTGGAGGCCCTGGCCGCCGTCGACGAGGGGGCGTCGGTCCTGGTGGCGGCGCCGACAGGCTCGGGCAAGACGGTGGTGGCCGACCACGGGGTCGACCGGGCCCTGGACCAGGGGCTGAAGGCCTTCTACACCACGCCCATCAAGGCCCTCTCCAACCAGAAGTTCGCCGACCTCCGAGCCCGCCACGGCGCGGACGAGGTGGGCCTGGTCACCGGCGACACCACAGTGAACAGCGGCGCTCCCGTCCTGGTGATGACGACGGAGGTGCTGCGCAACATGCTCTACGCCCGGTCATCGACCCTGGACGGGCTGGGGCTGGTCGTGCTGGACGAGGTGCACTTCCTCCAGGACCGGTACCGGGGGCCGGTGTGGGAGGAGGTGATCATCCACCTGCCGGCGTCGGTGCGGATCGTGGCCCTCTCCGCGACGGTGTCCAACACCGAGGAGCTGGCCGGTTGGATCGATGCCATCCGGGGCCGCACAGTCACCGTGGTCGAGCACAGACGACCGGTCGAGCTGGAGAGCCTCTACGCAGCCAAGGACCGCGCCACCCGCGACCTGGTCGTGCTGCCCGTCGTCGTCGACGGCGAGCCCAACCCGGTGGGGGAGAAGCTCGACGCCGCATCGCTCAGCCCCCGTCGCGACCAGCGGGCACGAGGTCGTCGGCGCTACGCCACCCCCCGCCGCCTCGACGTGGTCGAGCACCTGGAGGAGGAGGACCTCCTCCCGGCCATCTGCTTCGTGTTCAGTCGCCGAGGCTGCGACGACGCGGCCCGGAGCCTGCTGGAGGCAGGGGTGCGGCTGACCGACCCGGGGGAGAGGCGCCGCATCCGGGCCATCGCCGAGGCCCACACCGCATCCCTCTCCGAGTCGGATCTGGCGGTGCTGGACCACGACCTGTGGCTCGCCGGCCTGGAGCAGGGAGTCGCTGCCCACCACGCCGGGATGGTCCCGCCGTTCAAGGAGGCGGTGGAGGCCTGCTTCGTGCAGGGTCTGGTCAAGGTCGTGTTCGCCACCGAGACCCTGGCCCTGGGCATCAACATGCCTGCTCGGTCGGTGGTGATCGAGACGCTGTCCAAGTTCACCGGCGAGCGCCACGAGCCCCTGACCCCGGGCCAGTACACCCAGCTCACCGGTCGGGCCGGGCGGCGAGGGATCGACACGGTGGGGCGAGCCCTGGTCCTGTGGAGCCCGTTCACCCGGTTCCAACAGGTCGCCGACCTGGTCATGAGCCGTCGATTCGACCTGCGGTCGTCCTTCCGGCCCACCTACAACATGGCCGCCAACCTGGTCCGTCGCCACGATCGGGAGGAGGCCCACCGGTTGCTGGACCGCTCCTTCGCCCAGTTCCAGAGCGATCGCAGCATCGTGGCGCTCCGCACCCGCCGCGACACCCGGGCCGACGCCCTGGCCCGCCTCGAGGCCGAGGCGACCTGCGAGCGGGGCGACGTCGAGGACTACCGGCGGGCGGTCCGGCGCGCCGATCGATCCCGTCGGGACGAGGCGACCCGTCACGACGTGCTGACCGCCCTGGCCCGACTCCGCCCCGGTGATGTGGTGTGGCTGGCCGGGACCCGGCTGGCGGTGCTGTCGATCGGGTGGCGGGGGCCGGAGCGAGGCCGTCTGCACGTGGTCGATGAGAGGGGCCGGCACCGCACGATCAGCAGCGACGACGTCGACGAGGTGCTGAGGCGGGCCGGCGAGGTCGAGCTGCCGCTGCCGTACGCGCCCAACAACCGGGCCTTCCAGCACGAGGTGGCCGAGAACCTGGCCCGGCTCCGGGGCGCGAGGCGGAAGGCCGGGCGGGCTGCGACCGCCCGCGCCGACGAGGTCGACGACCACCCCGTGGCCGGCTGCGCTGACGTGGGGACCCACGTGCGGGCCTCGGGCCAGGCCGACCGGGTCCGGCGTGAGCTGGCCGACCTCGACCGTAGGATCGCAGGCTCCGAGGGCTCCGTCTCCCGCGAGCTGGATGCGGTGCTCGCGGTGCTCGATCGCCGGGGGATGATCGAGGGCTGGACCCTCACCGCCCGGGGCGGCCTCCTGGTCCGGGTCTTCCACGAGTGCGATCTGCTCATCGCCGACTGCCTGGCCACCGGCCTGCTCGACGGCCTCGACGCCCCCGCCCTCGCCGGCGTGGTGTCGTGCTTCACCTACGAGCACCGCAGCAAGGTGTCGGCCCCCCCGCCCTGGTTCCCAGATCACCGCACCCGGCAGGCCTTCGAGGCGGTGCTGGGCCGGGCCGAGCGGCTCCAGGTCGAGGAAGAGGACGCGGGCCTGCCCCTCACCCGGCTCCCGGACCCGACCTTCCTGAGGGTGGCCCACGCCTGGGCTTCGGGTCGCGACCTGGACGAGGTGCTCGACGACGAGGAGATGAGCGGGGGTGACTTCGTGCGCAACGTGCGCCAGCTGATCGACCTCCTGCGCCAGATCGGTGATGCCGCGCCCGATCCGGCCACCGGCCACGCGGCCCGGTCGGCCGCCGATGCCCTCCAGCGGGGCGTGGTGGCGGCGTCGTCGCTGGCCACCACCGGCGGCCACAGCCCCAGCCCATCGGCGGCCGCCGAGGTCCGGTGACCATCGAGAAGGGCCGGGACTGGGGGAGCGTCGGCCCCGCGCCGGCCGACCTGGTGGTGGTTCGCTCCGACGCCGAGGCCCGGGCCGCCCTGGAAGCCGCTCGGCGGGAGTCGGAGCCGCTGCCCCCACTCGGGCTGCTGGGCGGCGACCTGTGCCGGACCCTCGGCGGTCGTGGCGACGAGGGGCGACTCCGGGACGCACCGACATTGGCCACCGTCGACCTGGGTGTGGCGCTGCTCGACGGCCGCATCCACCTGTTCGTGGCCCACCTGGTGCTGCGGCGATCGTGGTGGCGGGGCCGGGTGGTCGCGGTGATGAACGCCCAGCACCTGGGCGACTGGGACGTCGCCCCCCGGTCCCACCCCGGCGACGGCCGCCTCGACCTCCTCGTCGGCGACCTGTCCCTCGCCGACCGCTGGAAGGCGGGGCGGCGGCTCCGGCAGGGGACCCACGTCCCCCACCCCGGGATCACCCAGCGCCGCATCACGGCCTGGACCGAGGAGCTGGACCACCCGACCCCGGCCTGGCTGGACGGCGAGCGGGTGGCCGAGGCCGGCACCATCGCCGTTCGCGTCGAGCCCGACGCCGTCCAGGTCGCGATCTGACCACGCGTGCCCTTGGGCGGCCCGCATCGCTGGTCGGCGCGCTCTACCGTGGGCCCATGGAGCAGCGACGGAGGCAGCGTCGACGGGGTCTCGGCGGGGTGATCCTCGTCGCCGCGCTGGCGATCGGGGGGCTCGGGGGCTGCACGCTGTCCGAGGTGCCGGTGGTCGTCGCTGGCTACGACACCAACGGCACGCTGGTGGTCGGGGCCACCGACTGCAGCTTCAGCGGCTTCGGCCCCGACCAGATCGATCTGATCCTCGACATCGAGGGCCGACCGCAGTCGTCGATCTGGTCGATCGAGACCGACGAGTTCGACACCGGCTCCTTCGTCCCCGTCCCCTCATCCCTCCCGCCGCCACCGGATCCCGTGCCGTCGTCGGTGGACGAGGTCCGCCTCGTCTCGGTGGGTGACCCGGATCCCCCGGGCTTCCAGACGCGCCGCCCGCTCACCGAGCCCATCCCCGAGGGCGGGCAGCTCACCCTCGAGGTGGACCCCGATCCCGACGGTGGGGTCTGGGCGACGTTGGCCGTGCCCCGGCGCAGTGGCCCCGACCGCTACTCGGCCCAGGTGGGTGACGATCGCATCGCCGACATCAGCGGGACCGATCTCACGGCCATGGTCGAGGAGACCTGCGACGATGCCTCCGGGTTCGACGGCGGGCTGTTCCTCGCCGTGCTGGGCGGCACCGCCGGCGGCCTCCTGGTGCTGGCCATCCCCCTCGGGATCGTCCTGTCCCGCCAGTACAAGCGAGCCGGCACCGCCGCCCGCGCCCGCCGGGCCGGCCCGGGGTTGCCCACGGCGGGCTGAGTGGCGTAGGGCAGGGGGATGGACGCGTGGATGCTGGACGAGGCCCCCGGTGAGTACCGATGGGGGACGGTGTCCGACCCCGAGCCCGGGCCGGGCGAGGTGCGGGTCCGCGTGGTGGCCAGCGCCCTCAACCACATGGACCACTGGCTGACCCAGGGGCGCCCCAAGCCGCCGGCCTTCCCCCACGTCCCGGGCTGCGACGTGGCCGGCATCGTCGACGGCTGTGGCGACGGGGTCGGGGAGTGGGCCGACGGCGACGAGGTGGTGGTCAACCCCACGATCACCAGCGTGGACGCCCTGGCCCGCTACGGCATCGACGCCCCCGCCGCGCCCGGGATGAAGCTGGTGGGCGAGAACCGGTGGGGCGGCCACGGCACCTACCTGGTCGTACCGGCCCGCAACCTGGTCCGCCGCCCCGCCGGGCGGACGTGGGCCGAGTGCGCGGCCTACCCGGTGGCCTACTCCACCGCCTGGCGCATGCTCCGGCGGGCCCGGCTCCGCGCCGGGGAGACGCTGCTGGTGGTCGGCATCGGGGGCGGGGTCTCGAACGCCCTGCTCGCCCTGGGCCAGGCCGCCGGGGCGCGGGTCGCGGTCACCTCCCGGTCGGCGGAGAAGCGCGAGGCGGCCCTCTCCCTCGGCGCCGCCGCGGCCTTCGACTCATCCGCCGAGCGATGGGACGTCGATGCCGACGTGGTGGCCGAGAGCGCGGGCGCCGCCACCTGGGACGCGTCCATGCGGGCCCTGGTCCCGGCGGGTCGGCTGGTGGTGTGCGGGGCCACCTCGGGCGGCAAGGTCGAGCTGGCCCTGCCCCGTCTCTGGTTCAAGCAGATCGAGGTCATCGGCTCGACCATGGCCTCCTACGAGGAGATGGCCGAGGTCACCCGGCTGGTGGACCAGGGCCTGCCCGTCGCCGTCGACAGCGAGCTCGGCCTCGACGCCTACCCAGGCGCCCTCGAACGCCTCCGGGCCGGGGAGATGCAGGGCAAGATCGTCCTGACCCACTGACCTCACCCTGACAGACAGGGGGTCGGTAGCCTCGGCGCCATGAGCCTCTCCGCCGACCAGGTCAAGGACCGCATCGACGCGGAGGTCGACCGGTTGGCCGACGCGCTGCTGGATGTGTCCCACCGGATCCACGAACGTCCCGAGCTCGCCTTCGAGGAGCACCACGCTCACGCGGTCCTGACCGAGGTCCTGGAGGCCGAGGGTCTCCGGGTGGAGCGCTCCGCCTACGGCCTGGACACCGCCTTCGCGGCCAGGGCCGGCGACGACGGCCCGACCGTCGTGGTCTGCTGCGAGTATGACGCCCTGCCCGGCATCGGCCACGCCTGCGGGCACAACGTCATCGCCGCCGCCGGCCTGGGGGCGGGGCTGGCCGCGGCCTCGGTGGCCGCCGAGGCGGGAGGCCGGGTCCTGATCCTGGGCACCCCGGGGGAGGAGGGTGGCGGGGGCAAGCAGCTGATGATCGACGCCGGGGCCCTCGAGGGCGTGGACGCCGCGGTGATGGTCCACCCCGCAGGGGCCGACCTGCGCACCATGGACAGCCTCGCCATCCAGCGGGTGACGGTGACCTACACCGGGCACGCAGCCCACGCCGCGGCCGCCCCGGAGCGGGGCCGCAACGCCCTCGACGCTGCGGTGCTGGGGTACGTCAACGTGGGCGCGCTGCGCCAGCACATCACGTCGGCCGAGCGCATCCACGGGATCTTCGTGGAAGCCGGCGACGCGGCCAACATCGTCCCGGCCCGGACCCAGGCCCAGTGGTACGTGCGCTCACCCACCAAGGAGGGCCTGGCCGAGCTGCGGGCCCGGGTCACGGCCTGCCTGGCGGCTGGCGCCGACGCGGCCGGCTGCACCATGGAGATGGACTGGTACGAGCCGGCCTACGACGAGCTGGTCGGCCTCGACTCGTTCGACGACCTCTACGCGGCCAACGCCGCCCGCGTCGGACGCACGCCCCTCCGCTCCGGCGACGACGGCGTTGCCCCCGTGCTCGGATCGACCGACATGGGCAACGTGAGCCAGCACGTTCCCTCGATCCACCCGATGATCGCGGTGTCGCCGCCGGACGTGGCCATCCACACCGAGGCCTTCGTGGGCCACGCCCGGGCCCCCGAGGGCGACCGGGCCGTCCTCGACGGAGCCAAGGCCCTGGCCGCCACCGTGGCCGACCTCTGGCTCGACCCCGACGCCCTGGCCGCCGTCCAGGCCGACTTCGCCGCCCGCCAGTCCTGAGGGAACCCGTAGTGGTCCCGAAAGTGGTCGCCAGGGCGACAGGTCGCCAGGGCGACCAAAGTAGGGACCAGTTCGAGAGGGGGGACCAGTGTGCCGGCGGGCAGGCCCGGGGTGGGGGTCAGGCGGGCGGGTGGGCGATGACCAGCTGGTGGGCGGCACGGGAGGCGGCCAGGTAGAGCTGGGCCGGGTTCATGCCCCGGGCGTCGACGACCACGCCGTCGTACTCGACGCCCTTGTGGCTCCAGGTGTCCGCCGCGGTGATCAGGGCCACGTTGGGCCACCTCTCCGCCAGCCCGGCTCGGGCCCCGGAGGGGTCATCGGATGTGGTCACCGGGACGTTGTTGGGTCGGATGCCAACCAGGCGCACGGCGTCGATGCCATGAGCCTCGGCGTGGTCGTTGAGCCAGTCGGCGATCTCGGCCGACGTGCGGTAGGCGGTGGCCATCACCGCCGGCTCCACCCCCAGGGCCGATGCGGCCCGGCGCAGCCCGATGCTGTTGGGGGCGGAGCGCTGGGCATCGTCGCCGACCAGTGAGACCCCGGCGGAGCGGCGCTGCACGGCGCGCAGCTGGAGGAGGGTCATGTCCTGGGCCTCGTCCACGATGACGTGGCCGTAGGTGGAGGGCACGCCCTCGAACCGGGCCCGCACCTCGTCCCGCAGCGGGCCGTCGGCGTCGACCGCGCGCCAGGCGTCGATCCAGGCCCGGTCCGCGCCGAGGGACTCGAGGGTGGCCCTGCTGCGGATCTTCCTCCAGGCCTGGGCCGTGGTCATGGTCGGCCAGACCTGTGCCGCGGCCCTGCTGAGCTCGCCGATGGTCTCCAGGTCGTGGCGGTTGGCCAGCACCGAGAGGAAAACCTTGCGTCGCTCCCGCCAGGGGAGGGGACGGGACCGGAGTGAGTCGATCAGCTCGGTGACCTCGGGCTCCCGGATGCGTCGCGCCCCCACCTTGATCTCGGCCGGGGCGTACAGGCCCTCCTCGAAGCGGGCGAGCAGGTCCAACCAGCGCTCGTCGCTGCCCGGCGCGGTGGAGGGCCCGAGCAGCCGGTCGAAGGTGGTCTGCACGATCCTGGCCTCCCCCAGGGTGGGGAGCACGGCCGACACGAAGCGCAGGAACTTGTCGCTGGGTCCGATGACCAGGATGCGCCCGGCGGTGAGGCGGGTGTCGTTGTAGACGAGCCAGGCCGCTCGGTGCAGCCCGACCACGGTCTTGCCCGTCCCCGGCCCACCCCGCAGCACCAGCCGCTCGGTGGGGTCGAGGCGGACCAGGTCGTCCTGCTCGGACTGGAGGGTGGCCACTGCGGCCCGCATCTCCGAGCCGCGGCTGCGGGACAGCTCGGTCAGCAGGGGGGAGGAGCCGGTGACCTCGCCGCGGACGAAGTCCTCCACGAACAGGTCGGTGATGGACCCGACGTAGGTCACCCGGCGCTCCAGGCCCATCGGGTCGTCCAGCCGGGCCTGGTAGAAGCCGCCGGCGAAGCGGGACCGCCAGTCGATGACCAGCTGGTCGCCGTCCTCATCGATGCCGTAGAGGCCGACTCGCCAGGCCCGGTCGTCGTCGATCCGGCCGAACACCACCAGCTCCTGCTGGAGCTTCTCCACCGCTCCCCGGACCACGGCGTCGATGTACTCGTCGGCTAGCTCGTCGGCGCCGCCGCCGGAGATCGCGGCCAGGGTGGTCAGCTTGGTCTGCACGGCGGCTCGAGCGCGGACCAGCTCGGCGCGCTCGACCCCGTGGTCGACAGGGGGAGCCCCGGCGGGCGATGTGGGTGCAGACATGACGACGACCCCCGGACGAGCCCGAACGGGGGTGTGGGACGCTACCCGCCCTGTCAAGGGCACGGCCCACGAGCGACGATCGTCGTCGTTTGAGACGCACCCATCAGGGCAGCCTTCCCCCGCCAGGCGTCTCAGCCGAGGAGCAGCGATGTCCATCTTCAGCCCTCTGCCGTCGGGCCCGCTCGGGCGGCTGGGCCTGTACCTGGGCAGCCACCAGGCGGGCGCTGCCGTGGCCATGGTGACCGCGGAGCGGGCCCGTCAGGTCGAGCCGGGCTCGGAGCTGGGCCGCGCCCTCGCGACGTTCCTCGATGAGCTCGAGGAGGACCGCGAGGTGGTGCGGGACGCCCAGCACCGTCTCGGGGTGGCGCCCGGTCGGGCCGGCCGCCTGCTGGTCAGTGGCACGGACGCAGCTCGTCGAGCTCTCCGCACCATGGTCACCGCCCGGAGGACCCCGCTGACCCGGGTGGCGGAGCTGGAGCTCCTCGTGGTCGGGGTGACCGGCAAGCTCCGCCTCTGGGAGGTGCTGGGCGATCTGGCCGATGACGAGGGAGCCCTGACCGACATCGACTGGGAGGCCCTGCAGGCACGGGCTCTCGGCCAGCGGGAGGTGCTGGTGGCCCACCATCGACAGGCGTGCCGGGAGGCCTTCGCCGTCCCGGGCTGCCGGTCGGGCTCGCAGACCTCCTGAGGCCCGGATCGACACGCTCCGCGGTCCGCGGTGCGGTGGGGGGGAGGGCCTAGGGTCAGCGGCCGTGTCGGTGTACGTGCCAGAGGAGTTCACACCCGAGGAGGGCGACGTCCTCCGGCGCTACTTCACCAACCTCGACGGGCCGGTGTTCGCCCTGGTCAACCTGCCCGAGGTGGTCAAGGGGGCCCTCTTCGCCCGGTACTCCCGGTCGTCCAAGAGCCTCCGCCGCCTGTTCCTCGACGAGTTCGTGGGTGAGCTCGACATCAGCGGCGATGCCACCATCGACGCCACCGTCGGCCTGCGCCGGGCCGAGGAGCTCTACGACCGGGTCTTCTTCGAGTACGGCGACGACTCGGTGGCCCAGCTGGGCGGGGTCCACCTGGCCTGCGAGCAGGCCTCCAACCTGCTGACCAAGGTGCTCGAGTGGGGTCGGCTCATGGCCTACCTGGAGCAGTCGACCCGCTACATCGCCTACGACAGCCGCCTCGGCGGCCGCTACCGGTACCTGCGGGACCCCGGCATCCTCGGCTCCCCCCTGGGCACCCGGTACGTGGGCGACATGGATCGCCTGTTCGACACCTACGCCTCGCTGGTGCCCCGCCTCCAGGACTTCTTCCGAGAGCGGTTCCCCAAGGAGGCCGGCGATTCGGACCTCGTCTACCGCCAGGCGGTGCGGGCCAAGGCCTTCGACGCCCTGCGGGGCATCCTCCCGGCCGCGTCGCTCTCGAACGTGGGCATCTACGGCACCGGCCAGGGCTACGAGCAGCTCCTGTTGCGCATGCGGTCGCACCCGCTCCCCGAGGCCCGCAGCTACGCCGACCTCATGCTCACCGAACTCCGCAAGGTTATCCCCTCATTCCTCAAGCGGGTCGACCTCGACGACCGTGGCGTGGCCTGGAGCACCTACCTGGCCAGCACCCGCTCGGCCACGGAGGCCCTGGCCGACCGCTTCTTCCCGGCCGACCAGCCCGCCGACGGCGCGCCGGGGGTGACCCTCACCAGCTTCGACCCCGACGCCGAGGTCAAGCTGGTCACGGCCATGCTCTACCCCTCGACCCACGTGCCCGAGGCCCAGGTCGAGCGCCGGGTGCGGGACATGACCACCGACGAGCGCCTGGAGGTGGTGCGGGCCTACGTGGGGGACCGCACCAACCGCCGTCACAAGCCGGGCCGGGCCCTCGAGCGGCTCTTCTACCGCTTCGACGTGCTGGCCGACTACGGCGCCTTCCGCGACCTCCAGCGCCATCGCATGCTCACCGTCGAGTGGCAGGCCCTCAGCCCTCGCCACGGCTACACCCGACCCGAGGCGGTCGACCTGGCCGGTCACGCCGCCGAGTTCGACGAGGCCATGGCCCGCTCGGCCGACCTGTACGACGCGCTGCTGGACCGGTTCCCGGCCCAGGCGCCCTACGCCACCTGCCTGGCCTACAAGGTCCGGTTCGTCATGCAGATGAACGCCCGGGAGGCCATGCACACCCTCGAGCTGCGCTCGACCCCGCAGGGTCACCCTGCGTATCGGGTGGTGGCCCAGGACATGCACCGGCTCATCGCCGAAGAGGCCGGTCACCCGGTCGTGGCCGAGCTGATGCGCTACGTCGACCACACCCCCGAGCCGGCGCTGGAGCGCCTCGACGCCGAGCGGAGGGCCGAGGCCCGTCGCCAATCGCGCTGACCCACGCCGGGGCGCGCGTGTGTTCTGACCTGCGACGATACGTCGCGTCGCCGGCTTCGCGCGGTGGGTGACGAACTCTCCGTGCCCCTCGATCCACGAGGGGGGTTCACAGATCGCGCGCCACGCTGTACTCTGCTCGGCCACTTCGCGGGCCATGACCTCCAGGGAGCACCGGTGACACCCAGGACCCCCAGCACTCGACGGCGGACCCCCGGGCCTGCCACCACCCAGGGTGACCGTCCGCCAGCGCGGCGTGGTCCCCGGCGGGGGTGGACGGCTCTGGCCCTCGGCCCCGCGGTCGCGGCCCTCGCCGTCGCCGTCCCGGCCCACCCCGGCTCGGCTGCTCCCGCGCTGGTCCCCGCCCCGGTCACGGCCGCCCCGGTGGCTGTCGCTCCGGTCGAGGCCGCGGATGACCCGGCCACCCACCCCCACGGCGGCGGCACCCACATGGTGACGCCGGGGGAGACGCTGTCGGGCATCGCCGCCGCCAACGGGACCACCGTCGCCGCGCTGGCGGCGGCCAACGGGCTGAGCGACCCGGACCTGGTGGTGGCGGCCACCTCCCTCACCCTCGCCTCCGGCGACGGGGCCGTGGCCCCCGGGCCGAGCGCAGCGCCCTCCGCGCCGTCCTCGAGCGCGGGCCTGCCCAGTCGCCTCCAGGCCCGACCCGACCGGCTGGCCCACCGGCCGCTCTTCGCCCGGTGGGCCGCAGCCAACAGCGTGCCCCTCGACCTGCTGGAGGCCATGACCTGGCTCGAGTCAGGCTGGCAGAACGGACTCGTCTCGCCCGACGGCGCCGTCGGCATCGGCCAGCTGATGCCGGGCACCGTCGAGCACATGGAGCTGCTCATCGGCGTCGACCTCGACCCGTACGTCGTGGAGGACAACATCCGCATGTCGGCCCGCTACCTGCGGTGGCTGCTGAGCCGCTACGGCGGCGACTCGGGCGACGCCCTGGCGGCCTACTACCAGGGTCACGCGTCGGTCGCCCGCAACGGCCGCTTCTCCGACACCCAGACCTACGTCGAGAACATCCTGGCGCTCCGCAACCGGTTCTGAGCCGGCCTCGCCGGCGCCCGCCGAGCACCGGATGACCGATGCCATTCCGGCGGCGCCGCCGGGTGCGTTGCATCGCGAGCGCCGCGGCCTATGATCCGCCGCGACCGCCCAACAGGGGCGCACGACGAAGGATCTCATGGCTGAAGACGACCCCATCGATGACGACGACGTCGTCGAGGACGAAGAGCAAGACGATGACGAGGAAGACGCCGAGGACCTCGACGAAGAGGAGGACCTCGAGGAGGCCGTCGTGCTCGCCGACGACGTGGTGGCCGACGACGAGGACAACGACAAGGACAAGGACAAGGTCAAGGAAGATGACTCGGACGACGACTCCGATGAGGCCAAGGCCAAGGCGAAGGGCAAGGCCGACGAGGAAGAGGAAGACGACGACGAGCCCGACCCCGACGACGTCGAGGAGGACCTCGACACCATCCTCAAGGATCGTCTGGCCAAGGAGGACGACGAAGCCGACGACGATGAGGACGAGGACACCCCGAAGGTCGAGGCCCCGCCGGCCGAGAGCGGGGGACGGGTGCAGCCCAAGCGGCCCGGCGAGTTCACCTGCCAGTCGTGCTTCCTGGTGAAGCACCCCGGCCAGCTGGCGGACGCCGACGAGATGCTCTGCGCCGACTGCGTCTGATGGCCTCGTCCGACCACAAGTCGTCTCGCGACGCCGCCCTGGACCTCCTCGTCTACGCCCCTCTGGGCCTGGCCCTGGAAGCCCGCACCCTGATGCCGGACCTGATCCAGCGGGGCCGCAACCAGGTCACCATGGCGCGCATGGTGGGTCGCTTCGCCGTCCAGCAGGGTCAGGTGGAAGCCACGCGACGCCTGGGCCCGATGCAGGGCCAGGTCGAGTCGGTCCTGGCCGACCTCGGCCTCGTCCCCCGGCCCGAGACCACACCCCAGGCAGCGCCCCGCCCCGCGCCGGAGGCCGAGCCTGCAGCGGCTGCTGAGCCCGAGATCGAGGCCCCCGCCGTCGAGGACCTGGCCGTCACCGACTACGACAGCCTGGCGGCCTCGCAGGTGGTCCCCCGGCTCCGAGCCCTCTCGGCCACCGAGCTGGAGGACGTCCGCCGCTACGAGGCGTCCGGCCGGGGTCGGAAGACGATCCTGAACCGGATCGCCCAGCTGCAGAGTCGCTGAGCCGGATGGAGGCCGTCCGGGTCGCCACCGAGGGCGACCTCGAGGAGCTGGTGCGCCTGGCCGACATGGCCCGCGCCGAGCTGGGGGAGGAGCGGGGTGGGCCCATCTGGCAGCTGCTGCACGGCCGCCCCGACCCCCTGCCCACGACCCTCAGCGCAGATCTGGCCGAGGCCGACCTGGACCAGGGGGTCGTCCTGCTGGGCACGGTCGCGGATTCCGCTGGGGGCTACGCCGCCGCCCACCGGGAGGAGGTCGGCGACGGGACGGCGCTGGCGGTCATCAGCGACGGGTACGTCGAGCCTGGCTTCCGCGGCATCGGCCTGGGCGGGGCGCTGATGGACGAGCTCCTGACCTGGGCCGGGGACCACGGGTGTCGAGGCATCGATGCCCTGGTGCTCCCGGGCATGCGCCACAGCAAGAACTACTTCGAGCGCTTCGGCCTCACCGCCCGGGCCATCCTCGTCCACCGCGACCTGCGCCCGTCGGACCCGTGAGCGGGCGAGCGCGGCCCGAGGTGGCCGTGGGCGCCATCGTGGCGGATGCCGAGGAGCTCCTCCTGGTGCGCCGGGCCCAGCCACCGGCCGCGGGGACGTGGGCCGTCCCCGGGGGCCGGGTCGAGGGCGGCGAGACCCTCGCCGAGGCGGTCGTGCGGGAGCTGGACGAGGAGACCGGCCTGGAGGGCGCCTGCGGGGCGCTGGTGGGCTGGAGCGAGATCCTCGACGAGGGCCGCCACGCCGTCATCCTCGACTTCCGGGTCCACATCATGGCCCGCACCCCCCTCCGGGCCGGCGACGACGCCGCAGAGGCCCGCTGGGTGCCGCTGGGCGATGTGGCCGAGCTGCGCCTGGCCCCGGGCCTGGCCGAGCTCCTCCACGACCACGGTGTGATCGACACCATCCTCTGACATCGCCGCCCCGGCGCGAGGAGGGCCCCCTCCCGTCCGGCGTGACGCCGGGGGAGGGGGCCCTCACTCAGGGGGTGGTCAGCTCTTGACCCGGAGGGCCCGGGGGCTGCGCCGGGTACGCAGGGCGGTGCCGGCCAGCAGCAGGGCCAGGCCGAGGGCCAGGAGGCCGCCGACGGTGGCACCGGTGAGGGCCAGTGACCCGGTGTTGGTGGCGCCGACGGGGGTGGTCCCACCGTTGGTCACCCCACCGGTGGTGGTGCCGGGGTTGTTGACCCCACCGTTGTTCCCGTTGTTCGGGTCCGGGTTGGGGCCCGGGGGGTTCGGGGCCGGCGGGTCCGGGTCCGGGCCCGGCGGGACTGGGGTGGGGTCGACGTTGGGAGCCTCGAGGGCACCGGAGTCCGAGGCCGAGATGCCGTCGCCGTTGCCGTCGGTGGGCCGGGGGTTGCCGACCAGGTCGGTCGGGATGCTGTTGGCATCGAGGCCCCGGTCGATGGCCGGGCTCTCCGCGGTCGGGACCAGGTCCTCGTTCAGGAGCGGGTCGGTGACGTCGTTGATGTCGTTCTCGCCATCGAGGGTGCACCCCACGCCGCCCACGTTGCCGCCGACGGAGGCCACGTTGCCGGAGCACTCGTCGCTGCCCGTGTTGCCGGCCACGATCGAGTTCCCCAGGGCGATCGTGTCACCCAGGCTGGCCACCCCGGAGCCGTCGTCGGCCTCGTTGTAGGCCACGGTCGTCTGGTCGAGGCTGGTGTCGCCCGCGTTGACGTCCAGCATGCCGCCACCGGTGGAGGCCAGGTTGCCGGTCACCGCGGAGTTGTCGACCTCCAGGGTGCCGCCGTCGTTGTAGAGGCCACCACCGCCGGCGTCGGCGTCGGTGCCGCTGGCCTCGTTGTTGGTGATCAACGAGTCGAGCACGGTCAGCTCGCCGGCGCCGGAGACCCACAGGCCGCCGCCTTCGTTGCCGGCGGTGTTGCCGTCGACGGTGGAACCGTCGATGAGCACGCCGCCGTTGCCGGTGATGTGGAGGCCGCCGCCGGTGCCACCCTCGTTCGGCTCGTTGTAGATGCCGCCGCCGCCGTTGTCGGCCATCGGCCCCGACCCGGTGTTGTTGGAGATCGTCGCCCCCGCCACGGTTAGCGAGCCGACGGCGGAGTTCCAAAGACCGCCGCCCTCGTTGGCCGCGGTGTTGCGGTCGACGGTGGTGCCGTCGACCGAGACGGTGCCGGCCCCGGAGATGTGCAGGCCGCCGCCGTTGCCGGGCATGGAGCCGGTGGTGTTGTCCGAGAGGGTCCCGCCCGAGATGTCGGTGGTGGACCCGGCAATGGCCTCGATCCCGCCGCCAGCCCGCTGGAGCTGTTGGCTTCGATCATGGTGTCGGTGACCGTTGCGGTGCCACCATTGAGGATGCCGCCGCCCGAGCCGGAGGTGCCGGTGGCGTCGTTGCCCGCGATGTCGATGTTGCTGAGGTTCAGGATGCCGCCGCCGGTGCCGTCGCCGGGTCACACCTCGCGTGCGGATCTCTTCCCCCGGGTCAGCGACCCTTCCAGACCGGGTCACGCTTCTCGGCGAAGGCGGTGAGGCCTTCGGCGAAATCCTCGGTGCCGAACATCTTGGCGATGCCCTCGTTAGACATCTTCCAGCCCACCTCGTCGGGCTGGTCGGTGGCCTCGATGACGATCTTGCGGCTCTCGGCCACCGCCAGGGGAGCAGCGGTGCAGACCTGCTCAGCCAGCTCCTTGGCCCGATCCAGGGCGCCACCTTCGTCGGCGAGGTGGTTGACCAGCCCGTAGTGGTGGGCCTGCTCGGCCGGGAAGTCGAGGCGCCCGGTGAGGGCCAGCTCCATGGCGATGTTGCGGGGGATCTTGCGGGGGAGGCGGAAGAGGCCGCCCCCGGCCGCGACCAGGTTGCGCTTCACCTCGGGGATGCCGAACACCGCGGCGCGGGAGGCCACGACCATGTCGCAGGCCAGGACGATCTCGGTGCCCCCGGCCAGGGCGGGGCCGTCGACCGCGGCGATGACGGGCTTGGTCCGCTCCCGCTGGACGAAGCCGGCGAAGCCGCCCTTCTGGGTCGACATGCCCACCGGGTCGGTGGCCATCTGCTTGAGGTCGGCGCCGGCGGAGAAGATCCAGCCCTTCTCGGTGGGGCCACCGGTCAGGATCCCGACCCAGGCCTCGCTGTCCTCCTCGAGGCGGTCGATCGCCTCCTCGATGCCTTCGGCCACCGCGGTGTTGACCGCATTGCGGGCTTCCGGACGCTTGATCGTGATGACGGCAACGTGGCCGTGGAGCTCGTACTCAACCATGCGCCGACCCTAGGCGACGCCAGCATCGGACCTGACCGCTCGGTCAAGAGCGCGTCCTCAGGCGGGGGGCGCCTCAGGGGCGTCGGCGGCAGGGGGAGTGGCGTCGCCCTGCTCGGAGGCCTCGGCCACCTCGGGGGCGGCCGCGGTCGCGCCTTCGTCCGCCGGCTCGGACGCTGTCGGTGCCTCGGGGGCCTCAGATGCCGGGGGCGCGCCGTCGGGCGGCGGGCTGGCCTCGGCGACCTCCGGCGCGGCTCCGGTGGGCGTGTCCTCCGCGGGCGACGACGGCTGCTCAGGGGCCTCGGGGGCCGGAGGGGCGGTGTCGGGCTGGGCCGAGGCCTCAGCGACCTCAGGCGAAGCAGCGGTGTCGGCGGGGGTGCCCGGCACCGGCGGGGGAGGGGGGACCGGACGGGTGTCGGGGCCCTTGCCCCTGGGACCGCGGGCGGGTCCGCCCTTGGGAGCGCCACCCTTGCCGCCTCGGCGAGGACCTCGGCGGGGCTTGGCCGCCACCGGCTCGACCCCGAGGGCCTGAGCCACCAGCGGGACCTTCTCGCCGGCCGCGGCCACGGCCGCCTTGAGCTCGTCGGACGGCTCCGCCGGCACCGACTCGGGGGCCACTCGGGCGTGGACGGGGGACAGGGACAGGGCGTCGAGGACGGTGGCCCAGCGGTCGGTGGGGGTGTCGGCGGTGAGCGACGCCGACGCCGCCGCGGTGAGGCGAGTGGCCAGGTCGCCCGGGAGGGGCACGCCGGCCTTGGGCGGGCGGGAGCTCACCCGCAGGGCCCGCACCACCCGACCGTCCGAGAGGAGCTTGGCCATCTCGGCCAGCCAGGCTGCCTGGTCCGCCTCGATGCGCTTCTCGAGGCCCTCCTTGAGCTGGGCGGCCAGAGCGCGGGTCTCGTCGTCCTTGGCGGCCGAGTCGGCCGCCACCACGACCGTGCGCAGGTCGCGCAGGTCGAGCTCATCCATGTCGGCCAGGGCGGCGTCGGCCCGATCCCGCCACTCCGCGGTGCGCAGGCGGGGGAGCAGGCGCTCGGCCAGCGCTTCCAGCTGGGCCGGATCGACCTCGGGTCGACCCTCGGCGCGGGCCTCCACGTTCTGCTTCTCGACCGCCTGGCGGACCGCCGGGATGCCCCCGCGGAGCACCTCCTCGGCGATGGGCCGCTCGTGCACCTCGAGGGTGTCAAGCACGGCCTTGCGGTGGGCGCGCCGGGCCCGCAGCCGCTTGGGCTTGGGCTTGTCGTCGGGACGAGGACGCCGGGTCCGGTCCGGGCGCGATCCGCGATCGCCACCCTCCTTGCGGTCTCCTCGGGGGCCACGGTCGTCGCGCCCACCTTGCTCGCTGCCCCGGCCGGCGTCGCGGCCCTGCCCTCCGGGTCGGCCGCCGCCGGGACGGCCGTCGCGGCCTCCCTTCCGGCCGCCGCGCCGGTCTCCGTCGCCATCGCGGTCGCGGCGACCCTTCTTGCCGACCAGCTTGGAGGTCACCAGCTCGTCATCGGAGAGGTCGCGGCGGGCCAGCTCGAGCAGCTCGGGCTTGGGGCTGGACCCCTTGGGGGGCAGCACCGAGGTGACCTCGCTGCCGTCCAGCCCGGTCTCCACGTCGGCCCGTAGGACGTCGCCCACCGCGGGGGAGCCCGGCAGCAGGCCACCGTCCAGCACCCCCTTGGGCTGCTTGGCCCCAGCAGCTCGCCAGGTCCAGGACCCGTCGTCGCGGGTACTCGTCAGCTCGATCTCGATCCGGCGGGACATAGGCGGGCCACCGTACTCGCCACCCCCCACGCGCCTCCCAACCCTTCTGATGTGGGAGGTGATGCGATAGCATCATCGCATCATGAGGACGACCCTTGAGCTCGACGACGACGTGCTGGCGGCAGCGCGCGAAATGGCGGCCGAATCCGGGCGCTCCCTGGGCGCGGCCGTGTCCGACCTGCTGCGGCGGGGACTGATGCCGGCGGCGGTGGCCACAGACGGCGACCTGCCGGTGATCCACGTTCCGCCGGGAACCGCACCGATCACCCCTGAGATGGTCCGTCGAGCCCTCGACGAGTGATGTCCGAGCGGGGCCCGCTCCTCGACGTGAACGCGCTCGTCGCCGCGGTGTGGGACAGCCACGTGCACCACGACCAGATGGTCCGGTGGTTCCGCGAGCACGGCACCGAGGGATGGGCGACGTGTCCAGTGACCGAGAGCGGCTTCGTCCGGGTGTCGTCGAACCCGAAGGTCCTGCCCGCACCGGTCGCAGTGAGAGATGCGCGCCGAGTCCTCGGAATCCTGCGAGACCGACCATCCCACGTGTTCGTCCACGACGATGTGTCGATGACCGACCCCGACGTCCCCGAGCTCGTCGGTCACCGACAGGTCACCGACGCGCACCTCCTCGTCCTGGCCCGCCGCCACGGACGCCCGCTCCTCACCTTCGACCGCGGCCTGGCCAACCTCGGCGGCGCCGACGTCACCCTCCTCCCATCGCCCTGACCCCCAGACTGCCCCCCGGTCGACGTGGGAAGGCCCGTTCGGGGGGCGGATGCAGTGTCGAAGCATTCATCGGCGACCGAGCAGGCCCCGGGTCGACGTGGGAAGGCCCGTTCGGGGGGCGGATGCAGTGTCGAAGGATCCACCGGCGGCGACCGAGCAGGCCCCGGGTCGACGTGGGAAGGCCCGTTCCCAGGAGCAGTGCAGTGCCGAAGCATTTCATCGGCGCCCGAGGACGGCCCCCCAAGGGCCGTCCAGTGGCGCCGATAATGCACGTTCTGTAAAGTTGTTCCGGGACTCGAGGAGGGGTGGCCGACGACCCTCACCCGGTCGTCCGAGGCTCGATCCACAGGGCGGCGGCGGGTCGGGCGTTGTCGATGAGCCAGTCCAGGGCCCGTCGGACCTCGGCGGGGTCGTCGTCGGCCTCGTCCAGGTCGCGACCGACGTCCTCCAGGGCGGCCTGGAGGCAGTACAGCGCGCCCTGCAGGTCCTCGAGTGCCTCCCGGTCGACGACGACGTCACCGTCGCCCAGGCCGTGGGCGGAGGCCAGCTTGCGGGCCATGTGGGCCTGCTGGCGACAGCCCTGGCGGCAGAACCGCCGGGGCCGGCCCGGTCCTCGCGCCGGCTCCATCGGCCGCCCGCACCAGCGACAGCGCCGCGGGGCGTCGGCCGCGGGCGCGTCGGGGCTCGGGTCCCCCGCCCCATCGTCGCCGCCACGTTGCGTCACGTGACGAAACCTACAGTGAACGGACCCGGCCGCGGCAACGGTCCCTCAAGCCGTTCCGCCAGATCATCGGGTCGGTCAACCAGACCCTCAAAGCCCAACTCGACCTCGAACACCACGGCGGCCGCACCCCCGCAGGCGTCTGGACCAGCGTGCTGCAGCGGATCCTCGCCCTCACCGCCGCCATCTGGCACAACGAGACCACCGCCCAACCCGGTCCCGCCCGCTCACTCCTCGCCTACGACCACTGACCCCTTGGAACTATCCATCTAGCCCTGGGACGACCCGACCGCCAGCCCTAGCATGGGGTGTCCCCCGCCGTTGGAGCCTCCATGAGCACCCGCACCCCGCACCAGCCCTTCGTCGACCGCACGCCCGCCGAGGAGCGAGAGCACCGCAAGCGGCGGCTGGCGGCCGCGTTCCGGATCTTCGGGCGCCTCGGGTTCGACGAAGGCGTGGCCGGCCACATCACCGCCCGCGACCCTGAGCGGCCTGACCACTTCTGGGTCAACCCCTTCGGGATGAGCTTCAAGCAGATCCGGGCCTCGGACCTGCTCTTGGTGGACGACGACGGCGAGGTGGTGGAAGGGACCTGGCCGGTGAACCGGGCGGCCTTCGCCATCCACTCCCAGGTTCACGCGGCCCGACCCGACGTGGTCGCTGCGGCCCACTCCCACTCCCGGTTCGGCCGGGCCTTCTCCACCCTGCACCGGCCCCTCGACCCGCTCACCCAGGACTCCTGCATCTTCTACGAGGACCACGTCCTCTTCGACGACTACACCGGGGTGGTCAACGATCCGGCCGAGGGCAAGCGGATCGCCCACGCCTTGGGCGACGCCAAGGCGGCGATCCTGGCCAACCACGGGCTGCTCACGGTGGGCCAGTCGATCGACGAGGCCGTGTTCTGGTTCGTCACCATGGAGCGCACCTGCGAGGTGGAGCTGACCGCCCGGGCCGCCGGGACGCCGCGACCGATCGATGCCGAGGTGGCCCGTTCCACCGCGGCCGAGGTCGGGTCCCACCTGGCCGGCTGGTTCAGCGCCCAGCCCCTGTTCGACTGGATCGAGGAGCTCGAGCCGGACCTGGCCGAGTAGGGCGGAGGGCCGGCGGGCGCCGGCCTCAGCGGGCGTTGAGCACGATGGTCACCAGCCGCGGCGGTTGGTCGGGTGACGGCGCCGGGGTCACCGCCACCACCGCCCGTAGGCCGGGGGCCTCGCCCTGCAGGCTGACCAGGGACCCGTCGGGCTTGCGGACCTCGTTGGTGATGGTGAAGCCGCCCCCCTCCAGCTGGGCCTTCACCAGGTCGGCCAGCGGCTCGAGCGCCTGGGTCGAGCCGTAGGCCACGATCCGCGTGTCGCCGTTGCCGATCGAGGAGAGGATCGTCGATCCCTCCGGCGGGGCGAGGGCCTCGGGCCACCCGGGGGGCAGGCCGGGCGGGGTGGTGAGGGGCGGGTTGCCGGGAACCGTCCCCGGAAGCTGAGGCGTGGAGCCGCCCGGGGGGATCAGGACCCGTCCGCCGGGGGCCAGGACCGTGGTCCCTGGCTGCTCGGGGACCGTGGATGTCGCCGGCGTGGCGTCGGCGGCGGCGTCACCCACGACGAGCGAGGCCAGCGCCCAGGTGACCACGCCGACGACCAAGGGGACCGCCACCACCGCGACCACGAGCAGGACTGCCCGCCGCGCGCGCCCGGCGGGGGCGCGCGGGGCCTCGACTGCCGTCCCGGGCGGGGGCGTCAGGTCAGGGGGCGCGCTCAGCCCGTGGCCTCGGTCAGGACCCAGTTGACCAGCACGGTGCCGTACTCGGCCTGGGCCTGGTTCTCGCTGACGCTCACGCTGGCGTCGACGTCAGGGCCGGACGCGGTGACCGACGCGACATCGCCGGTCCCCGCGCTCGTCACGGTGTCGGCCTCGATGGTGTACCCGGCCCCCTCCAGCTGGCTCTTGATCCCCTCGTACACCGCGGTGACGTCCCCATCGATGCCCGCAGTGAGGCTGAGGTTCCCGCTGGAGCCGGTGGAGGAGATGATCCTGGTGCCCTCGGGCGGGGCCAGATTGGCTGGCCAACCCTCGGGGAGCTCGCCCGTCCCGTCGGCACTGACGTCGAAGGAGTTGCCGTCCTCATCGGTCACCGAGGCGTTGCCGTCGGAGTCGACCTTGGAGCTGACGCCGTCGCACTCGGCGCCGATCTCCTCGCCGGCGGCGTCGATGTCCTCGCAGCCGGTGGCCTTCTCGGCCACCTTCTCGGCCACCTTGCCGCAGGCGGATCCGCTTACCACCAGCGCGAGTGCGAGCCCGCCTGCCATCACCGTGCGCTTCATGCCCATTGCCCGTGTTCCTCCGTGGTGAGTCAGACCCGCCCATCGGGCCCAGGACCATCATGGCGCCTCACCCCTTCGGGTGCATGAGTGGTGGGTGCACAACGTCCCGGGGACCCCTCCCCCGCCGACGCGTACTGGTAGCGTGGCCCCGCCGTTGACCCCGCGCGGGAGAGGCCCAACGACGGGCCGCCGAAGGAGCAATCCCTCCCCGGAATCTCTCAGGCCCCAGGACCGTGCGGGGGAGGCGACGCTGGAAAGAGGTCGGTCCGCCGGCCCACCGACGGTGCAAGCCCTCCGGGGTGAACCTCTCAGGTGCCGATGACAGCGTGGGGAGGACGAGATCCACAGCGCGCCCACGGCGCGCTCCCGTCCTTGGAGGCCCCTTGTCCGATCGCCCCACCCTCACCGATGCCGTGCCGTTCTCGGCCCGCCACATCGGCCCCGGCCCCAAGGACCAGGACGCCATGCTCTCCGCCCTCGGCTACGGGTCTGTCGAGGAGCTCGTCGACGATGCCGTCCCTGCCTCCATCCGTCAGGCCACGCCGCTCGACCTGCCTGCCGCGGTCGGCGAGGCCGAGGCCCTGGCCGAGCTGCGCGCCCTGGCCGGACGCAACCAGGTCCTCACGTCCATGATCGGCCTGGGGTACCACGACACCCTGACCCCCCCGGTGATCCGACGCTCCATCCTGGAGAACCCGGCCTGGTACACCGCCTACACGCCGTACCAGCCGGAGATCTCCCAAGGCCGGCTCGAGGCCCTGCTCAACTTCCAGACCCTGGTCACCGATCTGGCCGGTCTCAGCCTGGCCAACTCCTCGTTGCTGGACGAGGCCACCGCCGCGGCCGAGGCCATGACCCTCGCTCGCCGGGTCTCCAAGGCACCCGACGGCGCCACCTTCGTGGTCGACGCGGCCTGCCACCCCCAGACCCTGGCCGTGGTCCGCACCCGGGCCGAGCCCCTCGGCCTCCGGGTGGTGGAGGCCGACCTGGCCACCAGGCTCCCCGAGGGCGACGTGTTCGGCGTCCTGGTCCAGTACCCCACCACCACCGGCCTGGTGCGTGACGACGCCGACCTGGTGGTCGCGGCCCACGAACGGGGCGCCATCGTGACCGTGGCCGCCGACCCCCTGGCCCTCTGCCTGCTGCGCCCGCCGGGTGAGATCGGGGTCGACGTGGTCGTCGGCTCGGCCCAGCGCTTCGGGGTCCCCATGGGCTTCGGCGGCCCCCACGCCGGCTACATGGTCGTGCGCGACGGCCTCCAGCGCTCGCTGCCCGGGCGCCTGGTCGGGGTCTCGATCGACGTCGACGGCAACCCGGCCCTCCGCCTGGCCCTCCAGACCCGCGAGCAGCACATCCGCCGGGAGAAGGCCACCAGCAACATCTGCACCGCCCAGGTGCTGCTGGCCGTGATCGCCTCGTCCTACGCCGTCTACCACGGGCCCGAGGGGCTGACCGCCATCGCCGAGCGGGTGCACCGCGCCGCGCGGCTCCTCGCGCGCGGCCTCCGCGATGCAGGGGTGGAGGTGGTCCACGACGCCTTCTTCGACACCGTCTGCGCCCGAATCCCGGGCCGGGCCGACGAGGTGGTGGCCGCCGCCGCCGAGCGGGGGGTGAACCTGCGGCGCATCGACGCCGACCGGGTCGCCGCCTCCACCGACGAGACCACCACCGCGGCCCACATCGACGCCGTGCTCGACGCCTTCGGGGCCTCCGCCCGGGTCGAGGGACTGGCCGCCGACATCGCCTCCGACGGCGTCGCGGTGGCCGTCGACCTGGTGCGGACCAGCCCGTTCTGCAGCCACCCGGTCTTCTCCTCGCACCACTCCGAGACGGCGATGCTGCGCTACCTGCGCCGGCTGTCAGACCGCGACGTCGCCCTCGACCGGTCCATGATCCCCCTGGGCTCGTGCACCATGAAGCTCAACGCGGCGGCGGAGATGGAGCCCATCACCTGGCCCGGCTTCGCCGGCCTCCACCCCTTCGCCCCCCTGGACCAGTCCGAGGGCTACCGGGCCCTCATCGACGACCTGGAGCGCTGGCTGGTCGAGGTCACCGGCTACGCCGCGGTGTCGCTCCAGCCCAACGCCGGCAGCCAGGGCGAGCTGGCCGGGCTCCTGGCCATCGCCGCCTACCACCGGGCCCGGGGCGACGAGGGCCGCGACATCTGCCTCATCCCCTCCTCGGCCCACGGCACCAACGCGGCCAGCGCGGTCATGGCCGGCATGCGGGTCGTGGTCGTGGCCTGCGACGACGACGGCAACGTCGACCTCGTCGACCTCCGGGCCAAGATCGAGGCCGCCGAGGGCACCATCGCCGCCCTCATGGTCACCTACCCCTCGACCCACGGGGTGTTCGAGGAGTCCATCGGCGAGATCTGCGAGGCCATCCACGCCGCCGGCGGCCAGGTGTACCTCGATGGGGCCAACCTCAACGCCATGGTCGGCCTGGCCCGCCCGGGCCGCTTCGGCGCTGATGTCAGCCACCTCAACCTCCACAAGACCTTCTGCATCCCCCACGGCGGCGGGGGTCCCGGCGTGGGCCCGGTGGCGGTGGGCGAGCACCTCGCCCCCTACCTGCCCTCGCACCCCCTGGTGCCGGAGTGCGGCCCGGGCGACACCTCTCCCGGCCCCGTCTCGGCTGCGCCCTGGGGCTCGGCCGGCATCCTGCCCATCCCCTGGGCCTACGTCCGGATGATGGGCGGCGAGGGCCTGCGCCGCGCCACCCAGGTGGCCATCCTGAACGCCAACTACGTGGCCCGCCGCCTGGCCGAGCACTACCCGGTGCTCTACGCCGGGCGCAACGGCCTGGTGGCGCATGAGTGCATCCTCGACATCCGGCCCCTCACCAAGGCCACCGGCATCACCGTCGACGACATCGCCAAGCGCCTCATCGACCACGGCTTCCACGCCCCGACCATGAGCTTCCCGGTCGCCGGCACCCTGATGGTCGAGCCCACCGAGAGCGAGGATCGGGCCGAGCTGGATCGCTTCTGCGACGCCCTCATCGCCATCCGGGCCGAGGTCGACGACCAGCCGGCGCTGCTCCAGGGCGCCCCCTGGACCGCGGAGTCGGTCCTGGCCGACGAGTGGACCCACCCCTTCACCCGGGCCGAGGCCGCCTTCCCCGGCACTGTGTCCAAGGCCGACAAGTACTGGCCCCCCGTCCGCCGCATCGACGGCGGCCACGGCGACCGCAACCTCATCTGCTCCTGTCCCCCCCTCGACGACCTGGCCGAGTAGGTCCCAGGCGGCTCAGGCGCGGTCGACGAAGGGGGTGGAGACGACCGTGGCCGGCAGGGGCGTGCCGCGGACGTCGATGGCCACCTGGGCCCCCTCCTGCGCCTCCGGCGGCAGGAAGGCCAGGGCGATGCCGTGGCCGAGGGTCGGGGAGAAGTTTCCGCTGGTCACCTCACCCACCACCTCACCGTCGACCAGCACGGCCTGCCCCTCGCGCGGAGGCCGACGGCCCGGGACCGCCAGGCCGCGCAGCCGACGGGGCACGCCCCGCTCCTTGTGGGCCGACAGCGCGTCGCGACCGAGGAAGTCGCCCTTGTCCCACCGCACCACCCAGCCCAGCCCGGCCTCCAGCGGGGTGATGCCCGGGCCCAGCTCGTGGCCGTGGAGGGGCAGGCCGGCCTCCAGGCGCAGCGTGTCGCGCGCACCCAGGCCGGCAGGGGTGAAGCCGGCGCCCACCACTGCGTCCCAGAGCGCGGGGGCAGCCTCGGTGGGCACCGCCACCTCCACCCCGTCCTCCCCGGTGTAGCCGGTGCCGGCCACCAGGCACTCGACGCCGTTCCAGGTGAAGCGGGCCACCCGGAACCGCCCGACCTCGGCCGCCACCGGCGAGAGGTCGGCCAGGCGCTTGCGGGCATCGGGGCCCTGGAGGGCGAGCACGGCCCGGGTGGCGGTGACGTCGGCGGCCCCACCGCCAAGCGCGCCGGTCACCCGGTCGGTGTTGGAGGCGTTGGGCATCACGTCGAAGCGCTCGTCGTCGACCCACCAGACGATGATGTCGTCGACCACCGAGGCGTCGTCCCGGTCGAGCAGGTGGGTGTACTGGGCCCGCCCCGGCTCGATGCGGCCCAGGTCGTTGGTGAACGCCCGCTGCAGCCGCGCGAGGGCGTCGGGGCCCTGCACGCGGACCGTGCCCAGGTGGCTGACGTCGAACACCACCGCACCGGAGCGGCAGGCCTCGTGCTCGGCCAGCGTGCCGTCGCCGTAGCTGATGGGCATGTCCCATCCGCCGAACGGGACCATCTTGGCCCCGAGGGCGCGGTGGGCGGCGTCGAGCGGTGAGGTGCGGGTCACGGCGGGCGACTGTACCGGTCCCCGACCGTGGGTCCCGGACTCGGGACCCGAGGGGCTTAGACCTCGGCTGCGGCCGGTGCCGGGCCGGCCGCAGCCGCCTCGGTGCTCTGATCGAGGTCGAGGCTGGCGTTGGGCTGGAGCTCGAGCACGGCGGCGTCGAGCTCGCCCTTGAGGCCGTCCAGGGTGACCAGGTTGAGGTTCAGGACGCCCTGGCCGTGCAGGCCGTTGACGACCTCGATCATCTCCGCGTCGTCGCGCACGAGCACGGCGGACGAGCCGGCGATCACCAGCCGGGCCGACACGATGTCCTCGCCCAGGTTGGTGCGGAGGTAGTCGAAGGCCTGGCGCACCGACTCGAGCTTGATACCCGAGTCGAGCATGGTCTTGATGAGCTTGAGCTCCAGCAGGTCGAGGTAGGAGTACCGGCGGCGGGAGCCACTCCCCTTGGCATCGGCCAGGGTGGGCCGGACCAGGTCGGTGCGGGCCCAGTAGTCGAGCTGCCGGTAGGTGATGCCGACGATCTCCGCCGCTGCCTTGCCGCTGAAGCCGTCCATCGCCACGCTGCCGTCCTCCGGGCTGGGATCACAGCGACGTAGTTACGCCGCTGTGGGCCCGACAACCTACGCCCCCGGCGCGATGCAGTCAACGGCCCCGGCCCGCCGTCGGGGTTCAGACCGACGCCAGGGTGGCCAGCGACGCCAGCTGGTCGGAGGTCCCGACCGCGATCAGCACGTCACCAGGGGTGAGGGCGGTGTCGGGCGGGGGGTTGGTCCGGAACGCGCCGGCGCCGTCGCGGATGGCCAGCACCAGGGCGCCGGTGCGGCCCCGCAGGTGGGCGTCGGCCAGCGTGGTCCCGGCCAGCGTCGACCCCTCGGCGACGTGGACGTCGTCGAGGCGGAACTCGAGGCTCCCGTCGTGCATGACCACGTCGAGGAAGTCGGCGACGTGGTGGGAGATGGCCAGCGCGGCCATCCGCGCCCCGCCGATCTGCTGGGGGTTGACCACCCGGTTGGCCCCCGCCTGCATCAGCTTGGGCTCGGCGGAGTCGTTGCGGGCGCGGGCCACGATGAACAGGTCCGGGCGCAGGGCGCGGGCCGACAGCGTGACGTAGAGGTTGTCGGCGTCGGTGTCGAGGGCCACGACCAGGGTCCGGGCCCGTTCGATGCCGGCCTCGACGAGGGTGGCGTCCTCGGTAGCGTCACCGGCGACGGCCGGCCACGGCAGCACGGCCAGGCGCTCGGGATCGCGCTCGACCATCACCACCTCGGCCCCGGCGCCACCGGCGTGGTCGGCCATGGTGCGTCCCACCCGGCCCCACCCGCACACGATGATGTGGCCCTCCATGCTCGAGATCTTGCGCTCCATGCGTCGCCTCCGGGTGTCGTCGGTGAGCCGGCCCTCCACGATGGACTCGAGGAGCACGCTCAGGGTGTACAGGACGGTGCCGATGCCGCCCAGGGCCAACACGATGGTGAAGATCCGGAAGCCGGCGGTCAGCTCGCCCCGCTCGCTGAAGCCGAGGGTCGTGACCGTGTTGACCGTCTGGTAGAGGGCGTCGAGCGGGCTGAGGCCCAGGGCCAGGTAGCCGGCCACGCCGATCAGGTGGACCACCACGATCGTGGCCAGGCCGATCGCCACGCGGCGCCAAGGATCGTCTCGTCGACGGCGTCCGCCGTCCGGGGTGGGGATCAAGGGTGACGGCGGGTCAGGAGGCGAAGTCGTCGGGGGTGACGTTGTCGATGAACTCGCGGAACTGCTCGACCACCTCGGCCTGCTCCTCGGGCTCGCCCTCCTCCTCGATCTCGGCCTGGAAGCCGGCCTCGTCGAGCACTTCCTCGGCCGCGTAGATCGGCGTGCCGATCCGGATGGCCAGGGCCAGGGCGTCGGACGGCCGGCTCGATACCCGGTGCACCCCGTCGGCGGCGTGCATCTCGATCTCGGCGTAGAAGGTCCGGTCGCGGAGCTCGGTGACGGTCACCGACTCGATGCTGACGCCGAGGTCGTCCAGCAGGTTGCGCATGAGGTCGTGGGTCATGGGCCGGGGGGTCACCACCTCCTCCAGGGCGAAGGCGATGGCGGTGGCCTCCGGGCCCCCGATGAAGATCGGCAGCACCCGCCGGGCACCCGAGCGCTCCCGGAGCAGGGCGATCGGGGTGTTCGAGGGGGCCTCGACCCGTACGCCGACCAGATCCATCTCGACCATCGGTCGAACCCTACCGTCCCCGGTCAGGACAGGTGCTCGCCCAGGGCAGCTCGGAGCAGCGCCGCCCGCAGGCCCTGGCCCAGACCCGCCAGCTCGGCCACCAGGTCCTGCGCCTCGTCCCGGGACTCGGCCCGCCGTTGCTTGACCAGGGGCAGAGCGATCTGCTCGAGGAGGGCCGCCTCCCGATCGGCGGTGGTCTTGAACATGCGCAGGTGGCGGGCCTCGATGCCGTGAGCCAGGAACCCGGCCGCCTTCTGGGCGATCACCAGGTCCTCACCGTCGTAGTAGCGGTCGGCACCGACCTCGTGGCCGGTCACCAGCCCGTACTCCTCCAGCGACGCCAGCTGCTTCGGGGCCAGCCCGCTGGCCACCAACAGCTCGTCGGGCGTGGGGCTGACCGAGGTGGGGCCCCGGTCGAGGGGATCAGGACCATCGCCGATGTCGGCGCCCCGCCCGCTGCGGCTCCGATCGGCCTTGGCCCGAGCCGCGTCGGCCATCCAGATGGGAAGGGTGGCCGGGTCGGTGGGTTCGTTGGCCGGAGCGGCCGTGGGGCTGTCCGCCACGTGCTCGGCAGCCTCGGCCGGAGCCGCCTCCCCGATCTCGCCACCGGAGCGGGGCACGGCCGCGGCAGCACCGTCACCGGAGGTGTCAGGCGCGGCCATGCTCGCGTCCTCCCCCTTCTCCAGGCGGTCCTTGATGACCTTCAGAGGCAGGAAGCTGTCCCGCTGCTCGGTGAGGATCCAGCGCAGCCGGCGCACGTCGGCCTCGTAGAACTTCCGGTACCCCGACGGCGTGCGCTCCGGGTCGAGCAGGCCCTGGCTCTCGAGGAACCGGATCTTGGAAATGGTGATGTCGGGGAACTCGTCCTGCAGGAGGTTGAGCACCTCACCGATCGCCAGGTGCGACCGCTCCGTCACGCTGGCTCGCTCACGAGTCGGAGCCGGTGACGTACACCAGCTTGAACTTGCCCACCTGGATCGTGTCGCCGTCGTGCAGCTCGCCCTGCTCGATGCGCTCGCGGTTGAGGTAGGTGCCGTTCAGGGACCCCACGTCGCGGACGACGAGGCGGCTGCCCTCCTGGCGGACCTCGGCGTGGCGCCGGGAGACGGTGATGTCGTCGAGGAAGATGTCGCTGTCGGGGTGGCGCCCGGCGGTGATGACGTCCTTGTCGATGGCGAAGGTGGACCCCTCGTTGGGGCCGGCCCGGACGGCGAGGACACCTCGGTCGGGGAGCTCGTCGAGGTCGAGGCTGATCTCCTCCGAGACGCCGGCGCTGTTCTCCACCGGCAGCTGGATGGTGGGGCGATCCTCGTCGGCGTTCTCCAGGGGCGCGCCGCACGAGGAGCAGAAGTTGGCCTCGGGGGCGTTGCGGTGACCACAGCGGTCGCAGTCGACATCAGCCACGCACGTCTACTCCTCGATCAGGCCCCGGTAGCCGGCCGCATCGAGCAGGCCGTCGAGCTGGGACGGGTCGCCGACCTCGATGGCGCAGATCCACCCCTCGCCGTAGGGGTCGTCGTTCAGGCGCTCCGGGGCGTCGGCCAGGTCGGCGTTGACCTCGGTCACCGCGCCGGCGACCGGTGCGTAGATCTCCGACACCGACTTGGTCGACTCGACCTCGCTCACCGTGTCACCGGCACCCACCGGCGCGCCGGCGTCGGGCACCTGGACGAACACCACGTCGCCCAGCGCGTCCTGGGCGTAGTCGGTGATCCCGATCCGCACCAGCGAGCCCTCGACCCGGACCCACTCGTGGTCCTTCGTGTAGCGGAGGTCCTCGGGAACGTTCATCTCGGCAACCTACCTCACCTGGACGAGCAGCCTGCGGGGAAGGCCGGACCGAAGCCTCGACCTACGGCTGAGGGTGCGACCCTCCGCCTCGTCGGGTCAGCGAACGAGCTGACGCAGGCGCCGACCGTACTCCTGGGCCCGACCGCGAGCATCGGCCTCGGTGTCGGCCTCGGCCCAGATGTGGGTCAGGGGCTCGGTGGGGTCGGGCAGAGCCAGGGCCCAGCCGTCGTCGTGGAGAACCTTGACCCCGTCGACCAGGACCAGCCGCTCCGGATCGATGCGATCCACGAGGGTCCGCATCACCATGCCCTTCTGCTCCCACGGCGTCACCACCGTCTCGTGGACGATGTGCGGCCGGGGCAGGTCGTCGACCACCGATGACAGGCGCACGTCGTGGCGGGCCAGTAGCTCCAACAGCTTGACGAAGGCGGCGGCGGCGTCGAACGCGGGCAGGAACCCCGGGATGATGAACCCGCCGCCGGCATCGCCGGCGAACCCCACGCCCGGCTCGGCGGCGGCGGACATGAGCGCGGCCGTGGAGGTCTTGGCCTCGCGCACGGTCACACCGGTGGAGCCGACGACCGTTTGCACGTGCCGGGAGGCGGTGACCGGCACGACGATGGTGTCGCCGTCGATGTGGGGGGCGACCAGGCGGACCAGGGCCAGCAGGGCCTGGGTGTCGGTCAGGACCCGGCCCTCGTCGTCGACCAGGGTCAGCCGCTCGCCACCCGCGTCGATCACCGCCGCGACGTGGGCTCCGGCTGCAGTGACGAGGGCACCGGCGGCCGTGGCCGCGGCGTCGCGCGCGAAGCCCATGGCGCCATGGGTCGAGGCGTACGGGTTAACCGAGAGCACGTCGGCGCCGATCTGGGCCAGCACCGTCGGCATGGTGAACGAGGTCGACCCGAAGCCGTAGTCGGTCACGATCTTGAACCCGGCCCGGCGCACCACCTCGAGGTCGACGGTGGCGCCCAGGGCGGTGGTGTAGTGCTCGAGCACCCGGGGCGGGAAGTCGATCTCGCCGATCTCCTCGGCGGGGACCCGTCGGAAGTCCTCGCGGGAGAACTGGCGCTCGATCTTGCGCTGCGAGGCCTCGGAGATGTCGAGGCCGGACCCGTCGAGGAAGCGGAAGGCCACCGAGTCGGGGTCATCGCCCTCGAGTCGGACGGTCACCCCGCCAGCCACGACGGTGCCGTCGGCGGCGAAGCGGGTGACCGGGACCGAGGCCACCTCCAGGTCGAGCACGTTGATCCCGGCCGCGTTCAGCCCGGACATGAGGGCCCGCTTGAGCATGCGCGCCGCTCGGCTGGAGTCGCGGGAGGTGACGACAGTGCTGCCCTTGGGCAGGGTCGTGGCCCAGGCCATGGCAACCCGCGAGGCCAGCTCCGGGGTCATGTCGACGTTGGCCAGGCCCGAGACGCCGGACGCCCCGAACAGGCTCCGCGCGCCCCGGGTCTCGAGGATGATCGAGGAGTTGACGGTGGCCCCGGCCTCGATGGTCTTGAACGGGTACACCTTCACCCCGGCCCCCACGACCGCGTCCTCACCCACGAAGCACTCGTCGCCGAGGACGGAGCCCTCATCGCAGCGGGCGGCGCGGCGGATCTCGCCCGACCGGCCCACGATCGCCCCTCGCAGGCGGCTGCTCTCGCCGAGGTAGACGTTCTCGTGGACCACCGAGCGCTCGACCGCGGCCTCGGCCCGGACCCGGCAGTTCCGGCCCAGGACCGCGTAGGGGCCGATGCGGGCGCCGGCGCCCACACGACACCCAGGCCCGATGATCGCGGTGCCCACGATCTCGGCATCGGGGTGGACCTCGGCCCCCTCCCCCAGCCACACGCCGTCGCGGAGGGCGAACCCGGGGACGTCGAGCTTGACGGTGCCGTCGAGCACGTCGTTGTGGGCCCGGACGTAGGCCTCGAGGGTGCCCACGTCCTCCCAGTAGCCCTCGGCCACCGCACCCACCATGGGGCGACCCTCGGCCAACAGCTTCGGGAAGACCTCGCCCGAGAAGTCGACCGGTCGGTCGGGGGCGATGTAGTCGAAGATCTCGGGTTCGAGGACGAAGATCCCGGTGTTGATCGTGTCACTGAACACCTGGCCCCAGGTGGGCTTCTCCAGGAACCGCTCGATCGACCCGTCGTCCCGGGTGATCACGATGCCGAACTCGAGGGGGTCGTCCACCGCGACCAGGCCGATGGTGGCCAGGGCGCCCTTGGCTTCGTGCTCGGCCACGATGGCGGTCAGCTCGATGTCGGTGAGGATGTCTCCGGAGATGACGAGGAACCGCTCGTCCAAGACGTCTTTGGCGTTGCGCACCGACCCGGCGGTGCCGAGGGGCTGCTCCTCGGTGGCATAGGTGATCTCGACGCCGAAGTCGGACCCGTCGCCGAAGTAGGTGCGGATCTGGTTGGCCAGAAACGACACCGTGACCACGATCTCGGTGTAGCCGTGGCTGCGGAGAAGCCCGACGATGTGCTCCATCATCGGCCGGTTGGCCAAGGGGAGCATGGGCTTGGGCGTGTGGGTGGTGAGCGGCCGGAGGCGAGATCCCTCGCCGCCCGCCATGATGACGGCCTTCACCGGATCGAACCTATCGGGCCGAGGTGGGGTCCCTGTCAGGGCCGTCCGCAGTCGGCTCGGCCCGGCCGGTCCGACCCTCCCGCAGGGCCCGCAGCCCGAGGGGCACGTACAGGGCCAGGGCGATGTAGCCGAACACCAGGCCCGGGATCACGAAGCCCCACGCCAGGGCTCGGGCCTCGTCCCTCCAGAAGAGCTGGCCCTCGGAGGCCAGGAACATGGGGAAGGCGAACATGACGCAGAAGGTCCCCGCCTTGCCCCACCAGGTGACGTCGATCCGCTTGGCCCCGGCCAGGGCCAGGACGACCGTCGCCATCGACACCAACACCTCACGCGTCAGGACCAGCACCGCCACCCAGATCGGGATGCTGCCGTCGATGATGATCGCCGCGCCGCCCACGAAGAACAACAACCGGTCGGCCACCGGGTCGAGGACCTTTCCCAGTGTCGACACCTGGTTCCACCGCCGGGCGAGGAAGCCGTCGACCCAGTCCGTGGCCCCCAGGGCGCCGAGCACGCTGGCGGCCCAGACCCGGTCGTCCTGGGCGAAGAGCAGCCAGAGGAAGAGCGGCAGGCAGGCCAGCCGGACCGCGGTGATGGCGTTGGGCACGGTGAGGATGCGGTCCTCGCCGTCGGCCCCCTCCGTCGCGTCCCGGTCCTCGTCGGTCTGGGCAGCCACCGAGGCAGCCTACGCCTCCTATCCTCGCCCCATGCCGACCCTGTTCAGCCGCATCATCGCGGGCGAGATCCCCGGCCGCTTCGTGTGGCGCGACGAGCGCTGCGTCGCCTTCCTCACCATCGCGCCGCTGGCGCCGGGCCACGTCCTGGTGGTGCCGATCGACGAGGTCGACCACTGGATCGACCTGCCCGAAGCCCTCCTCGCCCACGTGATGACCGTGGCCCGCACCATCGCCCGGGCCCAGCAGGAGGTCTTCTCGCCCTCCAAGGTCGGCGTCATCGTGGCCGGCGAGGAGGTCCCCCACACCCACGTCCACCTGGTGCCGTTCACCCGCATCGACCAGCTCGACTTCGCCAACGCGGAGGTCGACCCGGACCCCGACGCCCTGGACGACGCCGCGGCACGGCTGCGCGACGGCCTGCGGGCGGCCGGAGCCGAGGGCGTCGCCGACTGAGCCCGGCTACTCCGTGGGGCGGACCAGCAGGATGATCCCCTCACCCCGGTACTCGACATCGAAGTCCTGGGACACCAGGGCGGCCACGGCCTCCTCCCGGTCGCGCCGCTCCCACAGCGCGACGCCGTCGTCCCCCAGGCCCGTGGTGTCGTAGAGCACGGCCTCGGTGGCCGGCTCCCACCCCTCGTCCGGCGGTCCGACCGGCACCTCGTCGACGTGGGCCCGCTCGGCCACCAGGGCCGTCACCTGCGGTGAGGCCGAGACGCTGACGCCCGGATCGATCTCGTCGAGCAGGTCGACCGCCTCCATGCGGGCCCCGTCGGCGTCGTCCTGGCTGCCCCAGCTCCAGGGCTCGTTGAACGGCGACGTGGGCGCCACCTGGACGAAGATGGCGATCGTGGCCAGCACCATGGCCGCCACCACGCGATGGTCGACCCTGATGCGGCTGACGCTGGACTGGCCGATGCGGGAGAGCGCCACCGTCGCCGCCAGCACCATGGGCACCAGCGCCAGCAGGAGGGTGGCGGGCAGGCGGTCCAGACCCGGCGCTGGCCCCACCGCCTGGCGCACCGCCTCCTCCCCCACCAGCCCCAGCCAGATCGGCGGGACCGCGGGGAGGGCGAACCGGGGCACGACCAGGGGCAGGAACAGAAGCGGCCCGACCAGCACGACCAGGGCTCCGACGTTGGGCTGGATCACCAGGTCGGTGACCAGCCGGAGCGGGTCGGCCAGCACCCCGAGCGGGGCCTCGCCCCGGGCCAGCACCGCCTCCGAGGCGGTCATCGGGGCCGTGGGCACGTGGGGGGCGGTGAGGGCGACGAAGGCCACGGTCCACACCATCCCTGCTCCCGCGGTGATCGATCCCGCCCGGCGATCACCCGACGTGATGCCGAGGATGCCGAACATCACCAGGAGCAGGCCCACGTCGGCACGCGACAGCAGGGCCAGGGCCACGCACAGGCCGTAGGCCACCCAGCGCCGGCGCTGGCCGAACCAGGCCGCCCAGGCGATGGCCGGCACCGCGGCCACCACCGGCGACCACCCGGTCAGGTTCACCGTGTAGAGGACCGGCGCGAACCCGAAGGCGAGGACAAGGGCGATGGTCAGGCCGAGGCGGAGGCGGGCCACCTCGCGGGCCATCCGCCACAGGGGCACGACGGCCAGGCCCAGGCAGAGGGCCTCGGCCACGGCCAGCACCCCGGCCAGGGGGACGAACCGCCCCAGCCAGAGGAGGGGCCACGTGGTGAACGCCCACTGGTCGACGACCATGTCGCCGCCGGCGAGCGACGACACCGTCCCCCTCCCGTCCTCGAGGTTCCAGGAGGCCTGGGTCCAGGTGGCGAGGGTCGGTCCCCCGTCGAGCTGGCGCTGCACGGCCAGGCTGATGAGGAGCAAGACGATGGTCAGCAGGGCGGCGAACAGCCAGGGCAGGGTGCGGTCGACCCAGGTGGTGTCGAGGCGGGCCTGCCACCGGAGGGCCGAGGCGTCGAGCCGTCGCCGGATGCTCAGCCGCCGCGCGCCGCCGCTCATGCGTCCAACCCCGGGAGCGTCGGCTCGTCGACCGGGGCCTGCGGCACGACCTCGTCGACCAAGGCAGGGCTGTCGTTGCGGACGTTGCCCACCTCGGGCCCCACCGGACGCAGGACCGTCAGCTCGTCGGGAGCAGGCACCAGCAGCCGACCGAGTGCGGCCAGGTCGTCGTGGGCCGGATCCAGCCACTCGTCCCAGGAGGACCTCGGCAGCACCACCGGCATCCGGTCGTGGATGGCCGACATCACGCCGTTGGCCGCGGTGGTGACGATGGTGGTCGAGCGGAGGTGGTCTGAGCCGTCGCGGTCGCGCCCCCGCCACTGCTCCCAGAGACCGGCGAAGGCGTAGGGCTCGGCATCGGGGCGGTGGACGAAGTAGGCCTGCTTGCGCTTCGTCCCCTCGAGGGCGGCCCACTCGTAGAAGCCGTCGGCTGGGACCAGCACCCGCCGTTCGGCGAAGGCGGCCTTGAACGCGCCCTTGGTGGCGAGGGTCTCGGCCCGGGCGTTGATCATCCGGCTGCCGACCTTCGGGTCCTCCGCCCACCAGGGCACCAGGCCCCAGTGGAACGCCTCCACCCGCCGGGCCCCCTCGACCCCGCGCACCACCAGGACGTCGTCGGTGGGGGCCACGTTGTAGCGGGGCTCGGGCCCTGGGCCCTCGGGAGGGACGGCGCCGAAGTGGTCGGCCAGGTCCGCAGCGGAGCTGGTCGAGACAAAGCGGCCGCACACGGGCCGAGACGCTACCGGCTGGGTCGGTGGCCAGGGGTCGGGCGTTGGCAGGGCGTGACATGGGTCTCTCGGCCGTTTTCGAGGTTGGTCCCTGCGGTCCGCGC
>JBBSME010000006.1:0-46407 GCA_038233335.1 Acidimicrobiales bacterium | reverse complement strand
TGGAGGGTCTGCCCGCCACCCGCGATGCGGCCGCCTCCGGTGCGCTGTCACCGGAGGCCACCAAGGCGGTGGCGGCGGGGGCCACCGCCGATCGCTCGGCCGAGTCGTCGTTGTTGGCCAAGGGGAAGGCCGGTGATCTGACCGGGGCCCGCCAAGAGGCCCGCAAGGCCCGCCAGCGGGCGGACGACCGCGACGGCAAGGCGGCCGAGCGGATGTACAAGCGGCGCCAGCTGCGAGCCTGGTTCGAGATCGACGGCGAAGGCCGCGGCCAGTGGAACGTCCCACCCGCCTACCAGGCCGTCTTCCTCGCTGCCCTGGAGCCGTACCGGAAGGAAGCGTTCCGCCAGGCCCACGCGGCAGGGCAACGGCCCTCACCCGAAGCGCTCATGGCCGATGCCCTGCAGCTGCTCTGCCTCGACACCCTCCACGACCTCGACCTCGACATCCCCGACGCCGCCCGCAACGCCCCCCATGGCCCACGCCCCGACCCTCAGGACCCAGGTGCAGACCGGTCGAGCCCACACGGGCCAGCGCCGGACGACAGCGGCCACGCCCATGGTCGCCGACCGGCTGAGGGGCCGGCTGCCACCCGTGGCCCAGCACCCTCCGAGGCAGACCGCGGCCCTCACGAACAGACCCCTCCACCGGATCACCGCGCCCCGGAGCCCCCGACGAGCCCCGCACCCGGCCAGACCACCGGCACCACCGACACCGGGACCACCGACACCGGGACCATCCCAACGGGCACCGAGACCCCCGATGAGGCCGGCAACGCCCGGCCCGAGGACGCACGCGACGATCACGACCGGCCGGCACCGGATCAGTCACCCGCCGCCGGCGCCGACCGCGCCTCGCCCTGCGGCGGGCCGGCCGCGACTGAGCCCAACCTCTTCGGCGGCCCCGATGCCGCGACGCCAGGCCCACCCCACGAGTCCAGCCCGCACACCGCGACCGGCCCGACACCCGGGCCGTCAGGTCACACCAAGAAGAAGCCGCCCCGGTACCGGCGGCGGGCCCCCGCCCAGATCAGCTTTCACCTCGACGTCGCGGCCTGGCTCCGCGGCCACCCCCAAGACGACGAGACCTGCGAGGTCACCGGTCTCGGACCCATGCCCATCACCCTCGCCCGCGCCCTGGCCAACGACGCCGTGCTCAAGCTGGTCCTGCGCGACGGCGCCGACATCACCACCATCACCTCCAACCGCCGCCACATCCCCGCCGCCCTGCGCAGCGCCCTCGAGGCCCGCGACCACGAATGCGTCGTCCCCGGCTGCCACACCACCCGCGGCCTCCAGGTCGACCACATCACCGACTTCCACAAGGGCGGACCCACCGCCCTCTGGAACAACGCCCTGCTCTGCGTCTACCACCACTACCTCAAGACCCACTGCCGCTGGACCCTCCGAGGACCACCCGGCCACTGGACCTTCACACCACCCGACACCAGCTGACGGCGAGGATGGAGCGTCCGACCGATGCCGTCGCGAGTGCCGCCGTGGGGGGAGGCGCCATACAGCATCGGCGCGTCGTCCAGGCCGTGGTGACACGGTCGCGGCGCCACGCCAGCGGCGGGTGCCGGAGGGGCACCGTGGAAGCGGGCCAGCCGGCCCGGAGCGGGACCGGCCTCAGCCCTGGGAGCCGAGCCAGCCCTCGCTGCGCTCCAGCAGCCAGCGGCTGACCTCCATGGCCTTGTCGAGCTCGCCGCAGAGGAGCTCGTGCTCACCCACGAACACCTCCGAGAGCGACACCTCGACGCGGCCCACGATGCCGATGCTGCGGTCGGCGGCATCGGTGACCGAGGCGAACGAGTCGATGGCCGAGACCTCCAGCGGCAAGTCGGTGCCGCCCAGGCCGGCCAGGTCGGTGGCCAGGACCAGCAGGTCCGGTGAGGTGTCCAGCGGGGGCAGCGACCAGGTGAAGTGCAGCGGGAACTGGTGCAGGTCGGGGGGGTCGGTGCCCTCGTCCAGCTCCATCACCAGGTCCTCGAAGGACAGCAGGACCCGCGGGTCGACCTCCAGGGCCAGGTGGATGTCGAGCGGGCCCCCGCAGGCCTCCTCGGGGTGGAGATCGACCTCCCAGGCCTGGCGCAGGGAGTAGGTCTCCACGAAGTGGCGCTCGTCGTGCACGTGGAAGCCGTGCGCGATGGCGTGCTCCTTCTGCTCGGCGACGAAGCCGGGGACATCGATGACGGCCACGGAGATCCTTTCGGGGGGCGACCAAGACTGCCACGCCACCGGGTGGCGACCAACGTGGGGAACCGTCCCCCGCGGAGCGGATCGACTCATCGGTCGCCAATGCGGTCGAGGTCGGATCGGACCGGCGCTACCGTCGCCGCGGTGACCGCGCCCCCCGACCGCACCGACGAGGAGCTGCTGGCCATCCTGGCCGGCGCCGCCGGCGCGGTGGCCGCCGCCCTGGCCGCCACCCCCGACTGGGGTGGGGCGGACACCGTCCCCGGCCAGCACCTGAGCGACCTGGCCGCCGACACCGCCGCGCTGGAGGTGCTGACCGGCGCCGGCCTCTCGGTCTTCAGCGAGGAGAGCGGGTGGACGCGCGCCGAGGGCGGCCTCACCGTGGTCATCGACCCACTTGACGGCAGCACCAACGCCGCTCGGGGCATCTCGTGGTGGGCGACCAGCCTGTGCGCCATCGACGACGACGGTCCCCGGGTGGCCCTGGTCGACGACCTGGTGCACGGCACGCGGACGACGGCCATCCGGGGCCGGGGGGCACACCGAGACGGCGTGGCCCTCCAGGCGAGTGGGTGCACCCGGTTGGAGGACGCGATCGTCGGGCTCAACGGCCTGCCGGCGCGCCACCTGGGCTGGGGCCAGTGCCGGGCGCTGGGCGCAGCGGCCCTCGACCTGGTGGCCGTGGCTGCGGGCCACCTCGACGGGTTCCTCGACTGCAGTGGGGACGGCCTGGCCCCGTGGGACCACCTGGGGGCAGTCCTCATCTGCCGCGAGGCCGGGGCGACCGTCTCCGGCTTCGACGATCGACCCCTGCACGACCTGTCCGAGCCCGTGCGACGCCCCATCGTGGCCGGGGCCACGCCTGAGATCGCCGCCACCCTCGCCCGTCGCTACCAGGCCGTGGGGCCGCTGCCGTTGGTGGACCACCCCGGGTGACCGCCTCGCCGGTGCCGTCGCACGCACGCCGGGCGGCTCCGTGACCCCGCTCCCGTAGGCTCCCGCCATGCACCCGGGGCTGCACCGCGTACTCCTGCTGCTCTTTCGACGGCTGCCGACCACCGCCCGTCGACGGGTGGTCCGGACCATCTCCCCGTCGTTCACGGTGGGCGCGATGTGCTTCATCGAGCGAGACGACGGTGCACTGCTGCTGGTCGAGCACATCTACCGCCGTCGCTGGGGCGTGCCCGGCGGCTTGTTGGAGCGGCGCGAGGACCCCTCGGATGCCGCCCTCCGCGAGGTGCGCGAAGAGGTCGGTCTCGACGTGGTCCTGGTGGGGGAGCCGGCGGTCGTCGTCGATGCGATCCCCCAGCGGGTCGACGTGGTCTACCGGGCCCGCCTGGCCCCTGGCTGCGACCCTGACGGCGCGACCCCTCTCAGCCCCGAGATCAAGGGCCTCCGATGGTTCCCGCGCACCGGGCTGCCGGAGCTCCAGCACGAGACGGCCGGCGCGTTGGTCGCGCTCGGGCGGATCCAGAGCGCGGCGGGGGACGGTCGCGGCTCGGGCCGAGCCGGGCGCGACCGCGACGCGGGCGACGGATCGCACTCGTCCCCGAGCCGTCCTGCTCGGACCCCGGGGGCGTAGCTCAGTTGGCCAGAGCGTCCGGCTTACACCCGGAAGGTCGTCGGTTCGATCCCGGCCGCCCCCACCACGAATCCGATCCCAGCCCTGAATCGGCGGCGGGCTCCCGCCCGGCCGAGGTGCGCGTGGCGCGACTGGGAGGCGACGAGTTCGTGGCCGTGGCCCCCGACGAGGGCGACGGGGCCGGCGCGAGGCGCTCGAGGATCGGCTGCGGGCGATCGTCGCGGGCCTGCCCGAGGCGCAGCGGGCCGGTGTCACCTGCAGCGTCGGGGTGTCGTCCCCGCGACCGGGGGACGCGCCCCGCGACCTGCTCCACCGGGCCGATGCCGCCATGTACGACGACAAGGGCACCCGTCGGTTGGCCGATCTGGCCTGACGGTCAGCGGAAGGCGGGGGCCACGTCGCGCTGGATCCGGTCCAGGGCCTCGAGCCGCTGGGCACCGGTGCCCATGTCCCAGTCCGGGACGATGAGCTCGTCCAGGCCCACCTCGGCGTAGGCGCCGATCTGGTCGACCACCTCGCCGACCGTCCCGATCAGCCTCGGTCGAGACGAGGGCTCGGATCGCAACCGGTCGGCCTCGGCCGAGTCGTCGACGAGGCGCACGAAGGCCTGGGTCGACCGGCGGATCTCGGCGGGGTCACGACCGAGGTCGTCGCAGTGTCGGGCCAGCACCTCGCTGCGATGGCGCAGCTGGTCGACGGTCGCCCAGGAGTTCCACTCATCGGCGACCCGCGCCGCGATCCGCAGGCCTCGCCGCTCCCCCTTGGCCCCGATGAGGATCGGCAGCCGGCCGCCCGGGGGGGTGGGTCGGCAGGGGGCGTCGGTCAGCTCCACGTGGTCGCCGGCGAACGTGGTCCGATCCTCGGTGAGCAGCGATCGGATGGCCACCGCGCCCTCCTCGAAGCGGTCCATGCGCTCCTTCACCGGGGGGAGCTCGATGCCGTAGGCCCGGTGCTCGTTGCGCTGCCAACCCGCGCCCAGTCCCAAGACGATGCGACCGCCGCTGAGGTCGTCGAGGGTGGCCGCGCTCTTGGCCACCACCGCCGGGTGGCGGTAGGTGCCCCCGAGGACCAGGGGCCCCAGCCGGATGCGCTCGGTCTGGGCGGCCAAGGCGGCCAGGGTGGTCAGGGCCTCGAGGACCGGCGTGTCGTCGGGGGCGTCGTCCTCCCGGTTGCCCATGAAGTGGTCGACGACGTAGGCCCCGTCCCAACCCGTGGCCTCGCAGTGGCCGACCACGCCGGCCAGGTCCGCGAAGCCGTGGACGGACAGGGGCCAGACCGAGAAGCGCATGGGCCCATGTGACCACACCGGGACCGACGCGCGGTCGACCCCCATTAGGCGATGACGGTGGCCAGGGCGATCCGGACCATGTCGTCGAAGGACCGTTGGCGCTCGTCGGACGACAGGTGGGCGTCGTCGAGCAGGTGGTCCGAGACGGTGAGCAGGGTCAGGGCCCGGACGCCGTGCTCGGCGGCCACCCCGTAGAGGCCGGCCGCCTCCATCTCCACCGCCAGCGCGCCCAGGCGGGCGGCCAGGTCGTTGACCGCGGGATCCGGTGCGTAGAAGAGGTCGGAGGTGAACACGGTGCCGACGCGCACCGGCACGGACAGGGCCGCGGCGGCGTCGACCGCGGCCCGGGCCAGGTCGAAGTCGGCCACCGCGGCGAGGTCGTGGCCGCCGAAGCGGACCCGGTTGACGTTGGAGTCGGTCGAGGCGCCCAGGGCGACGACCACGCTGCGCAGGGCCAGGTCGGCGCGGATCGATCCGCAGGATCCGATGCGGATGAGCGTCTGCACGCCGTACTCACGCACCAGCTCGGTGGCGTAGATCGATACCGAGGGCACCCCCATGCCGTGCGCCATCACCGACACCGGCCGACCCTCGTAGGTGCCGGTGAAGCCCTCCATGTTGCGGACGTCGGTGACCATGCGCGCGTCGGTGAGGAAGGTGTCGGCGATGTCGCGGGCCCGGCGGGGGTCGCCGGGCATGAGGCAGACCGGGGCGAAGTCGCCGTCGGCGGCGGAGATGTGGGGTGTGGGCACGAGGCCTCCGGGGACCAGCGGGGCGGCCGACGGTAGCGGGAGCGCGGCCCTCGGCGACGAGCGAGGACCCCCGTTCAGCCGTCGGCGGCCCGGGCCCCCGAGTGGCGCAGCCCGGGGACCAGGCCGGCCTGGCCCAGGGCCCGCAGGGCAGCCATCTCGGCCACGTCGACGACCACGGCGTCGTCGGGCTCGCGGGCGCAGAGGAAGGTGACCAAGCAATCGGCACAGGCATCGGAGTGCTGCATGGCGCACTCGGCGCAGTCGATGCGCAGCGGTTCAGGGGCGGGCACGGGGACCTCCGGGTGGAGCGGGGGAGTGGATCTGGTGCGCATCCTGACGGTGGGGTGTGACAGCGAGGCCCGCGCCCGCCCACGATGGGGGTCCATGTCCGACGCCACCGGCCCCCCGATCGTCGCCGCCCTGGCCCGTCGGGCCCAGGTCGCGGGTCGGGCCGCGGGGTTGGATGCGGTCGGGGTGGCGACCGCCGAGCCCTTCGAGGGCGCACGTCAGGCGCTCGAGCAGCGGCGGGCCGACGGCCAGCACGGGGGGATGCAGTTCACCTTCCGCAACCCGGCTCGGTCGACCGACCCCCGGGCCCTGCTGCCTTCGGCCCGGGCCCTGCTGGCCGGGGCGAGGGCCTACGGCGGAGGAGGCCTGCCGGTGCCGCCTGCGGGCGCGCCCCAGGGCCGGGTGGCCCGGTATGCCCGCGGTGATCACTACGCCGCCCTCGAGCGAGGACTGGAGGCGGCGGCCGGGGTGCTCCGAGACGAGGGGTGGCGGGCGGTGGTCGTGGTCGACCAGAACCACATGGTCGACCGGGCCGTGGCCCACAGGGCCGGGCTGGGCTGGTACGGGGTCAGCAGCCTCCTGCTCCTCCCGGGGGCGGGGAGCTGGTTCGTGCTGGGATCAGTGGTCACCGATGCCCCGCTCGTGGCCTCGGACCCGGAGCCGGTGCCGGACGGCTGCGGTCCGTGCACCCGCTGCCAGCCCGCCTGCCCCACCGGGGCGATCGTCGCCCCGGGCGTGGTCGATGCCCGGCTCTGCCTGGCCTGGCTGGTGCAGGCCCCGGGGGTGCTGCGGCGTGATCTGCGGGAGGCGCTGGGCAACCGGATCTACGGCTGCGACGAGTGCCAGGACGTCTGCCCCCCCAACCGGGTGGAGGTGCGCCGGCGCGACCGGGCGGGAGCGGCCGAGTCGCCTGCGTCCGAGGTGATCGGCGCGGATGAGGCATGGGTGGACCTGCTCGACCTCCTGGCGGCCGACGATGCCACCCTCCTCGACCGCCACGGCCGCTGGTACATCGCCGATCGCGACCCCCGGTGGCTGCGCCGCAACGCCCTGGTCGCCCTCGGGAATGTGGCTGACCGGCGCGATCCCCGGGTGGTGGCCGCCCTGGTCCGTGCCCTCGACGGCGATGATGACCTCCTCGCCGCCCACGCGGCCTGGGCGGCCCGCCGCCTCGGGTGCGACGATCTGCTGGCCGACGCCACGGTCGTCGGGCCAGAGACCGCGGCCGAGCTGGCCGCCCCGGCCCCGAGGGTCCGGGCCGACCCCGCCGAGGAGAGCCGCCGCCGGTGAAGCACCTGCTCGTCACCAACGACTACCCGCCCAAGTCTGGCGGCATCCAGCAGTACCTGTGGGAGCTGTGGCGTCGCCTGCCGGCCGACGAGGTCGCGGTCGTGACCGCCGCCCACCCCGACGCCGCGGCCTGGGACGCGGCCCAGGGCCACCGCATCGAGCGCACCGCCGAGCGGGTCCTGCTCCCGACCCGCTCCCTGGCCCGGCGCATCGACGCCCTGGCGGCCGAGACCGGAGCCGAGCTGGTGCTCCTCGACCCGGCCCTGCCCCTCGGGCACCTGGGTCCCCGGCTGGCCCGCCCCTACGGCGTGATCCTGCACGGGGCCGAGGTCACCGTGCCCGGTCGGCTTCCGGGCGCCCGCGGCGCGCTGGCCCGGGTGCTGCACGGAGCCGAGGTGGTGGTGGCGGGCGGTGGCTACCCGGCGGACGAGGCCGAGCGGGCGGCCCGTCGCGGCCTGCCGATCGTGCTGGTCCCCCCGGGCGTCGACACGGAGCGGTTCCGCCCGCCGGACGAGGCCGGGCGCCGGGCCACCCGGGACCGCCTCGGCATCGCGCCCGACGACGAGCTGGTCATGTCGATCAGCCGCCTCGTGCCCCGCAAGGGCATGGACACCCTCATCGACGCGGCCGCCCTCCTGGCCCCGCAGCGTCCCCGGCTGCGGGTCCTGATCGGGGGCGGCGGGCGCGACGTGGCGCGGCTGGCCCGCCGCATCCGTCGCACCGGGGCTCCGGTCCGGCTGCTGGGCCGGTTCGAGGAGGCCGAGAAGCCCGACCTCTACGGCGCCGCCGACGTGTTCGCCATGCTGTGTCGAGACCGCTGGGCGGGCCTCGAGCAGGAGGGCTTTGGGATCGTGTTCCTCGAGGCCGCGGCCTGCGGGGTGCCCCAGGTGGCGGGGCGCAGCGGGGGCGCGGCCGAGGCGGTGGCCGACGGCAGGAGCGGGACGGTGGTGGATCAGCCCACCGACGCCAGGGCCGTGGCCTCGGCGCTGGCCGCCTACCTCGACGACCCCGACCTCCGCAGCCGTGCCGGTCGCGCCGCCCGCCAGCGGACCGTGGCCGACTTCTCCTACGACCACCTGTCGGGGGTGCTGGGCCGGGCCCTGGACGCTCTCTGAGGCCGACGCCGGCACCGGCTTCGAGCACGGTGGGTGTCCCCGGACTTGCATCGACCACGCTGTGTGGTAGTTTGTGGGGGACACACCCACGCAGGTCATCGGCGGTCAGCACGCCGGGGTCACCCGCCCGCGGTGGCGGCGCACGCAGAACCTGCGCCGCGGCCTGGTCGTCGCCACCCTGATGGTGGCGTGAGGCCTGGGCCTGGCCGCGGCCGAACCCGCCGAGGTGGCATCCGCCTCGGGCCCGGCCCACGCCACGTTGGTCGCCGCCCCCGACGGGCAGTCCGTCTACGTCGGCGGACGCTTCAACAAGGTCGACGGCGTCACCCAGCTGAAGCTGGCCCGCCTCGCCACCTCCGACGGGCGCCCGCTGCCCGTCCGGGCCGCGGTCAACGCAGTCGTCACCGCCCTGGCCGTCAACGGCGACCGCCTCTACGTGGGCGGCGTGTTCGGGCAGATCCAGGGGCGCCAGCGGCGCCTCGCCGCCCTCGACCTCAACACCGGGATCATCGACGACAACGTCGCCGTCAACATCGCCGGGGTCCACCGCACCGGAGGCGACGGCAAGATCTGGCGCATCGAGGCCTCGCCCGACGGTCGACCCCTCGTGGTCGTCGGCAGCTTCGCCACCGTGGACGGACAGCCCCGACGGCAGCTACTTCGTCGTCGTCACCACCGGCGCCAAGGGCACCGGCCTCAACGGCACCTGCGATGCAGTGAGCCGGTGGGCGGACAACCAGCCCCCGAACAGCACCTACCAGTGGATCGAGTACTCCGGCGGCGACAGCCACTACTCGGTCGAGGTCACCGGGGCGGCCATCTACATCGGCGGCCACTTCCGCTGGACCAACAACCCCTACGGCACCGACTCCCTCGGACCGGGCGGCGTGACCGACGAGGGCATCGTCGCCCTCGACCCGACCAACGGCCTGCCCCTGTCCTGGAACCCCCAGCGGGTGCGGGGCCGAGCCGTGTGGCAGCTCGTCGCCACCCCGGATGGCCTCTACGTGGCCAGCGACACCGACCGCATCGCCGGCTACCGCTACCGGGGCCGCATCGCCTTCTTCCCGCTGGCCGGCGGTCGGGCCGTGCCGCAGCCGACCCGAGCCACCCTGCCCGTGGCCCTCGACCAGTACGCTCCGACGGCCTCGGCGGCGTTCAGCTGCACCGGCCTGGACTGCTCCTACGACGCCTCGGCGTCCACTGACCCTGATGGCACCATCGCCCCGGCGGGCTGGGACCGGGTCCTCGACGGCACCACGGCCAAGAGCCGCTCCGCGGTGTTCGCCCGCACCGCCACCGAGGACGACGCCGGCACCGTGATCGACGTGACCACCTCGGTCTGGGCCCGCACCGACGTCGTGCTCAGCGCCTACCGGGGCCTGGCCATCCAGATCGGCGGTCAGACCGCGGTTCAGGGCTACACCACCCCCTCGCGGAACGCGACGCCGGGCGCCTGGGTCCTCTCCTACCTGGGGCGACAAGACGGCCACCACCACCACCACCTGGGGAGCACCCCCCGAGGTGACGGTGCGCCACTCCTTCGCCGGATCGGGTCCGGGTCACGTCTCGGAGATGCTGGCCGACAAGGTCGCCACCGCTGACGGGCCCACCCCGGGCCTGACGGCGACGGTCGACCAGCCCTCGGCCCAGGCCATCGCCACCACGGTCGTGCTCTACCCGACCTGATCCCGCCTCGGCGTCGGGTCCGTCGCAGCACCCGGACCCGACTCGACGTCACCGGCCCCGCCAGGCAGGATCGATCGCCGTGCCCACCCCTCCCACCCTCGCCGCCGCCCTGGTGCAGGCCCTGCGCAGCCAGGGCCGGCGGCCGTCGACCACGGGGTCCGACGCTCCCACCTGGTCCGAGGTGGCGGACCGCAGCCGGCGGCTGAGCATCGGCCTGGCCGAGGCCGGGTGGGCGGGCCAGCCGATGGCGGTGGAGCCCTCGGGTCGACCCTCGGTGGACATCGAGCGGGAGCTGGCCGTCCTCACCGCCGGCGCCATCTTGGCCCTGCCCGGGTCCGACCCCGCGGCCCGGATCGCAGACGAGGGCCTCCACCCGAGGGACCAGCCGAGCCTCACCCTGGCCGAGGTGGTCGCGGCCGGTGAGGACTGCGATGCACGGGACCCGGCCGGCGCTGAGCGGCGCCTCGCCGCCCTCGACCCCTCGGCGCCGGCGTGCGTGGAGGGTCGACGGACGCTCACCCACGGTGAGGTGCACTGGGGCCTGCGCGCCGTGCACCGATGGCTGACCCCGGCGTTCCCCGACGGGGGCCCGGCCGCAGTCGTCGCCGGCGGGCGCACCGGGGGCTCGGCTCTGTCCGCCGCTCTGGTCGGGCGGTGGTGGCCCGCCACGCTCGGCGCTCGCCTGGCCCCTGAGCCCTCCTCCGTCATCGAGGTCGGTGACGTCGCAGCCGACCTGGTCCTCCTGGACGGACCCGCCTGGGCCGCGCTGGCGGGTCGGGCTCGAGAGCGCGCCGCCCACTCGCTCGGAGGGGGTGCGCTGCTGCGCCGGGGCCGGCTGGTGGTGTCAGGTGAATCCCGTTCCGGCATCGACAGGGCAGCCCTGCACGGCCTGCGGTGGTGGGCGGGCGACCGGGTCCGCCACGGTGCCGGCCTGGGAGGGCTGCGCCTGGGCCTGGCCCTGGAGCCGGTCGACGTCGCCACCCGGAGGGACCTGGCCGCCGTCGGGGTCGCCCTCGCCTCAACATGGACGGTGGAGGGCGCGGCCGCTCCGCTGGCGGCGGGACCGGTGGCGCCGGCCGATCCCACCGCGTCCTGGGGACGGCCCCTGCCGGGGCGGCGCATCGAGCTGGTCGGCGCCGGCGCGGTCGCCTTCGGAGGGGACCTTCCCGAGGAGGGACTGGCCGCGCCGGGGCCGGGGCGGGTCGACGGCCGGGGCCGGGTCGCCCTCCCGGGCAGGCCGCGCTCCGATCCTCGGTCCGTCGGTGCCGGGGCCGGCCGGTGACCGCGACAGGACAGGACGCTCGCCCGTCGGACACCGCGCCGCAGGGCCTCCTCCTGGTCCGCCTGGCGTGGATCGGCACGGCGGTGACCTGCGTGACGTCCCTCGTCAACGCCCTCACCGGCGACCGGGACGCCTACGCCCTCTCGGCCGCCCCGGCGCTGGTCATGTTCAGCGTCGGCTGCGTCGCCTTCCTCTGGGCCTTTGCGGTGGCCGTCGAGCGCAGCCGCACCGAGGCGATCGGCGTGGGCGGACTGTTCTTCCTCGCCGGGTGCGCCCCCGTCCGCGTCCAGCGCTCCATGCTCGCGGCCCTGGCCGTGCAGGCCACGGTGCCGGTGGCGGTGGCCGTCGTCCGGCCCTTCACCGCCTTCGCCGTCCTCGCGCCCATGTGGACGCTGGGTCTGGCCGGGCTGTGGGGGGCGCGCCACGGCACCTTCCCGGCTCGGGTCGATGACCGTGAGGCCGCGGCCGGCGAGCGAGGCGCGACCGATCCCTCCGACGCGCCAGACTGATTGGCCGACGAGCCAGAACGGAGGCACCCACTCATGGGTGATTCGGTCCGAGAGCAGATGACGATCGCCGCGCCGGTGGCGGACGTGCTGGAGGTGCTCCTCGACATCGAGCGGTACCCGGAGTGGGCGCGCGACCTGAAGGCGGCCACCGTGGCGGCCCGCGACGACGACGGCCGGGCCACCGAGGCACGCTTCCGCGCCGCGGGGTTCGGCTACAGCACGGAGTACACCCTCGCCTACGACCACTCCACGCCTGGTCGTCTGGCCTGGGTGCTGACCGAGGGCGACGTCACCCGCAAGCTCGACGGCCACTACGAGCTCACCGACCTCGGCGACGACCGGACCGACGTCGTCTACGAGCTCGAGGCCGAGCTCGTGCTCCCGCTGCCGGGGTTCGTGAAGCGTCGCACCGCCCACAAGATCACCCACACCGCCCTGGCCGAGCTGAAGGAGCGCGTCGAGGGTGGGGACGGGCCTGGGTCGTGACCGTTCGTCCGGCGCCGAGCCGGACCCTCCTGTTCACCGGGAAGGGCGGCGTGGGAAAGACGACGGTGGCGGCGGCCACCGCCCTGCGGTGCGCGGAGGCCGGTGCCCGGACCGTGGTGGTCTCGACCGATCCGGCCCACTCCCTGGCCGACTCGCTGGAGGTCGACCTGGGGAGTCGGCCGACCGCCGTGGTCGACGGGTTGTGGGGCCAGCAGCTCGATGCCCGAGAGCGGATGGAGGAGGCGTGGGGCGACATCCGCGGCTGGCTGCTCGACGTGTTCGAGTGGGCCGGCGTGGACGGCGTGGAGGCCGAGGAGCTGGCCCTCCTGCCCGGGCTGGAGGAGGTGTTCGGGCTGGTCGACATCAAGTCCTACGCCGACTCGGGCGACTGGGACGTCATCGTGGTGGACTGCGCTCCGACGGCGGAGACGATCCGGCTCCTGTCGCTGCCCGACGTCCTGCGCTGGTACATGGAGCGGGTGTTCCCGACCAGTCGCCGGCTCCACCGGGCGGTGGCGCCGGTCCTCTCGCGCGTGACGTCGCTGCCCGTCGCCGGTGATGGTGTGTTCGGCTCGGCCGAGCGGTTCTACGCTCAGCTGGACGGGGTCAAGGAGGTGCTGTCGGACACCGAGCGCACCAGCGTCAGGCTGGTGGTCAACCCCGAGCGGATGGTCATCGCCGAGGCCCGGCGCACCGCGACGTACCTCTCGCTCTTCGGGTACGGGGTCGATGCGGTGGTCGCCAACCGCCTCCTCCCGGACGTGGTCGCCGACCCCTGGTTCGACCGGTGGAAGAAGCTCCACGCCGAGCACCTGGTGGCCATCGAGGAGGGGTTCGCGCCCCTCCCGGTGCTGCGCGCCGAGCTGGCCGAGGAGGAGGTCGTCGGCCTGGACCGGCTCCGCGACCTGGCCACGGCCATCTACGGCGACACCGATCCGGCGGCGCGGCTGCACGAGGGCGAGCCCCTTCGGCTCGAGACCGACGGGGACGACATGGTCCTGCTGCTCGACCTCCCCTTCGCCGAGCGCGACGAGCTCGACCTCGGCCGCCACGGCGACGAGCTGCTGGTGACGGTGGGCCCCTACCGGCGAGCCCTCGTCCTGCCCGACTCGCTGGTCCGACGAGCGGTGGCCGGCGCGCGCCTCGAGGGCGGTCGGCTGCACGTCCGCTTCGGGCCCGAGAGAGCCCGCACGGGGGCCTCCCGATGACGAGGGACGCCGCCGGCGGGCAGGAGGACGACACCCACGAGGAGGGGCGCACCAGCGGTCGCGCTCAAGAAGCCGGGACCAGGAGCCGATCAGGGGGAGACGAGGCGCACCTGCCCCCTGGGGTCGGTGCGTTGCAAGCAGCGGCCCGGGAAGCGATCGACGCCTCCCGTGCCCTCCTGGACGCCGTGGAGGCACTGGTGGACGATCCCGAGGTGGTGGAGCGCATGAGCACCGTGGTGCGCGCCGCCGCAGGGGCGGCCTCGCGGGCCGCCCGGGCCGCTGAGCCCGGACGGGCCCGAGACCACGGTCGCGACGACGACGATGATGATGATGACGACGGGGTGCAGCGCATCCCGGTGGCCTGAGGTTCCGACCATGTTGATCCGCACCCTGTCCGGCTCCAGTCCCCGCCCGTGGGCGGCGGAGCGTCCCGTCCGAGGACGTCGATGCCATGATCTGGCAGGTGCTGTCCCGCATGGCCTCGCAGCGCAAGGCTGCCGCCCCCGGAGGTCCGGGGCCCACCCCGCTGGTGCTCGACGAGCCCTTCGGCGACATGGACGGACCCTCCGTGGTGCGGTTCTGCGATGCCCTGGTGGGGCCGGCGGCCGCGGTGCAGACGGTGATCTTCACCTCCCGGGACGAGGTCGCGGACTGGCTCGACGGCGCCGACGCCGAGCTCGTCGCCGCGGTGTCGGTCCGCGCCGCACCGGCTGACGCCTCCGCCTGAGGGCCGACAGAGCGGGCGGACGCATCGGCGGGCCCCGGGAGCGACCGGGGCCGGGGCGGGGTGGGTCAGCGGGGCCGCGTCGGCATGCGTACCATCAGAGAACCGACGACATGACGGAGGTTCCGTGGCTGCGATCACCGAGGACACGTTGCGCACACTGGCTGGGTTCCGGGCCGAGGGGGTCCCCGTCACCACCTGCTACCTGGACGTGGACGGTCGGCGATTGCTCACCCAGCGCGACGTCGAGCACGAGCTCGACGGGCTCCTCCGGTCGGCCCGGGCCCGTGCCAACGGCACTCCGTCGGTCCACGCCGACCTCGACCGCATCGAGAGCTACGTGCACAGCGGCTTCGACCGGTCGCGGGTGCGGGCCCTGGCTCTGTTCTCGTGCTCGCAGCGCGACCTCTGGGAGGTGGTGCCCCTCCCGGCGCGGGTCCGGAGCCGGGTGGTCGTGAACGACCTGCCCGCGGTGGGTCAGCTCGAGGCCATCGCCGAGGAGAAGTGCCGCTTCGGCGTGCTGCTGGTGGACCGCCAGCGCTCCCGGATGTTCGTGTTCGAGCTGGACGAGCTGATCGAGACGACCGAGCAGAACGACGAGCTGCTCCGGGACTACGACACACGGGGCAAGGAGGAGCGGGGAGACGTCCAGGGCCACGTCGACGCCCACGGCGCGCAGCACGTCCGCAACGCTGCGGCCCTGGCCTTCGCCGCCTTCCAGGAGCAGTCCTTCGAGCACTTCTGCGTGGGCTGCCCCGACGACCAGGCGCACGACGTCGAGTCCGCCCTGCACCCCTACCTGCGCGAACGGCTGCGCGGCCGCATCAACGTGTCGCCGCAGGCACCCGTCGACGCCATCCGGAAGGCGGCGGCCGACATGGAGGAGTCGACCGAGCGGGAGCGGGAGGCGGCCCTGGTGCGCCGGCTGCTCGACGTCGTCGGGTCCGGTGGACGGGCCGTGACCGGTCTCGAACCGGTGTTGCGCGCCCTGAACGAGCGTCGGGTCGAGCACCTCATCGTGTCCCACGAGTACGAGCAGGAGGGCTGGCGGTGCGGGAGCACCGGCGCCCTCCACGCGGTGCGGCCCCACGGGGAGGACGGCGCAACCCTGCACGCCATCGAGGACGTGGTCGAGGAGGCGATCGACGACGCCCTGGCCCAGAAGGCCAAGGTGGAGGTCTGCGTGGCCAGCGCGGACCTCGACGTCCACGGGCGCATCGGCGCGCTCCTGCGCTATTGACCGCGCCGCCCGTCGGGGCCCCTCTCGTGGTGGGCCTGGACCTGGGTGGCACCAAGCTCCTCGGCCTGGCCCTCGACCCTGACCACGCCGGGGCCGAGCCGGTGGCCGAGGCGCGGGTGTCCACCCCCGACGGCACCGAGGCGGTGATCGACGCGCTGGCCGACCTCGCCGACCAGCTGCGCACCTCCGCGCAGGAGCAGTCGGACCAGGGGGTGCGAGCCGTGGGCCTGGGGGCACCGGGACTGGTCGACCGGGCCGGGACCTTCCGCTACGGGCCCAACCTCCCGGGGGTCCAGGGCGTGGCCCTGGGCGCCGAGCTGGGCGAGCGGTTGGGCCTGCCGGTGGTGGTCGACAACGACGCCACCTGCGCGGCGTGGGGGGAGCACGAGAGGGGAGCGGCGCGGGGACGCAACCACTCCCTGTGCATCACCCTCGGCACCGGGATCGGGGCCGGCATGACGGTGAAGGGGGAGATCCTGCGCGGCGCCTACGGGTTCGCCGGCGAGCCGGGCCACATGGTCGTCGACGTCGACGGACCGACCTGCCCGTGCGGGCGGCGGGGCTGCTGGGAGACCCTTGCCTCCGGGACCGGCCTCGGGATGCTGGCGCGGGAAGCGGTGCGGTCCGGCCAGGCCCCCGAGGATGCCGGCTTCGTGGCCGTGGCTGGCGGTGCCGTGGCCGACGTCAGCGGCGAGCACGTCGTGGCCGCGGCCCGGGCCGACGACGCCGCCGCCCTGGCTGTGCTCGACACCTACGGCGACTGGATCGGCCTGGGCGTGGCCAACCTCCTCAACATCCTCGACTCCGAGGTGGTGGTCCTGGGCGGCGGCGTGTCCGAGGACGCCGACCTCTTCCTCGACCGGGTCCGCGCCCAGGTCCGGGAGCTGAGCCTCGGAGGTGAGCACCGGCCCCGCGTGCCGATCGTCTCCGCCCGCCTGGGCGAGAGGGCCGGGGCGGTCGGTGCCGCCCTCCTCGCCGCCCTCCGAACCTGACAGCTCCCGTCACCAGATCCTCAGGTCCTCGGGCGCCCCGGATCAGGTGACATCGTCCAACGGCTTGTATCCGATCTCGATCGATGTGGCAACCGACTGAGCCCAGGTGTCATCGGTTCGTCGTGGCGACATTGCCGATACGGAGCGCACACCGCAGCGGGTAGGTTCGTCGTCGTGATCGGTCTCCTTTGGTCTCTCATCGACGGGCAGCGAGACCCAGGGGTCGTCCTGCTAGAGGAGCCCGAGCTCTCGTTGCACGGTGCCATCGCGGCTCGATTGCCGGCCATGCTCGCCAAAGCGCAGGCGAAAGGTGGCTCCCAGGTTCTCCTGACGAGCCACTCCTTCGACATCTTGACCGATGAGGGACTGGGGTTGGACGAGGTCGTGCTGCTCAGACCCGATGAAGAGGGAACAAGGGCGACACGGCTGACCGACGACGACGAGGCCGTCAATCTCGTCGGCGCAGGCGCACTCTCGGTTGCCGACATCGTCAGAGCACGGACCGAGCCGAGCTCGCGGGATGACCTCACCGCTGCGATCTGATGCCTCCGGCGGTGGCCACGGGCCGAAGCCGCTCACCCCATCGGTCACGGGTCGCTGGGGCTTGCCACTCACCGGTCAGTGGGCCTCGTCCTTGGCCCGCTTGAGGCTGCGCTCGATCTCGGCGATGGCCGCGTCGACGCCCTCGAAGCCGCGCACGTCGGCCCACTTGTCGGGCTCGAGGGCCTTGTAGATCTCGAAGAAGTGCTGGATCTCGCGGGTGAGGTGACCGGGCAGGTCACCGACGTCCTGCACGCCCTCCCAGCGGGGATCCCCGGAGACGACGCAGATGATCTTGGCGTCGGGCCCGGCGTCGTCCTCCATCCAGAACACACCGACGGGCCGGGCGCCGATCACGCAGCCCGGGAAGGTCGGCTCGTCCATGATCACCAGGGCATCAAGCGGATCCCCGTCCTCTCCCAGGGTCTCGTCGACGAACCCGTACTCGGCCGGGTACACCGTGGCCGAGAACAGGCGCCGGTCGAGCCGGATGCGACCCGTGTCGTGGTCGACCTCGTACTTGTTGCGGCTGCCGCGGGGGATCTCCACGATCACGTCGATCAGGTCCATGGCGCCGATCCTGGCACCCCGTCGCACCCATCGCGCTGCACCTGGCGGGCTCGGGGGGCGCCTCGACATCCCGCTGGGGGCGCGCGAGGGTCGGTTGTAGGGTGCCGAGATGGAGTTCCGCCGGATCTCGTCGCTGCCCCCGTACGTCTTCACCATCATCGATGGGTTGAAGGTCGAAGCCCGGCGCCGCGGCCAGGACGTCATCGACCTCGGCTTCGGCAACCCCGATCTCCCCTCGCCGGAGATCGCCGTCGAGAAGCTGTCGGAGGCGGCCCACAACGCACGCAACCACCGGTATTCGTCCAGCCGCGGCCTGCCCAAGCTGCGGGAGGCGGTGGCCGACCTCTACATCCGGCGCTTCGGCGTGGCCCTCGACCCCGAGCGTGAGGTGCTCACCACCATCGGGGCCAAGGAGGGCTTCAGCCACCTGATGTGGGTGCTGCTGGGCCCGGGCGACTCCGCCCTGGTGCCGTCGCCGTCGTACCCGATCCACATCTGGGGCCCGCTGTTCGCCGGGGCCGGCGTGCAGTACATCCCCATGGGCGGCGTCGACCGAGACCTCATCGGCGAGATCACCGAGGCCATCGACAGCGCCTGGCCCCGTCCCCGGGTGCTGGTCGTGTCCTTCCCCCACAACCCGACGACCACCTGCGTGGACCTCGACTTCTTCCAGCGGCTGGTCGACCTGGCCAAGGAGAAGGAGATCGTCATCGTCCACGACAACGCCTACGCCGAGCTGGGATTCGACGGCTACCAGCCGCCGTCGATCCTCCAGGCCGACGGGGCCAAGGACGTGGCCGTCGAGCTCTACTCGATGACCAAGTCGTTCTCGATGGCCGGTTGGCGGGTGGCCTACCTGGTGGGCAACGCCGAGATCGTCGCCGCCCTCCAGAAGCTCAAGTCCTACCTCGACTACGGCACCTTCCAGCCCATCCAGATCGCGGCGACCGTCACCCTCAACGAGGACCAGGAGCACCCGGTCGAGGTGCAGAAGGTGTACCAGCGTCGGCGCGACACGCTCTGCGACGGCCTGTCCCGCATCGGCTGGGAGATGACCCCGCCCCAGGGCACCATGTTCGCCTGGGCCCCGATCCCCGAGCCCTACCGCGAGATGGGCTCGGTCGAGTTCTGCTCCTTCCTCGTGCGCGAGGCCCAGGTCGCCACCTCACCCGGGGTCGGCTTCGGCCCCGGCGGCGAGGGCCACGTCCGCTTCGCCCTCATCGAGAACGAGCAGCGCATCGGCCAGGGTGTCCGCAACCTCAAGCGAGCCCTCACCAAGCTCGGCTGACCGAGCGTCACTGGTCACCGATGTCCAGCTCGGGCGACGTTCCAGCCTTCGCCTGGCAGGGCTCGGCGTCTGATGCCGAGCTGGTGGACCTCGTCCGCTCCCACGGCGGGCGAGCGGAGGTGGGCTGGTGGGATCGGATCCGACCCCACAGCCTGGGGTGGGTGACCGCCCGCACTGACGACGGCCTGCTGATCGGATTCGTGAACGTGGCCTGGGACGGCGGCGACCATGCCTTCCTGCTCGACACCAAGGTCCGGGGCAGCCACCAGCACTCCGGCATCGGCACTCAGCTGGTGCAGGTGGCGGTCGACCACGCCCGGGGCGCGGGGTGCGAGTGGCTGCACGTCGACTTCACCGATGACCTCGCACCCTTCTACCTGGAAGCCTGCGACTTCCGTCCCACCTCTGCGGGATTGGTCCACCTGCGGTGAGCCCGCCGGCAGTCCCCGGCCCCTGGCTGGGACGGTGCGCCTCACAGCAGGGTGCGGGCCCAGCTGGTGAGCAGATGACCTCGTCGACGGCCACCACGACCGCGCCGATCGGGAGGCTCACCCGCAGTGAGACCGGCCTCCGCCTCGGCCGGGGCCTCGACCACCCGACTTGGTCAGAGGGGTCCATCACGGAGAGCGTGGCGGACAATTCGCAGTCGCTGTGGCCGGACCCGGCTTTCCCTCGTGGGCTATTCTCGGCCCATGCGTCTGCACATAGCGTTGGACGATGAGCTGGTGGCTGAGCTCGACCGACGGGCGGGGGCCCGGCAGCGGAGTGCCTTCATCGCGGCCCTCGTCCGGCGAGGGCTGGAGGAGGAGCGGCGGTGGGACGACATCGAGGCGGCTCTCGGCCAGATCCTCGACTCCGGCCACGAGTGGGACGGCGACCCCGCGGGGTGGACCCGTCAGCAGCGCCAGGGCGATCCGCGACGCACCGGCTGACCGATGGGCCGACTGCTCCTCGACTCCACCGTGATCATCGACGCCCTTCGGGGCCGTCCGGCCGCCGCGCGCCTCGCAGGCCTGCGGCGAAGGGGGGTCGAGCCCTGGGTGTGCGTGATCTCGGTGGAGGAGATTTGGCGAGGCATCCGTCCCGGCGAGGAGCCGACCGCGCAGCGACTCTTCCAGGGGCTGCGGCTCGCGCCGCTCGGCGTGGCCGAGGGGACGCGGGCAGGAGGGTGGCGGCGGGAGGCGGCGCGTCGAGGGATCACGCTGCACCAGGCGGACTGCCTCATCGCCGCGGCCGCGGTGGGCGTCGGGGCGGATCTCGCCACCGCCAACGTCGCCGACTTCCCGATGGAGAGGCTGACCGTGGAGCACTGGCCGATCGGTGACTGACCGTCGTCAGCCCGTCGCTCGCTCCTGGCCAGAGCGCCATCTCGCGACGATCCCTACCCACACGTGTGTCGGAATCGTCGCGAGAACGGTGGGGCGGAGGGTCGTCGGGTCAGCGGGGGGTGGTGACGGGGGTGGCGAGGATGCCGCCCAGGCAGAAGCGCACGGCCGCGTCGATGACCGGGGTGGCGTCGGCGTCGGGGTCGGCAGTGATGAGGGTGGCGCTCAGGTGCTGGGTGACGCCCACCACCGAGCGGGCCAGCAGCTCGGGGTCGGCCTTGGGCACCCGGCCCTCGGCGATGGCGCGGGCCAGGGGCGCAGCGGCATCGGCCGCGGCGGTGGCCTCGCCCTTGCGGATGCCGGGGGCGAAGCGCTCCTCGGTGGCCGCGAACCGGATGAGGGTCATCACGTCGCGGTGCGCCGCCATCCACTCCATGCCCGAGCGGATGCCCCGCTCCATCTGCTCGACCGGGTCGGCGACGCCCGCGATCGCATCGCGCTGGTGGCGGCGCCGGGCCTTCTGGCCCTCCCGGAGGATCTCGGTGAGGAGCGCCTCCTTGGACGGGAAGTACCAGTAGAAGACGCCCTTGCCCACGCCGACGGCATCGACCACGTCGGCCACCGAGGTGGGGTGGTAGCCCTTCTCGGCGAAGAGCCCGGTGGCCACCTCGATGATCTGGCGACGCCGCTCCTCGCCCCGCGCCGTGAGCTGGCGGTCGTCGCCGGCCGTCGGCTCGTCGGTGTCCACCGGCCCACGGTACCGCTCTTGACCACGCGGTCAAGGCACCAACTGGCAATCGAGGCGTTCTGCGGACGAAACACGTCGTTCACATGGCCTCCGTAGGTTCGTCGCCATGGAGACCTACGTGGTGCGCATGTGGCTGCCCGACCGCCCCGGAGCGCTGGGAGCGGTGGCCAGCCGGATCGGTGCCGTCCGCGGCGACGTCGTCGGCATCGACATCCTGGAGACCGGTGATGGCGTCGCCGTCGACGAGCTCGTCGTGCGCCTGCCCCGGGGCTCGTTGGTCGACCTCTTGGTCGCCGAGGTGCAAGAGGTCGACGGCGTGACCGTCGAGGACGTGCGCCCGGCCGGAGAGGGCGGCCACGACCCTCGGCTCGACGCGCTGGAGACGGCGGCCCTGCTGTGCGGCGCCGACACCATGGACGAGCTCCTCCAGGCCCTCGTCATCCACGGTGGTCGCACGTTGGGCGCCTCGTGGGCGGCCGTGGTCGACCTGAGCGACGGTTCCGTGCGGGCCCGCGATGGCGACAGCCCACCGGAGGCCTGGCTCACGGCCTTCGTGTCGGGTGCCCGCATGGGCGGCGAGGACGGGGGCGGCAGCTCGACCGACGTGGCCTGGGCGCCGCTGCCCGGCGTGGACCTGGCCCTGGTCGCCGGTCGCACCGACACCCCCTTCCGGGCCCGAGAACGCCGGGAGGTCGCTGCTCTTGCACGCGTGGCCGGCACCCGGGCCCGCGAGGTCGGCCACGCTCGCTTCCGGCGGGCACACCCGAGCACGAGCGGCGCCCGTGGCTGACTCCGTGGCGACCCGCGGCAACGCCGGCGATCGGCGTCCCGACGCACCGGTGCGGGACCCGTCGGAGCCCCGCCGCCGCCCCCGGCCGCCGACCATGGCCCGCCGGGGTCGGTGGTCCCCGCCGGCCCCCTCCTGACGGGTGCGGGCGCCATCCGAACTGGTCCCGACCTTGGTCGCCCCCACGACCATTCTCGGGACCACTTCGGGGTGGATCTCGGCCTCAGGCGTCGGCGGGCTCCCAGGCCCGGGAGCGCTCGACGGCCTCGAGCCAGCGCGCGTGGAGGGCGTCGGCCGGACCGCGGTCCTCGGCGGGCTCGACCGAGGCATCGCCCTCCCAGAGCTCCGCGATCTCGGAGGTGGAGGACCACACGCCCTCGGCCAGCCCGGCCAGGTAGGCCGCACCCAGGGCCGTGGTCTCGGGCAGGGCCGCCCGGGTGACCGGCACGCCCAGCTGGTCGGCCTGGAGGCGCAGCAGCAGCGCCGCGGCCGACGCCCCGCCGTCCACCCGCAGCTCGGTCACCGGGCGCCCACCGGCCGCGGCCATGGCCTCGACCACGTCTCGGGTCTGGAGGGCCATGGCCTCGATGGCGGCCCGCGCCAGGTGGGCGCCGGTGGTGCCCCGGGTGATCCCCAGCACCGCGCCGCGGGCGTAGGGATCCCACCAGGGGCTGCCCAGGCCGGTGAAGGCCGGCACCAGGAACACGCCATCGGTGCTGTCGACGGTCTCGGCCAGCGGGCCGACCTCGGCCGCCTCGTCGATGATCCCGAGGCCGTCGCGCAGCCACTGGACGGCGGAGCCGGTCGAGAAGATGGCGCCCTCGTAGGCGTAGTCGGTGCGGGCCGGGCCGTCGTCGGAGGGGAGGGTCCAGGCCACCGTGGTGAGGAGGCCCTCGACGGGGTCCGGGCACTCGGGGCCCATGTTCATGAGGACGAACGAGCCGGTCCCGTAGGTGTTCTTGGTCATGCCGGGCGCGAAGCAGGCCTGACCGAAGAGGGCGGACTGCTGGTCGCCGGCGATGCCGCTGATCGGGATGCCGGTGGGCAGTCCGCTGTCGCCGGCGGTGACGCCGAACCGACCGGAGGTGGGGCGGACCTCCGCCAGGGCCGAGCGGGGGACGCCGAACAGCCCGCACAGCTCGTCGGACCACTCCATCGAGCGGATGTCGAACAGCATGGTCCGGCTGGCGTTGGACGGCTCGGTGGCGAACACCTCGCCATCGGTGAGGTTCCAGAGCAGCCAGGTGTCGATGGTCCCGATGCAGAGCGAAGGGGACACCTCCACGCCCCCGTGGCGCAGCAGCCACTCGGCCTTGCTGGCCGAGAAGTAGGGGTCGAGCACCAAGCCCGTGGCCGGGCGCACCAGGTCGAGAGCGCCGTCGGCCTGGAGCTCGTCGCAGCGGGCCGCGGTGCGGCGGTCCTGCCAGACGATGGCGCGGTGCAGGGGCCGCCCGGTGTCGCGGTGCCAGGCCACGATCGTCTCCCGCTGGTCGGTGATGCCCAGGGCGGCGACCGGCTGGTCCAGGGCGGCGATGAGCTCGGTCGTCACCGCCACCATCGCGGTCCAGATCTCCTCGGCGTCGTGCTCCACCCAGCCGGGGCGGGGGAAGTGCTGGGTGAACTCCTGGTACCGGTAGCCGGCGTGCTGACCGGCGTCGTCGACGGCGAAGGCCCGCACCCCTGTGGTGCCGGCATCGAGAGCGATGACCACTGCCATGGCCGCCGAGACTAGAGGCCGGGCCGACAGGGCCGAGGGGCCCCGGGGCGGGGAGGGCCCCGGCGCGCCCCGCTCGGGGCGACCGTGGGGACCGGTAGGGTCGCCGGGTCTGGTGCGGTGCCGGGCCGAGGAGGAGCGCAGTGCGACTGGGTGTGCTGACCAGCGGGGGGGACTGCCCGGGCCTGAATGCGGTGATCAGGGCCGTGGTCCGGAAGGTGGAGCGGCACCTCGACGGGGCCGTGATCGGGTTCCACGACGGCTACCTGGGCCTGATGGAGGATCGCTACGACCCCCTCAGCATCGACCGGTGCCGAGGCATCCTCCCTCGGGGCGGCACGATCCTGGGCACCAGCCGCCACCAGCCCTACATGCACACCGACGGAGTCGACCGAGTGCGGGCCACCATGGAGCGACGGGGCCTCGACGGGCTGGTCGTCATCGGCGGCAACGGCAGCCTGGGCGCGGCGCGCGACCTGGTCGGCGACGGGATCAACGTGGTGGGCGTGCCCAAGACCATCGACAACGACCTGGGCGCGACCGAGGTGACCTTCGGCTTCGACACCGCGGTGGCCACCGCGACCGATGCCATCGACCGCCTCCACACCACCGCCGAGAGCCACGACCGGGTCATGCTGGTCGAGGTCATGGGGCGCCACGTGGGCCACATCGCCACCTGGGCCGGGATCGCCGGCGGGGCCACCATGATCCTCGTCCCCGAGGAGCCCTTCGACCTCGACGAGGTGTGCGACACCCTGCGGCGCCGCCACGACCAGGGCCGCTACGCATCCATCGTGGTCGTGGCCGAGGGCGCCATCCCGGTGGAGGGCAGCTTCCGGCTCCCCGACGCCGGGGTGGACCGCTTCGGCCATCAGCGCCTGGGGGGCATCGCCCACCAGCTGGCGCCCGAGATCGAGGCCCGGACCGGCTACGAGACCAAGGTGGTGGTGCTGGGCTACCTCCAGAGGGGCGGGTCTCCGACCGCCGCGGACCGGGTGCTGGCCAGCCGGTTCGGGGTGGCCGCGGCCGAGGCGGCCGCCGACGGGGAGTGGGGCACGATGGTGGCCATCCGGGCGGGCAAGGTGATCCGGGTGCCGCTGGCCGAGGCGGTGGACGAGACCAAGCAGGTGGCGCCCGACATCCATGACGTGGGCAAGGTCTTCTTCGCCTGATGGTCGGGGTGCCGTCGCGGTGCGGCGCCTCGACCTGCCCTCCCGGCTCGGCCTCGTGTGATCCTCGGTCCGGGGGCGGGCCTGGTCAGCCGTCGTCCTGCTCGAGCTCGTCGTAGTCCGCGCGCGCCACGACGCCCTTGTCACCGGAAGGCGAGGAGGCCTGGATGGGCTCGCCCTCGACGAGGAACCGGACCTGGCGGACGCTGTCCAGCTCGGTGAGGCTCAGCACCACCTGGGCGTAGCCCTGGAGGGCCTCCGGTCCCTGCAGGTCGTTCCAGCTCTCGCTCAGGCTCACGGTGAGGAGGTCACCGTCGGAGGCCACCGACTCGAGCGACGTCCCCGGGGGGATGACGCTCTGGCGACCGGCGTCGAGATCCTCCTGGGTCTCCTCGGCCAGGACGGCCTCCAGCACCGAGGTCGGGTCGGGCGGAGCGTCGAGGTTCCGGGTGACCGGCACGAGGGTGCCCAGGCCCTCGGGGTCGCTGGTCGGGCTGGTGAGGTAGATCACCGCCATGTTGCCCGACCCCCCGGACTGCGGGGTGGGCGGTGCGGTGGTGGTGCTGTCGGCGGTGATGACCTGGGGTTCGCCGTCGGTGGGGATCCCGCACCCCGCCGCCAGCAGGAGGGCGACGAGCGCGAGCGCCCCGAGGCCGCAGGCGACGGACCGTCGGGTGGCGGATGGCCCGCTCATGCGCGGGCCACCGGGAGCTGGACGACGAAGCGGGCGCCCGGCTTGCCATCGGGCCGGTCCTCCACCCAGGCCTGCCCGCCGTGCAGGCGGGCATGCTCGGCCACCAGGGACAGGCCCAGTCCGACCCCGTCACCCGAGGTGCTGCGGCGCCCGGCCCCGCCGCCGCGGGAGAACCGATCGAAGATCCGCCCGCGATCCTCGGGGGGCACGCCCGGCCCGTCGTCCTCCACCGAGATCAGCACGGTGTCAGCGGCGGCCTCCACCGCGACCCGGCTGGCCCCACCGCCGTAGGCCGCGGCGTTGCCCAGCAGGTTGTCGAGGATCCGGACCAGGCGGCGCTTGTCGGCCCGCACGACCATGTCCTCCATGTCGCCGTCGAGGTCCACGATGTCGTCCCGCGTGTCGCGTCGTAGGGTCACCGCCTGGCGGACCAGCTCGGGCAGGCGCACCTCGTCGAGCGACAGCCGAGCCACGCCCGCGTCGAACCGGGAGATCTCCAGCAGGTCGTCGACCAGCTGTTGGAACCGGGCCACGTCCGCGTCCATCAGGTCGAGGGCCGAACGGGATGCGTCGTCGGGCATCTCCTCCCGTCGGGACACCAGGACCGAGACCGAGGCCGACAGGGTCATCAGCGGGCTGCGCAGCTCGTGGCTCACGTCGGATGCGAAGCGCCCGTCTCGGTCGATGCGCTCCTCGAGGGCCTGGGCCATGTGGTTGAACGACGAGACCAGGACGTTGAGGTCCGGGTCCTCGGTGCCCTCCAGTCGGGTGTCGAGGCGGCCCCCGGCGATGGCCTCCGCAGCCAGACCGACGTTGGCCAGGGGGCGCAGTGTGCGACGGCTCAGCCAGTAGCCCAGCATCCCGCCCACCAGGCTGGTGACGACCGAGGCGCCGAACAGGGACACCCCCAGGGACTCGAGGGTGTCCTGCAGCTCGGCGAAGGAGACGATCTCGTAGTAGGCCGCGGTGCCGTCGTTGATGGGGATGCCCACCACCAGCTCTGGCTCGCCGTTGATGGTGGTGACCAGCATCCGCACCGAGCGTCCGGCCGCGACCTCGTCCCTCACCTCTGCGGGCACGACGGCGGGGCCGAACCCCGGTTGGTCAGCGACGGAGGTGACGTCGCCGTCGGATTCGCGCAGGTCCACCGAGGGGCGAGACGAGGCCGTGGCCAGCGAGCTCAGGGCCTGGCCGAGGATCACCGGGTCCTGGGTGGCCTCGATCCGCGAGCTCATGATCGCCGAGTTGAGCGATGCCCGGCCGACCGCGGAGGACTCGCGCTGGTTGATCAGGTTCTCGCGGGTCAGACCCCAGGTGGTGACCGACATCAGCGCGGCCAGGATCGCGGCGGTGGCGGCGAAGGCGAAGGTGATCCGGGCCCGGAGCCCCAACCGGGCGGGCCCGGGGAAGCGGCGGCGGCGTCGCGGCGGGGCGTCGACGACGACGTCGCCGTCGGCGGGCGCCGGTGCCGAGGGGCCGCGGAGCGCAGCGGGAGCGGCCATGCGACTAGGTCTGGAGCTTGTAGCCCAGACCCCGGACGGTCACGACGTGGCGGGGGTTGGCCGGGTCGGCCTCGACCTTGGTGCGGAGCCGGCGGACGTGGACGTCGACCAGGCGACCGTCGGCGAAGTAGCCGTGGCCCCAGACCCGCTCGAGCAGCACCTCGCGGGACAGGACGCGCCCGGGGCTGTTGGCCAGCTCGAGGAGGAGTCGGAACTCGGTCTTGGTCAGGTGGACCTCCTCGTCCTCCCGTCGGACCACGCCCTCCTCGGGGATGATCTCGAGGTCGCCGAAGCGCAGGTGGGTCGCCCCGGAGTCGGTGGTGCGGGTGCGCCGGAGCATGGCCCGGATCCGGGCCGACAGCTCCTTGGGGGCGAAGGGCTTGGTCAGGTAGTCGTCGGCTCCGGCCTCGAGGCCGGCCACGATGTCGTGGGTGTCGTCGCGGGCGGTGACCATGATGATGGGGACGTCGCTGGTGCGACGGATCGACCGGCACACCTCGAACCCGTCCACCCCGGGGAGCATGATGTCGATCAGCACGACGTCGCTGGGGCCCTGGGCGAAGAGCTCGAGGGCCTCCTCGCCGGTGCCGGCCTCATCGACCTTCCAGCCCTCGTCCTCGAGGGCCAGCTTCACCGCGGTGCGGATGCGCTCGTCGTCTTCGACGCTGAGGATGCGGGTCGCCACCCCTGCATCGTGCCTCATGGCGAGCCACCGCGTCGCGCACCCCGCGGCGACCCGGTGCTCCCGCGCCGGATCGCGGGTCTGGGCAGGTCAGGCGTCAGCGGCGCCGGCTGCGGTGACGATCCGGCGGAGGGGCTCGTAGAGGCCCGGGGCGGCGGCCACGATGCAGGCGTCGGGCAGCCCGTCGGGGAGCGGGGTGTCGCCGCTGGTGCCGACCGTCGCCCCGGCCTCCTCGGCCACCAGGCTGCCGGCGGCCCAGTCCCAGGCCTGGAGGCCCTTCTCCCAGTAGCCGTCGAGGCGTCCGCACCCGACCCAGCACAGGTCGACGGCGGCGGCGCCGACCCGTCGGACGTCGCGGACCTGGGTGATCACCCGGGTGAGGACCTCGGCCTGGCGCCGTCGCCGGTCCGGGTCGTAGCCGAAGCCGGTGCCGACCAGGGAGTGGGCCGGGTCGGTGGCGGCGCTGGCGGTGATCGGGGCCCCGTTGCGGGTGGCCCCGTGGCCCCGGGCGGCGGCGAACACGTCGTCGTGCAGGGGGTCGACCACCGCGGCGGCCACGATCCGACCGTCGTGCTCGGCCGCCACCGACACGTTGCAGCCGGGGATGCCGTAGAGGAAGTTGACGGTGCCGTCGATCGGGTCGATGAGCCAGCGCACGCCGCTGGTGCCCGGGCGCGACGCCCCCTCCTCGCCCAGCAGCCCGTCGTCGGGCCGGGCGCGGAGCAGGGCGTCCACCACCATGGCCTCCACCTCCCGGTCGACCTCCGTCACCGGGTCGGTCGCCGAGCTCTTGGTGTCGACCCGCAGGTCAGCGGCTCCGGCCCGGGCCCGCACCCGCGCCGCGCCGGCGGTGGCGACGGTCACGGCCAGGTCGCGCCAGGCGACGGCGTCGGAGGGGGTCAACCGGTCAGGTCCGGCGGTCGCGCCGGTTGCGCTTGGGAGGTTCCACACCCGCGGCTCGGGCCCGCTCCTCGATGGTGTGCCACTCGGTCATGGCCCGCAGGACCAGCACCGCGACCACGGCGACCCCGCCGGCGGCGATGACGGCCCCGACCAGGGCTCCGAGGGCGGGACCGGCGCCACCGCCGTCGGTGGTCGACGCGCCCTCCTGGCCCGAGACGGTGAGGTCGACGATGCCGAACCCGATCAGGCCGCCGCAGATGCCGGCCACCACGATGGCGGCCACGGCCAGGACCCGGGCCCCGGTGGAGGGGGCCGCGGACGGCAGCGCGCCGGTGTCGCCGGGGGCGGGACGGCCCGCGCCGGGCGGTGGACGGTCGGGGCTCACGCCTCCGACGGTAGCGGCGAGGCAGCGCCCGCCCCCACCCGGACCGGGGCATGTGAGGGCAGGCCTCCTGGTCCTCCTAGTGTCTCTGCCCGTGTCGGTCCTGGTGATCATCCCGACCTACGACGAGGCCGAGAACATCGCAGATGTCCTCGGTCGCGTCCGCGCGTCGGTGCCCGAGGCCCACGTGCTGGTGGTCGACGACAACAGCCCCGACGGCACCGCCGACCTGGCCGATGCCGCGGCCGAGGAGACGGGCCTGGTCGACGTCCTCCGTCGCCCGGAGAAGCGTGGGCTGGGCCCGGCCTACCGGGCCGGGTTCGCCTGGGGCCTCGAGCGTGGCCACACCGTCCTGGTGGAGATGGATGCCGACCTGTCCCACGACCCCGCGTCGCTGCCCGCGCTGCTGGCCGCGGTGGAGGCCGGTGCCGACCTGGCCATCGGCAGCCGCTACGTCCCCGGTGGTTCGGTGCCCGGCTGGCCCCGCCAGCGGCTGGTCCTCTCGAAGGTGGGGAACGCGTACGTCTCCTTCGCCCTCGGGATCGGCCTCCGTGACGCCACCGGTGGCTACCGGGCCTACACGGCCGATGCCCTGCGCAGCCTCGACCTCGACACCATGACCAGCTACGGCTACGGGTTCCAGGTCGAGATGGCCTACTCCCTGGTCCGATCGGGGCATCGGGTGGTGGAGGTGCCGATCACCTTCCGGGACAGGATCCGGGGGACCTCGAAGATGTCGCTCGCCATCGTGGGTGAGGCCATGCGCCTCGTCACCTGGTGGGCCCTGCGCGACCGGGTCCTCAGGCGCGGAGCCGGCCAGGAGGCCGGCGCCGACGCCTGAGGCGACGCACCAGGTGTCCGCCGACGGATCCAGGCTCCTACTCTGGCCTCGCACCTCGCCAGGGGGAGGACCCACATGACCACCACGGAACCCGGCCGCACCGTCGACGTCACCGTCACCACCGCCCACGGACCGGTGGAGGGCCGCCGGCAAGGCGGTGCCGCGGTCTTCAAGGGCATCCCCTACGGCGCCGCCACCACCGGTGCACGGCGCCTGTCGCCCCCGCAGGAGCCGGCCCCGTGGACAGATCCCCTGGACTGCTCGACTACGGCCATCGCCGCGCCGCAGAACCCCTCCCTCCTCGAGACCGCGCTGGGGAGCGAGGGCCTCGTGTTCGACGAGGACTGCCTGCGGGTCAACGTGTTCAGCCCCGACACCGACGCCAGCCTGCCGGTGATGGTGTGGCTGCACGGCGGCGGCTTCGAGACCGGCACGCCGTCGATGGGCTGGTACGACGGCGTCCGGCTCTCCGAGCGGGGCGTGGTCGTGGTGACCGTCGGGTACCGGCTGGGGGTGCTCGGCCACCTCCAGGTTCCCGGCGCGCCCGGCAGCGGCTGCTTCGGCCTGCTCGACCAGATCGCTGCGCTCCGCTGGGTGCGCGACAACGTGGCCGCCTTCGGCGGTGACCCGGGCCAGGTGACCCTGTTCGGCGAGTCCGCCGGGGCCATGAGCATCGGCACCCTGCTCACCGCCCCCGGGGCCCAGGGGCTGTTCCACCGGGCCATCCTCCAGAGCGGTTCGACCCACAACGTCCACAGCCCCGAGGTGGCCGACCGCATCGCGGCGCGGTTCGGGGAGGAGTCGGGGGTCGACTCGTCGGACCTCGACGCCCTCCGGGCCCTCACCGTCGACGAGGTGCTGGCCGCCCAGGCCCGCATCGGGCGCGAGGGCGACGCATCCTTCGGCCTTCCCTGGCAGCCGGTGCTGGGCTCCGAGGAGGTTCCGGAGCGGCCGCTCGAGGCGGTGCGGGCGGGCCGCAGCGCGGCGGTCGACCTCCTGGTGGGGACGACCCTGGAGGAGATGAAGCTGTTCCCGCTCATCACTCCGTCCCTGGCCGACGTCGACGATCCGGCGCTGGTGGCCCGAGCCCGTGCCTACGAGGGGCTGATGGGTCGGGAGCCGGGGAGCCTGCTGGCCTCCTACGCGGCCCGGACGGGTGAGCTCCCGCCCTCGGACCGGTTCCTCGCCCTGGTCACCGACCTGGTGTTCCGCATCCCGGCCATCCGCCTGGCCGAGGCCCAGGCGGCGCGGGGCGCGGCGGTTCGGATGTACCTCTTCGCCGAGGCCAGCGACGCGTTCGGGGGAGCCCTGGGGTGCTGCCACGCCATGGACCTGCCCTTCAGCTGGGACAACCTCGATGCCCCCGGGACCGAGATCCTGTTCGAGGAGCTGACGGACGCCCGACGACGGCTGGCCCGCCGCATGGGGGATGCCTGGACGGCGTTCGCCCGGGGCGCCGACGACCCGGCGCCGGACGACGCCGGGGCCTGGCCGACCTACGACGAGGAGCGACGGGCGACCCTGTGGATGGCCGCGGACCGCTTCGAGGTGGTCGACGACCCCTTCGGCGGGGAGCGGGAGTGGTGGGACGGCCTCGACGCCGGCTTCGCCGACGGCCTGGCGCTCCGATGAGAGGCCGAGCGGATGGGCACGACCAGGGCGAGGTCGCGCGGCACCCTCCCGAGGCCTCTCAGTGAGCGCAGCCCCGTGAACGGGCCCGACGGGATCCGGGAGTGGCTCGTCGGTGGGGGGATCGTCGCTTCTGACGACGGGGTCCTGCTGGTGCAGAACCGACGCCGCGACGGTCGCCTCGACTGGTCCCCACCCGGTGGGGTCATCGACCCGGGGGAGACACTGCTCGACGGCCTCACCCGGGAGGTGGCCGAGGAGACCGGCCTGGTGGTCGCCGGCTGGGAGGGGCCGGCCTACGAGATCTCCGCCGAGGCCCCCGACATGGGGTGGCGGCTGGCGGTGGAGGCACACGTGGCGGTCGGTGTCACCGGTGAGCTGGGGTCCGAGGACCCCGACGGCATCGTGGTCGCCGCCCGCTACCTGGGCGCGGACGAGTGCGCCGGGCTGCTGACCGGTGCGCCCCGGTGGGTGGCCGAGCCCCTGCTCGACTGGCTGGCCGAGCCGTCGGCCGCGTCGCGCCGCTACCGCTACCGGGTCGACGGCACCCTCGCCGGGCGCGACATCCGCGTCGCCCGCCTCGACGACCGACCATGACCGACCGGCCCCGCACCATCCTCCACGTCGACATGGACGCGTTCTTCGCGTCGGTGGAGCTGCTGCGCCACCCCGAGCTGCGGGATCGTCCGGTGGTGGTCGGCGGCACCGGGGCCAGGGGGGTGGTCGCGGCCGCGTCCTACGTGGCCCGGTCCTACGGGGTGTTCTCGGCCATGCCCTCGGCGCGGGCCCGCCAGCTCTGCCCCGATGCGGTGTTCCTGTCCGGAGACCACGACCACTACCGGGCGGTGAGCGGCCGGGTCATGGAGCTGTTCCGCTCCTTCACCCCCTTGGTGGAGCCGCTGTCGCTCGACGAGGCCTTCCTTGACGTGTCCGGCGCCCGTCGCCTCCACGGCGACGGCGCGACCATCGCCGTCACCCTGCGGGACCGGGTCCAAGAGGAGGAGGGCCTGACCTGCTCGATCGGCGTGGCTCCGGTGAAGTTCCTGGCCAAGCTGGCGACCAACGCAGCCAAGCCCCGCCCGTCACGCCGGGGGCCGATCCCGGGACCGGGTGTGTCGGTGATCGCCCCGGGCGAGGAGCTGGACTTCCTGCACCGGCTGCCGATCGGTGCGCTGTGGGGGGTGGGGCCCGCCACCCAGGCCCGGCTGGAGCGCCTCGGCGTCCACAGCGTGCGCGACCTGTCCGAGCTGCCGCTCGCCAGCCTCACCTCGGCGGTGGGCCGGGCCCACGGGCGCCACCTCCACGACCTGGCCCACGGCGTCGACCCCCGGTCGGTCGTTCCGGACCAGGCCGCCAAGTCCATCAGCCACGAGGAGACCTACGCCACCGACCGCCACGACCCCGACGAGCTGCGTCGCGAGGCGGTCCGCATGGCCGACGCCGTCGCCGCCCGGCTCCGGGACCAGACCCTTGCCGGGCGCACCGTCACGCTCAAGGTCCGGTTCGGCGACTTCCAGACCATCACCCGCAGCCTCACCCCGCCCCAGCCGGTGGCCACCGGCCCGGCCGTGGCCCGGGTGGCCAAGGAGCTCCTGAGCCGCGTCGACATCAGCCCGGGCGTGCGCCTCCTGGGCGTCGGGGTCAGCGGGCTGGTCGCGCCGGGGGGTGGAGCCGGGCTGCAGCTGAGCCTGCTCGGAGACGATCTTGGTGCTGACGCTGCGGGCGACGACCGGGCGTGGGACGCCGCGACCGACGCCATCGACCAGGTGCGCGAGCGCTACGGCGCCGACGCCCTCGTGCCCGCCACCCTCGCCGACGCAACGGGGATCCGCGTGGCCCGTCGGGGTCGCCAGCAGTGGGGCCCCGACGACGTCGCGACCGAACCGGAGGCGCGTCCCTCGGACCGACCCCCACCCTGAGGGTGATGGGGGCCGTTGCGCGTTGTCGGCGGCCTGAGGCTGTGCGAGACTTGAAGTCACTTCTTGGAGCCCCGGCTCCGCCGCCCGAGACCTGGGTGAAGGGAAAGACATGCCGCTCTCGGAAGACGAACAGCGGATCCTCCAGCAGATCGAGCAGCAGTTCGAGGAGCAGGATCCCGACCTCGCGGGTGAGATCGGCCGCCACAGCGTCTACGCCCACCACCTGCGCCTGATGAAGTTCGCAGGCGTCGCCTTCGGGCTGGGCACCGTGGTGCTGGTGGCGGCTCTGGCCTTCGAGCACAGCTTCCTGTACGCCTTCGGCGGCTTCGTCCTGATGCTGCTGTCCGCCCTGTGGTTCGAGCGCAGCCTCCGCAAGCTGGGCCGGGCCGGGGTGCAGCAGCTCACCCAGTCGATGCGGGAGCGTGGCCTCGGCGATTCGCTCCGCGGCGCGACCGAGAAGGCCCGCGAGCGGCTCAAGCGCGACGGCGAGGGTGACGAGGACCCCGAGGGCTGATCACTTCGTCGGCCGCGCAGGTCCTACGGCTCTGAGGCCTAGCGACGGCGCGAGGCGAGCAGCGGCCGAGGGTCGACCAGGGCCCGCACCCGCTGGCGCCAGTCCCGGCCGTCCGCCACCTGGGTGGTGATCCGGCGAGCCAGGCTCGTGGCCTCGTCGACCACGTCGGCCTCGGGTCCGGACCCGGCGGGAGCCCAGGTCGCGGTGGTCACCAGCCCGGCCAGGCTCACCAGAGCGGGACCATCGGATCCGAGCCCGGTGGCGGCCCGGCGAGCGAACTCCTCATCGGTCTCGGCCGCTCGGGGGCCGTGACCCACGCCGATCAAGGCATCCACCGCCTCGGTCCACGCCGCCCGCACGCGGCCGGCCACCGCGGTCGTCTGTCGGCGCCGTCGCCGGCGGGCGGCCCGGACCCCGGCGAGGGCGGCCACATCGAGGGCGAGGAGGGCCACCAGCGCGGCCAGAGCGAGGAGCACGAGCTCGCTGGCGCCGGGTCCCGACCGGCCCGTCGGTTCCTCCGAGGCGGTCGAGGACCCCCCGGCCAGCAGGTCGTCCTGGCTGGGCTGGGGTCGGTCCTCGCTCGGGGGCGGGGTCTCGGCGGTGGGAACGGTGGTGGGAGGCGGCGCGGGGGCGCCGTCCTGGGTGTCCTGGGCGGGGGCCACCCCGGTGTAGGCCTCGGTGCCCGGCTGGCCGCGACCGGGCGTGGGCTCGAACGGGACCCAGCCGGCACCCTCGATATGCACCTCGGGCCAGGCGTGGGCGTTGCGCCCCCGGACGGTGTAGGTGGTGCCGTCGTCGTCGACCTCGCCGGGTGTGAACCCCACGGCCACCCGAGCGGGGAGGCCGAGGCTCCGGGCCATGGCCGCGAACGTCCCCGCGAACTGCTCGCAGTAGCCCCGACGGGCCTCCAGAAACGTCTCGATGGCCCGTTCGTCGTGCCCGGCGCCGGTGCCGGCCAGATCGTAGGTGAAGGTGCTGCGGAACCAGTCCTGGAGGGCCAGGGCCTGGGCGTAGGGCCCGGACCCGACGCCGTTGACCACTTGACGGGCCTGGGACTGCACCAGCGGGGGGATGTCCGCGGGGAGGCGGGTGGCGTCCTCGAGCGCCTCGCTGAGGGCTGCGGTGCGGGGCCGGTCCAGGTCCTCGGGGGTGAAGGACGGCACCGCGGAGGTCACCGTGTAGGTCGATTGATCGATGGAGTCCTGGGCCGCGGGCACGATCAGCGTGGCCAGGCCCCCGTTCCACCGCAGGGCGGTGTCGGACTCGTCGATCTGGATTGGGGTCAGGGCGGCCGGGGCCCAGATGGTGGACAGCGACTCGATGGTGAAGGTCTGCTGGACCGGTGTGGTGGTCGCCTCCGGAGGCTCGCTGGGCAGGAGGCCGTCCGCCTTGGAGAACGAGCCGCTGGAGGACCACACCTGGCCGTCGAACTGGTCGAGCGAGGTGAGGCGCCAGTAGGCGGGCAGGTCGGCCACCACCCGGAACGCCACGGCGTCGGACTGCTGGACGAGGCGGGACCGGATGTCGACCAGCGGGCTCACCGTCATGCGGCTGCTGGGTCCGTCGCCCCCGGTGAGGTCGACGAGGGCCTCGCTCTCGGCGCCGGGCACCCGCGGCCCGAACAGCGCGGCCAGGAGCGCGCAGGCCACCGCGGTGGCCAGGCCCACCCGTACCAGCGTCGACGTGCCGCGCGCGGATCGCGGTCCCACCCATGCGTCGCGGTGGTCGGATCGACGGGCCCGCTGGACCACGGCGAAGGCGAGGATGGTCGCGGCCAGCACGGCGGCCAGGGCCACGCCGTGCACGCTCTCGCCCAGGATCGCGGTGAAGGTGAACAGGGCCACCGCGGGCAGGACGGCCTCCGCCGTGGTCTGGAGGCGGAAGGCGGCCCAGTCCGACAGCCCTGCGGTGACCCACAGGGCGAAGGTGACGGCCAGGAGGAACCCGCGGGACGCCGGGGCCGGCGCGGTGGTCTCGGCGTAGAGGAGCCAGGCCCGGTCGAGGTCGGTGCCCAAGCTGGTCAGGGTGGCTCCGGTCGGGAGGCCCAGGAACGAGGTGTGCGGGTAGAGCGTCACCGACGCCTGGAGGCAGAAGCCCGCCCCGAGGGTGGCGGCGGTGGCGGCCGGACCGAGGCCGCGCCGTCGGGTGGTGGCCGCCACGACGTGGGCCACGACCGCGGCGAGGACCAGCGGGACCAGTGCGCCCCCGGCGTCGAACAGCCGACCGAAGGCGATCGTCGCGGCCAGCGTCACCAGCACGAGGGAGCCCTCGGCCCACCGGTCGATCTGGTGCTGCGGCGCACCCGGGACGGCCGGCTCGGGTGGTGAGGGGGCCGGCCGGTCGAGGGTGGCGGTCACACCATGCTCCCCACTGCGCCCCGCGCCCCGCTCCCGATGACCTCGCTCCACGCCGTCGCGAACTCGCCTCGGGGAGCGACGTTCACGACCCGCACCCCCGCGACCACCGTGGTGGCCTGGGCCGAGAGCGATCGCGTGGTGGGGAAGCGCACCACCGCCAGGTGCAGCGGGGCTCCGGCACGGGCCACCCGGCGAACGGGGAGGAGCGCCACCTCTGGGTCGGTCAGGTGGCCGGTGACGGCCACCACCGAGTCGGCCGCCGCGGGGGTGCGGGCCAGGGTGCGGCTCAGGTCCGAGTCGTCGGTGCGGTCGATCAGGGCGAGGGTCTCGAGGAGCTGGTCGAACGCCACCTGCCCGGTGACCCAGCCGGTGTCGCGACCGTCGGTGGCGATCAGCCGGACGATGTCGCCTCGCCGCCAGTGGGCGCCGGCGATGCTCGCCGCCGCCGACACCATGCGCTCGAACCCCTCCGGGCGCGAGCGGTTGCGCTCCACGTCGAGCACCAGGGTCAGCCGGCCCTGGCGGGGTTCCTCGTCGTGGCGGACGACCAGGTCGTCGGTCCGGGCGCTCATGGGCCAGTGGACCCGTCGCAGGTCGTCGCCCACGACGTAGGGGCGCAGGGCGTGGAACTCGTCGCCGGTGCCTCCCGCGCTGGGCCGTCCGTCCTGGCCGGCCAGGGGCTCGGAGCCGGGAGTCCGACCGAGGGGGGTGATGCGATCGACGCGCGGGAGCACGAGGAGCCGTACCCGACCGGCGACCACGCGCCCTCGGCGGGCCAGGCCCAGGGGGTCGGTGACCTCTGCGACCAGAGGACCGACGGCCACCTCACCCCGCTTGTGGGTGGGCAGGCGGTAGGTGGCGCGGACGGAGTGGCCGGGCGGCAGGGAGGCCACCACCAGTCGGGCTCCGCCGCGCTCGCCCACCGGGTCGCGCAAGGTGAGGACCGGGGTGGCGCGCCGACCCGACGCCTGTACCTCGACCTCGACCCGTGCGCGGGACCCGACGTACACCTGCGCCGGTCGGACCGACCGGTGCACACCGACCCCGGGGCGGACCAGGGCCACCCGGGCCAGGGCCAGGCCAACGGCGAGGAGGCCCGCCGCGGCCAGGACGTCCAGCTCGACCAGGCCCAGGAGCCGGGCTCCGAGGCTCACCGCGACCGACGCCCCGACCAGCAGGCCGCCGGCCCGCGTCGGTCGCGGCGCCCGGATCACCGTCGGGTGCCGGCCGAGGTGGGCACGGGGACGGTGTCGAGCAGGTCAGCGACCACCTGGGAGCGGTTGGTGCCGGCCAGAGCGGCCTCCGGGGCCAGGAGCAGGCGGTGGGCGACGGCCGGGACGGCCAGGGCCTTGACGTCGTCGGGGATCACGAAGCCTCGCCCGGCGATGGCGGCCCGGGCCTGGGCGGCACGTTGGAGGCTCAGGGTGGCCCGGGGGGACATCCCGAGCGAGAGCCGGGGATCGGCTCGGCTGGCCGTGGCCAGCTCGACCAGGTACCCCCGGAGCCCGGGCGCCACGTGCACGGCCCGGGTGGCGGCGGCCATGGCCACGATGTCGGCGGCCCGCGCGACGGGCTCCAGCTTGGGCAGGATGTCGACGGCCCCGTCGTTGTCGAGGATCGCCAGCTCGGCCTCGGCGGCCGGGTACCCCATCGAGACTCGGAGCAGGAAGCGATCCAGCTGGCTGTCGGGCAGCGGGTAGGCGCCCTCGTGCTCGGCCGGGTTCTGGGTGGCCAGCACGAGGAACGGGTCCTCCAGGGCATAGGTGGCCCCGCCCACGGTGACCTGGCCTTCAGCCATGGCCTCGAGGAGGGCCGACTGGGTCTTGGGGGATGCCCGGTTGATCTCGTCGGCCAGGACCACGTTGGCGAAGACCGGTCCGGGTCGGAAGTCGAAGGTGGCACTGCGGCGGTCGTACACGCTCACGCCCACCACGTCGGAGGGGAGCAGGTCGGGCGTGAACTGGATGCGGCCGAAGGATCCCTCGATGGAGGCGGCCAGGGCCTTGGCCAGGCTGGTCTTGCCCACCCCGGGGACGTCCTCGATCAAGACGTGGCCGCCTGCGAGCATGCCGAGCAGCACCAGCTCCACGACCTCGGTCTTCCCCTGGATCACCGTGTTCACATTGTCGACCACGGCCTGGTAGCGCGCCGTCACCTCGTCGGGCGCCAGCCCGGCGCGCGCCCGGTCGAGCGGGGTCGTCTCGGCCACGGATCCTCCTCCGGTCACGGGTCAGGGTAGAGGCCGAGGTGGCGGGGTCGCGCGCGGTGCCCGCCGGCCCGACCTACGGTGGTCTCGTGGCGCCCCCCCAGGTCCTCGCCATCGACATCGGGGGCACGAAGGTGGCGGCGGGGCTGGTGGACCGGCTCGGGGTGCTGACCCGACGGGTCCAGGCTCCGACGCCGCCCGGCAGCGCCGCCGAGGCGCTGTTCGCGGCGGTGACCGGGCTGGTGGACGAGGTCCGGTCCGGGGGCGAGGTCGTCGCCGTCGGCGTCGGGTGCGGCGGGCCGATGGAGTGCACCGACGGCGAGCCCACGGTCTCGCCGCTCAACATCGGAGCCTGGCGCCGCTTCCCCCCCCACCGGCGCCGGGCCCGCCACGTCGGGCGCCCGACCGCCGTCGACAACGACGCCAAGGCCCTGGCCCTGGGCGAGGGCTGGACCGGTGCCGCCGCCGACGTCCCCGACTACCTGGCCATGGTGGTGTCGACCGGGGTGGGTGGCGGCATCGTGTCGGGCGGGCGGCTGCTCGACGGCGCCCAGGGCAACGCCGGCCACATCGGCCACGTGATCGTCGAGCCCCGGGGCCGCGACTGCCCCTGTGGAGCGCAGGGGTGCCTGGAGGCCGAGGCGTCGGGCACCGCCATCGCGGCGATGACGGGTGCTCCGGCCGCCGAGGCCTCCCGGGAGGTGCGGGTCCGCACCGGCACCCTCGTCGGACGGGCGGTGGCGTCGGTGGCCAACCTGCTCGACCTCCGCCTGGCCCTGGTGGCGGGGTCGGTGGCCCTCGGCTTCGGCGAGGTGTTCCTCGACGCGGCCCGGGCGGAGGCGGCGGCCTCGGCCCGCCTCGCGTTCAGCCGGGACATCGAGATCCGCGCCGGCGGCCTCGGCGACGAGGGTCCCCTGGTCGGCGCGGGCGCGGTGGGCTGGCGGCTGGTCGACGGCTGAGGCCGGGGTGACCGGCCTCTCAGCTGTCGCCCGGGCGGGTGTCCGACGCCGGGGTGGCGCCGTCGACGTCGGGGTCGTACTCGCCGTAGTCGGCTCGCACGTCCTTCTCGGCCTCCCGGGCCGGCTGGGCCTTGGCGTCGTCGGACTCGTCCTCGTGGTCGCCGTGGTCGGAGTCGAGCCGTCGGAGCTTGCCCTTGGCCTCGGCCTCCCGATCGCCGGTCAGCCAGCCCACCTTCTCCTCCAGCTTGCCGACGAAGTCGTCGTCCTTGTCATCCTTGGCCATCGGGGGAGCGTCTTCCTGGGTCGGGGGAGCCGGCACATCGTCGCCGGACACCGAAGAGGGTACGGGCGTGGCCGCCGCGCTCGCACCTCGGACCCCACCGGCGGTGGCGCGGGTCGTAGGGTCACGAGCGTGCTGCGCTCCGATCCCGATCTGCGGCGGTCCGCGGTGGCGCTGGCCCGACGGCCCTCGCTGTGGCCCTCGGCTGCCGTCGCCGCCGGTCGCCACCTCCCGACGGAGTGGTGGCGGGGACCCGCGTCGGTGCGGGCCGCAGCGCCCTGGATTCGGTTCCGACTGGAGACCGCCTACGGCACCGAGCGGACCTCCCCCACCGCGGCGGACCTGGTGACCTGGCTGCGCTGGCTCCGGTCCTGGCCCCGCCCGCCACACTGACCCCCGCCTTCCCCCGTACCGGTCCCGACTTTGGTCGTCCCCACGACAGGTCGTCCCCACGACAGGTCGTCCCCACGACCATCTTCGGGACCAGTTCGGTCACGGTTGTGAACCGGTCCCGAGTTCGGTCGTCCCACGACCTCGTCGTCCCACGACCACTTCAGGACCAGTTCGACGTTGGTCAGGGAGCGGACGGCTCCAGCTCGACCACGGGGTCGAGGCGGTGGGCGAAGCGGCGCAGTGAGCGCAGCACCGGCCGACCGAGCAGGGCGATGGCGATGAGGTTGGCGGTGGCTCCGGCCGCGTCCCACGCCAGCGAGGTGCCGACGTAGAAGGCCCAGTAGTGGTCGAGGGTGCCCCGCAGGCCCAGCCCAGGCTGCCACTGGAGCGGTCCGTCCCCGGGCAGGAGGGGCCAGGACCACAGGTTGATGGCGGCGCCGTAGGCGAAGGCCCCGAACCACCCGGCCACGGCGAGGACGGCCACCTCCAGCCGGGGGTCGAGGTGCCGGGTGATGCGGCCCAGCGCGCCGACGGCGGCGGCCAGCCAGGCCAGCACCAGCATCTGGAACGGCAGCCACGGCCCGATCCCGCCGGTCACCACGGCCCCGAGGGCCATGGAGAAGAGCCCCAGCAGGAAGCCGAACCGGGGGCCGAAGGCGGCCGCTCCCAGCAGGACCAGGAAGAAGATCCCGCTGCCCCCGCCGGGCAGGTCCAGCAGCCGGAGCAGCCCGGCCATGGCCGACAGCATCCCCAGCAGGGCCACGTCGGTTCCGGTCATCGTCCCGGCCCGGATCTCGACCATCACCGCGGCCACAGCCAGCGCGCCGACCAGGCCGGCGATGAAGGGGGCGTCTCCGGAGTGGGCGGTGGCCACGCCGGCCTCGGCGGGCAGCCAGAACGGGTAGAGGAAGGCGCCCGCGCCGACAACGCTGGCCAGGACGTAGACCAGTCGCACGCGGAGACCGCCGGTCACCGCGAGCTCCGGTCGACCCGAGCTGCTGCGACCTCGGCCACGGTGAGGTGCGGGGGCAGGACGCGGAGCACCTGGGGGGCGAAGAGGGAACCGGACAGCACCGAGCGGGCGGGTCCGTCGGCCACCACCTCGCCCCCTCCGAGGGCGATGACGCGGGTGGCGGTGCGGGCGGCCAGCTCCACGTCGTGGGTGGCGATCACCACCGCGCCGCCGGCCGCGGCGTGCGCGGTGAGGGCCGCCTCCAGGGCGCTCCGGGACGCGGCGTCGATGCCCCGGGTGGGTTCGTCGAGGAGCAGGACGGGGGCGCCCCCGACGGCGACGGCGGCCACCGCCACCCGCTGGCGCTCCCCGGTCGAGAGGCTCCGGGGGTGGCGGTCGGCCAGAGGAGCGAGGTCGAGCCGGTCGAGCCAGTCGTCGACCGCGGCCGCGTCGGCGCCGAGCAGCCGGCAGGTCTCGGCCACCTCGGCCCGCACGGTCGGAGAGAAGAGGAGGCTGCTGGGGTCTTGCGGCACCATCGCCACCCGGCCCGTGCGCCGGATCGTTCCCGCGACGGGCGCGGCCAGGTCGGCCAGGGCCCGCAGCAGGGTGGACTTCCCCGACCCGTTCCGACCCACCAGGGCCACCACCTCACCGGCGCGCAGGTCCAGGTCGATGCCGGCCAGGGCCGGATGTCGACCGGTGTGGCCCACCGCCAGCCCGCGGGCGGTCACCAGGATCTCGCCCGGGGCCGCGCGGTCGTCGGGCGCCGCCGCCGCCAGCGTGACCGGCGCGCTCCGGGCCCAGCGCCGGGCCTCGCGCACGGTGAGGGGGGGCGGGTCCCAGCCCAGCAGTCGGCCGAGGTGTGCCACCGGGGGAGCGCCGGGGTCGTCGGCCAGGACCGGCCCGGGGATCCCGTCGGCGGTCACCCGGCCGTGGGTCAGCACGACCGCCCGGTCGGCCATGGGGGCGGCCCGCTCCAGCCGGTGCTCGGCCATGACCACGGTGGTGCCGAGGTCGTCGGCCAGTCGGGCCACCGCAGCCAGCACGTCGTCGGCCCCCTGCGGGTCGAGCATCGAGGTGGGCTCGTCGAGGACGAGGACCGCGGGTGCGGCCGCCAGGGCCCCGGCGACGGCGCACCTCTGCCGCTCGCCGCCTGAGAGGGTGGAGGGGGAGCGGTGCCGCAGCGCCGCGATCCCGACCGCGTCCAGCACCTCCTCGACCCGACGGCGCATCTCGGACTCGCCCATGCCCAGGTTCTCGAGGACGAAGGCCACGTCGTGCTCCACCTCGTCCACCACCACCTGGGCCTCGGGGTCCTGGTGCACGAAACCCACCGAACCGGCCATGTCGCGGGGTCGCAGGGCGGTGACGTCGAGGGACCCCACCGACACCGCGCCCCGGAAGCGCCCGCCGGTGGCGTGGGGGACCAGGCCGTTGACGGTGCGGAGCAGGGTGCTCTTGCCCGAGCCGCTGCCGCCCACGACCAGCACCACCTCGCCGTCGGCGATGGCCAGGTCGATGGTGTCGAGGACGGCGGGGCCGTCGGGGCCGTCGGGGTAGGCGAAGCCCACGTCGGACCAGCGGACCTCCCCGGCAGGGGCGGCTGGGGTCACTGGTCCGAGGTCCCGTGGGCGGGGGCGGCCTCGGGACGCACCAGGGCGGGGACGGCCAGGGCCAGCAGGAGCGCGGCCGGCAGCAGGGGCAGGCCCGGGCCGGCGAAGGGGAGGACGGCGGGGTCCCACGACAGGTCGTCGACCCCAAGGGCGATGCAGACCCCGAGGGCGGCCGGCACGGCCAGGACCGCGGCCATGACCCCCACGTCCGGGCGTCGGAGGCGCCGCCGTCGGTAGCGGCTGGGCGCCGAGCGCCCGCTGGCCAGGATCGCTCCGACGAGGCTGGCCACGCCCAACGCGGCGAGGATCGCGGCGGGGATCGAGGCCTGGCCCACCAGCGCCACCACCGACCCGGCCAGGGCCAGCAGTGCGGTGGTGCCCAGCACCGCGGCCACGCGGTCGCCGCCGGTGGCTCGCGTCCGCCCGTAGCCCCGGGCGTCCATCGACTCGGCCAGGCGCACGGCCCGCTCCAGGCCCGTCTCCAGCACCGGGAGGGCCTGGCGCAGGGCCCGCCCCCGGCGGATGGTGACCCCACCGGTGCGGGCCCGGTCGGCCTCCCGAGCCGCGGTGGCGGCATCGAGGGTGGCGGGCACGAAGGCCAGGCCCACGGTGAGCACCAGGCCGGGCTCGTGGAAGGCCCGGGGGGTCGAGGCCAGCAGCTCGTGGTGCGACGCCACCGAGTTGAAGGCCCCGAAGCCGGCCATGATCCCGATGAGGACCAGGCTGTCGACCGCTGTCGTCAGGACCACGCTCTGGGAGACCGCGCCGCCCACCGCGAAGCCCCCCAGGATCCGGGGCAGGGTGGCCTGGGGGAGGGTGAGCAGCACACCGGAGGCCCCCTCCGCCGCGGGGGTGGTGAGACCGATGAGGACCACCCGCAGCAGCCCGAAGGCGGCGGCCACCCCCAGCAGCACGGGGAAGGCACGGGCCAGGGCACCGGGACGGCGGTGCGTCTCGACCACCACCCAGACCACAGCCAGCACGATGGCCACCAGCAGCGGGTTGCGAGCCAGCTGGAGCGACACGGTGACGGCGATGGCCCAGACCATCCAGGTGACGGCGTGGAGGGGGCTGGTCACCGGTGCCACCTCCTGCGGTCTTTGACGGTCGCGGACCCGGTGAGTACGGTACGCAGCCAGCAGAGGTCGGCCGCAACCCGGATGTTGCGGCTGGTCGAGGTCCGGGACCAGACAACCCGGCACCGACGGGGGAAGCCGGTTCGAGTCCGGCGCTGACCCGCAGCTGTGAGGGGCTCTCGAGCCCCAAGCCAGGTGACCCACCCTGCCGCCGGTTCCGCCGGCACCTGACCACGGCCGCTCCCGCGGCCCGATCGGCCCCTCGAGGAATCCGGGGGCCCAGGAGGAAGTCCATGCGCGTGCGCACCCGTTCCCGCTTGCTCGCCGGAGTCGCCGTCTCGGCGCTGACGGCGTTCCCGCTCGTCTCCGCCCCGGCCGGCGCCGCCCCGGCCGCCCCCCGGGCCTCGGCCGCGGTCGACGCCGCTGCAGGGTGGCTGGCGGCCCAGCAGGAGGCCGACGGCGGCTTCGAGCTGGCCGACTTCCCCGGCTTCGAGACCCCCGACGCCGCCCTGGCCCTGGCCGCCGCCGGCCAGACCGGACCCGGGTGGGACGACGGTGAGGCGCTGAGCGCGGTCACCGCGGTCGAGACCGGCGGACTGACCGCCCTCGACGCGTTGGACGACCAGGTCGACGCGGCCCAGACCGATCCCGCGGGGACGCCCGCCACCCGGGCCCAGCAGGCGGCCAAGGTGATCGCGCTGGTCACCGAGCCCCTCGGCCTCGATGCCGCCGACTTCGACCCCTCCGGCGACACCGCCGGTGCTGTCGACCTGGTGGCCGCCCTCGAGGCTGGCGGGGGGCCCAGCTCCGACTACGCCGGGCTGCCCTTCGGCGGCCGGGTGTTCTCGGCCTGGGCCCTGGCCGCCCTGGGCGACGCGGCTGTGCCCGGTGCCCTCCTGGCGTCGATCGCCGCCTCGCAGCAGGCCAACGGCGGCTTCTCCTTCACCGGCAGCCCCGACGGCGCCGGCTTCGACCCCGACCTGACCGCCTCGGTGGTCATCGCCCTGACCCTCGCCGGTGACGCGTCCGCCGACACCGTCCGACGGGCCGTGGTGGCCCTCGGGTTCCAGCAGGTGTGGGACGGCCAGTGGGCCGGGGAGTTCGACGACGGCAACCCCAACTCCACCGCCATGGTGATGCTGGCGGCGCGGACCTTCGGGGGCGACCCCGACCGGCCGTGCTGGCGCGACGCGGCCGACGTCCGCTCCAACGGCGTGCCCTACCCCCTGCCCCGACAGGCCATCGAGGCCCGCCAGCAGCCCGACGGCCGCATCTCCAGCCCGAACGACGGGTTCGGGATCAACACCTTCTCCACCAGCCAGGCCCTCCAGGCGCTGGTGGCCTCGGCCGGCCCCTGGCCCTACACGGGGAGCGACGTCCCCTGTGGCGCGGTCGGCGACAGCCGACGGCTGGTCAACGCCCACTACGTCGACCTGCTGGGCCGTCTCAGCGACGAGCCCGGCGCCGCCTACTGGGTGGCCCAGATCGACAGCGGCACGTCGCCGGCCCAGCTCTCCCGGCGCCTGACCGGGACCACCGAGTACGGACGACGGGTGGTGGACCGCCTGCACCGCCAGTACCTCGGTCGGCGTGCCACCTCCGAGGAGCTGGCCGCAGGACAGGCCACCGTCCGCGCCGGCCGGCGCTACGACGTGGCCGCGGGCATCCTGGGCGGCCAGGAGTACTACGACTCCACCGCTCCGGCGTTCCCGGCCGGCCCCCCGACCGAGGAGTCCTGGGTCGAGGCGGTGTACCAGGCCGTGCTGGGCCGGTCGGCCGATGCCGCCGGTCGGCAGTGGGCCCTCGACCAGCGGGCCGGGGGGAAGACCCGTACCCAGGTGGCCCGCTCGGTGCTGGGCTCCACCGAGGCCCTGCGCTTCCTGGTGACCGACATCTACCACCAGCTGCTACGCCGGGACACCGACGTCCCCGGCCGGGACTACTGGGTGAGCGAGATCCGCCGGGGCCAGAGCCCGGAGCGGCTGGTGCTCCTCATCGCCGGATCATCGGAGTACGTCGGCCAGACCGTCGGCGCCCCGGCCGGTTGACGATGGCTCCCGCCCGGCGAGGGTCCGGACACCGGGTCCTGGCCGACCGTGAGGTCCCCGCTCGGCGCCGGTCGGCGCCGGGCCGACGGATCGGCCGCGTCGCGGCCGCGCTGGTGGGAGGGCTGCTCGGCCTGGCGGTGGTGATGGCCGCCGGTCCCGCGTCGGCGGCCCCGGCCTCTCCGTCGGAGAGCGCGCCCACCGCCACCCTGGGCTGCGACGCCGATGCCCGGGCCGCCGGGTCCGGGGTCGGCGTGGCCGTCGCCTTCCCGGGGCGGCCCCTGTTCACCGCCTGCGTCCCCGCGGGCGGCTCCGGCATCGAGGTCCTCCAGCGGGCGGGGCTCAAGCCGGTGGTGCAGGGGTTCGGGTCGGTGGGCGGGGGCGCGGTGTGCGCGCTGACCGACCCGCGGGGCGGGGAGCAGGTGGGCTGCGCCTCGGGGCCGTCCTGCCTCACCTGCCAGGAGCCCAAGTCGTGGGGCTACTACCAGGGCTACCGGTACTCCCAGGTCGGTGCCGGTGCGACCCAGCCCGCCTCCGGCGGGATCGAGGGCTGGCAGTGGGGGAGCGCCACCTCGTGGTCGGCGACCCGCGCCTACGACATGTGTGCCCCGACGTCGCCGACGACGACCGCGCCGACGACGACCGCGCCGCCGCCGACGACCGCGCCGCCGCCGACGACCGC